>NZ_WTEV01000017.1 GCF_009795885.1 Gilliamella sp. Pas-s25 | reverse complement strand
TATTTAGCATTAAAAAACCAAAAACTCAACCCAACTAAAAAACAATTTTATACTAAAACGCATAGTTACCTGAAAGTTTTTGACAGAAAGTTTAAATCCTATGGCAACCTTGCGATAGAATACCGCACCATCCCACCAAACCTGCGCTTTCAAGGACAGTATTTTGACGAGGACAAATTTGTCTGGAACAAATTTGAACAATGCTTTAGCATTGGCCCTGCAAGGGTGAGTATCAGGATGATACGAATAATCAGGGTTACACTACAATCGCTACCGCTATTATGCCCCCTACACCGCCCGCTACATTAGCCAAGACCCAATAAGAACTTGCTGGCCTTATAGAGCTACATCCCCAACCCACACAGGTTGAGGTTGTCGGATGAGTGCCCAGTGATGGCTACGAGTAATACAACACAGTCTGAAGCAATAAAATATTTTGGGCAAAAACAAAAGTACTGGTCAAAAGATCCTATAGAATGTAATGGTAATCAAGTTTATCAACGTAATGATTTATTTGATCCAAATTTGATGACAACTTGGATAGTTCAAGGGAAAACTATTAAAAGAACAAATTTAGAAAGAATGGCAAGTACCACTTGGTCATGGTGGAAATCCAATTAATTTATACCATATAACCCAAAAATCAAAATGGAACTATAACTGAAGTTACGCAATCATTTCATCAAAAAATAAATCTTTGATTCATATTAATCCTAATACTATTCCTTTAGGGATTAATAGAGATCAATTTAATAAATGGAAAATACAATATTGGATCGAACGAGCAAAAACATATAGGCAAAAAATATGAATGAAATTACAAAAGATATACTAATTGAATTTATCAACGAAAATAAAGATATAGTTAATTTTGGCACCCCAGACGATGCTGTTGATGAATCTTGGATTTTGAAAACTGAAAAATATTTAGGTTTTCCTTTAACAAATTCTTATAAATGGTTTCTGCGCGAGTACTTTGGTGGTGAAATATGCGGAGAAGAAATATATAGCATTTATGGGTTAGATTTCGAATCGGTTAATGGTGGAGATATTGTTTATCATCATATCATTGATCTGAAAAATAATATGATAAAAGACACTCAACTTGTTATTAGTCAAACAGATTTTGGTGATTTATATTATTTTGATTACACAAATTTTGATAATGGGGAATGTCCAATATATATTATGTTGCCATCTGCTGAATGTAACTTTTATGCTACTAATTTTTATGAGTTTTTATATAAAAGAATTAAAGAATATTTGTGAATTATAACTTTTAACATTCTCCTGAACTTACAAGGCATGCTCGACAGTCAGGCTTGTCTTGCTCAATTTTAATATCATAATAGATATACCTACATAAAAACCAAGCTACTGCTGAGCTGTTCAAAGTGCAATGAAACGGTTAGATTTCGATGATTGTTTAGATGGTGATCTGATTGAGTTAACTCTTGATGAGGATAACTATGCCAATCTGTTAAAGAGTAATGTCATCAATCAACTTAATAATGCATTAGGAATAAATATTGATGATTATGAAGATGAAAAAATAATTAATATTGATAAACTTATAACCGCTAAATATATTATTGAAAATTCAATAATATCAAATAATAGCAAAGTATTAATTCAATTATTAAATCAAGTTGATAATGCAATAAAATACAAAACAGGACTATTTTTTTATTTTTAAATATAATAGAAAAATATTCGTTTAAAACTGTGACGCTCTTAGCTTAACGCTTAAACCAGCATCTCGATCCTGAGTGGGTTATTAAAGATTTTTTTAATTCAATCCACCTTTATAGAAAATTTGTTTGGAGCATGGAATATATTATTAATAGGATCGGTTTTGTAATTGATGAACATATTGTAATTTCCCTGATTGGAATGATTTATATCCTGAATATCATTTCAACGGAATAATGTTTGGTGTCTAGGAGGGTGAAATTATAGTATCAGAGAAAATCGGTTTTAAATATGTTCGACTAGCGAGCGAAAATTACTTGAAACTTTACCCAGAAGGCACAGATAAGGTTAATAGGCTACTTACTAAAATCCCTATATAATTAGCCAAACCGATCTAAACAGTTAAACGATACAAATAATTGTCGCTTATTTATATATCATTTATAATCCATAAACCTCTTTAAATAACTAAAATTGAGTAGCATGATTTTCTATGTCAGTTTTGTGCTAATAATGGGGTATTTGCACATTTAAATGACTAACAGAAAGTGATTTACACAAACAATAAACCATATTGAATAATCGGTCTATTCCAATTAATGTTCAGAAAACCAACTCAGTTTTTCACGTAATGCCACAACAGGTCCAATAATAATTAAACTTGGGCTACAAGCTTGCAAAGATAATTGCGCTAAATCACATAATAATCCCGATACTACTTTTTGTTTTGTCGTAGTGCCTTCTTCAACAATGGCTACCGGCGTATTTGCATTCATACCATGCTTAATTAATTGTTTTTCAATACTTTCAGCTTGCGACAATCCCATGTAAAACACTAACGTCTGTTTTTCAGCCGCTAGGCTTTGCCAATCAAGGTGACTACCGTCTTTTAAATGACCGGTGATTAAACGCACACTATGGGCATAATCTCGATGCGTTAATGGGATGCCACTATAGGCAGAGCAACCTGAAGCGGCCGTAATTCCAGGTACGACAGAAAAAGGAATATCAGCGTTAAATAATGTTTCAAGCTCTTCACCGCCACGACCAAAAATAAAGGGATCGCCGCCTTTTAGGCGTACAACACGTTTACCTTTTTGCGCTTGCTGTAAAAGAATCTGGTTTATTTGATCTTGAGGAACACAATGGAATCCGGCGCGTTTACCAACAAATACACGCTTAGCATCTCGACGAGCAAGATTCATAATGTCATCTGAGACCAATCGATCATAGACAATAATATCCGCTTGTTGGATCTGTTGTAATCCCTTTAACGTCAATAATCCCGCATCACCAGGCCCTGCGCCAACTAAAACTACTTCGCCACGGGCATCAAGTGATGTATCAAATAACTCATTCGTGAGTTTTTCAACATCATCAGAATCACTATTAGCAAGTGCTTGCGCTAATCTATCATGCGAAAAGAGTCTTTCCCAAAAACGACGTCGTTCCGTCATTGTTTGGTAGGTTAGTTTAACTTTATCACGTAAATAACCAGCATATTTTGCTAATTTACCTAAATGTTGGGGTAATATAGACTCTAGTTTTTCGCGCAATAATCTGGCCAAAACAGGAGCATGCCCTTCTGAAGAGACAGCAACCATAATAGGAGAACGATCAATAATTGAAGGCATAATAAAACTTGCCGCTTTAGGCGCATCAACAACATTACAAAAAATACATCGTTTTTCAGCCTCAATACTCACTTTTTGATTAGTCTGTTGGCAATCTGTCGCAGCAATGACTAGCCACTTATTATCAAGTAATTCAGCATTAAATTCCCCTTGAGCTAGGGTAAGTTGTTTTTGCTTATGCCAACACATAAATTGTTCATTAAATGTTTGCGCATTCACTGTGATACGGGCACCCGCTTCAAGCAATAATCGCGCTTTACGTTCAGCGACTTCACCACCGCCAACTAATAAACAATCACGGTTTTCTAACTTACAAAATAGGGGGAAATAATCCATAACACCTCAAAACAGAACATTCTATGTTTAAAAAATCACCAACACCTAGCCTCTAATAATAGAACTTTATTAATTAGCCTACTTTTAATCACCTCGCTATTTTGTATCATTAATAGCAACTAACATAAAATAGAAGACTAAACAATTTAGCACTTTTTAAAAGAAGGGGAATCATTCACTATACATTCCCCCCTAGGTTGATTATGGTAATGACACCTTGTTAATTAAGTGGTTATGCTGGGCGCTCTGCTTTCGGCGTTGAATACCAATATCCTAGCCCCATAAATAATGCGCCAGAGACAAGATTTCCTAATGAAACCCATAACAAATTATAACCAATTCCAGCTAATGTGTAAGCATCACTATGATGACCAAACCACGAAAGAGCAAATAAGGTCATATTTGCAACCGAGTGTTCATAACCACAAGCGATAAATGCTAATAAACACCACCAAATAGCAATAAATTTTGCCGATCCTTCAACTCGATTAGCCATCCAAATTGCTAAACAAACTAGCCAGTTACATAACACGCCTCTAAAAAATAATGCAGACGCCGTAGCCGATGTTTTGGCTAATGCTGCGGCATGAACCAAGCTGGTATCAGTGGATAATAAAGGCGTTGCCGCATAACAATACAATGCAGCTACAAAAATTGATCCTAATAAATTACCTAACCATGTTTGCGGTAATACCAACCACATTTGACCATGGGTAATTTTTTTGCATTTAACGCCAAGCGTTAAAAACATGGTATGCCCAGTAAATAATTCCGATCCAGCTATAACAACCAACGTTAATGCAATACCAAACGTTGCTCCCATAACTAATGGTCTGATTGCCGGATCAACAAGATTTCCTAAAGTAAAAATTAAAATAATACCAAGCCCTACATAAGCCCCAGCCATAGCAGAACTTACCCAAAAACTAAATGGATTTGTTTTTGCCAAACGAACAATGCGAGCAGCATTGGCTGCACATTTATTAATTGTTTCTGTATACATAACAACTTTGTCCTTTTAAAAATAAGTTTAGTGCGACTTTACTTGTACTATCCCATCGTCATTAACGGTTACGTCATAATGAGCGATCGAGTATTGTTCATCCTCAAAACAATAGCCATCTTTTAAACGAAACCGTTGTTTTTTTAGTGGGCTTGCCACCCATAACTGATTTTCGTGCTCCGCAATAATGCCACGAGATAAAACACTGGCCTTAGCAAAAGGATCAATATTACTAATCGCATAAAGCTCAGCATTATCATAAGGACGGAAGATAGCAACATGATCATTACCGACCAGAGCACAAACGCCAGTGCCTGGCAAAATATCATCAAGTTTACAAATAGTTATCCATTGACTCATATTATTCCCCTAATATTACTTTACGTTCTTCTGCTGTAGCTGGTCGATGCTGATCGCGTTCAGGTACAATTTGCACATTCTCATCCCGTTTGCTGCTGTTAATAAAATGCGCAAATCGAATTTGTTTTGCATTATTTTCAACCGTTTCTTTCCATTCGCATACCATTAATTTACGTAAGCGTGCCATCTCACTTTCTAGTTCCGCATTAACACCTAACTTATCGTCTATAATAACGCTCCGTAAATAATCAATACCGCCTTCTAGATTTTCAAGCCAAACTGACGTTCGCTGTAATTTATCTGCAGTGCGAATATAAAACATCAAAAAACGATCGATATATTGAATTAGTGTATTTTTATCGAGATCAGCAGCAAGTAAATCGGCGTGACGAGGCTTCATTCCCCCATTACCACACACATACAGATTCCACCCCTTTTCAGTAGCTATCACCCCAATATCTTTACCTTGCGCTTCGGCACATTCACGGGTACAACCAGATACACCCAGTTTAAATTTATGCGGTGCACGAATACCTTTATAGCGGTTTTCAAGTTCTACCCCCAATCCCACACTATCGCCTACACCAAATCGACACCAAGTGCTACCCACACAGGTTTTCGCCATTCTTAACGCTTTGGCATAAGCATAACCACTTTCAAACCCTGCTTCTATTAGATCTTTCCAAATAGCAGGCAGATCATCTTTTTGTGCACCAAATAGACCAATACGCTGTGAGCCGGTAATTTTAGAATAGAGTTGATATTTTTTAGCGATTTGACCAATGGCAATTAATCCTTCTGGTGTAATTTCGCCACCTGCACTGCGGGGAATAACAGAATAAGTACCATTTTTTTGTATATTACCTAAGAAAATATCATTACTATCTTGCAAAGGAATTAAATTATCTTTAAGAATATAATCATTCCAACATGAGGCTAATAACGATCCAACTGTAGGTTTACAAACTTCACAACCGTAGCCATTACCATGTTTTTTAATCACTTCATCAAATGACTTTAAGCCTTCAACACGAATTAAATGATATAACTGTTGGCGCGAGTATTTAAAATGTTCACATAAGGCATCACTGACCTCAATCCCTTGTTTAGCTAATTCCAAATTAAGAATTTGCGTAACTAATGGAATACAGCCACCACATCCAGTGCCGGCTTTAGTTGCTGCCTTAATGGCAGCAACTGTATGACAACCTGCATTAATCGCATGAATAATTTTTTCTTTAGTCACATCAAAACACGAACAAATTTGTGCTGAATCGGGAAGCGCATCAACGCCCATAGTCGGCTTTGCGCCTGCATGTGCTGGTAGTATCAACGTATCTGGGTGTTCGGGCAGATCCATATCATTAAGCATTAATTGCAATAAATTACTATAATCCGACGTATCGCCGACCAATACCGCACCCAAGAGTTTTTTATTATCACCCGAAACGACTAATTTTTTATAAACTGGCGTTGTCTCATCTAAGTAAACATAACTACGACTGCCCACAGTTTTCGCTTTAGCATCGCCAATACTACCAACATCGACCCCCATTAGTTTTAGCTTGGCACTCATATCGGCGCCTTCAAATTTATCAGCTTGCCTCATTAAATGGGCTAAGGCAATCTGAGCCATTTTATAGCCAGGTGCAACCAAACCAAAAACCTTGTTTTGCCAACAAGCACATTCCCCAATAGCATAAATATCAGAATCCGATGTTTGACAATAATCATTAATCACAATCCCACCGCGTGGACCGATTTCTAACTCACACTCTTGAGCTAATTTATCGTTTGCTCTAATACCAGTTGAAAAAACAACAAAATCGACTTCAAGTGCAGAACCATCTGCAAATTGCATGATTTTACCTTCAGGTGTGTGAATAATTTCTTGGGTATTTTTACTGGTGTGAACCCCGACTCCCATCTCTTCAATTTTACGACGTAGTTGTTCTCCGCCTTGCACATCAAGCTGTTCAGCCATTAGCACTGGGGCAAACTCAACCACATGCGTTTGCATACCTAAGTTTTTCAAAGCGCCCGCAGCTTCAAGCCCTAACAAGCCACCACCCACAACAGCGCCTTTTTTACAACGCTTTGCACATTCTCTAATGGCATCAAGATCTTCTATCGTACGGTAAACAAAACAATCCAAGCCGTCAGCCCCTTTAATCGGCGGCACCCAAGGATAAGATCCTGTCGCAATAATCAATTTATCATAAGCAACAATTCGTCCTTGTTGAGAATGCACCTCCTTACGCTGACGATTGATTAATATAGCCCGTTCATTAAGTAAAATATTAATATTATTCTCTTGGTATAATCCTTCACGAACCAGAGAAAGCGCTTCGGCAGTATGCCCAGAAAAATAAGAAGAAAGATGCACCCGATCATAGGCAAGACGTGGCTCTTCACAGAAAATAGTAATATTGAATTGATTGGACTGCTTTTTATCAATTAACTCTTCGACAAAACGGTGCCCAACCATCCCATTACCAATAATAACGAGATTGGTTTTACTCATACAAAACTCCAATTTTATTTTAATTTAATGATTTAATTTTATTTTGATAACATTGTATGAAACTTTGTACAGATTATAACTACCCTCAAGGATTACCACTTTAGTAGTAAGAGTGATTGTTGAAGTCATAATTTGCAGATAAGGCTTGTTTAAAAATAGATAAAAATCAAAAATGCCTATCAAAATACCCGACTTAATTACCCGGCAAATCGATAAAAACAGCTAAAAAAGTTGCCAACCATAATTAAATGTTTATAATTAGCCGACTAAATAAATCGAGTAATGATAATTGAATTACAATTCAAGAAAACTTCCTTCACGTGAAACCTTAGCACGTGCACAAAGATTTAATAATGACATTGTTGAAGTTTCCGGTGTTGATCTGGTTTTAAGTTTAATCACAACCGCCGATCTCATTCGCGCGAATATCTATGCACAATTAGATAAGGATTACGGCGTTTCTGAGGGTAAATTTGCCCTACTGATGTCACTGTATTCAGAAGGTGAAACCTGTGCCAGCGATCTTGCTTTGCGCATTGGCGTCACACCGGCGACGGTATCTGTCATGGTTAAACGCATGCTGGCATCTCCAGCGCCTTTAATCTCGATGACAAAAAGTGGTGAAGATGGTCGCTCTCGCCTAATCACCTTAACAGATGCCGGTGAAAGGCTGATTCAAGAGGCATTGCCTAACCACCTTAAATCGATTCGCGCTTTTGCGCAGGTGTTAAACTCGCAAGAACAAGAGTCTTTAATTGTGATGTTGCGCAAATTATTACGAAAATAACAGACTTTAATCATTAAAGTCATCCTTTTTACTTAAATAGTTAGCTGACTAAATAAATGGAAAACAAGCTATATATGAAAAAAAATGTCAAAATTCCTGTTATCTTTTTACTTCTACTCATTTTTGGCTCATTTTTAATCTTTGTAGGTTCAAGAAATGATGCGGTATCTGTTGCCAAAAGCATTAAATCTGGCGTATTAACGGCTGACGAGATTAATATTGCCTTTCAAAATGTCGGCGGAAAAGTCACCCAGCGATTTGTGCAAGAATCACAAATGGTAAAAAAAGGTGATCGGTTAATGCAATTAGAAGATATCGATACCAAGCTGGCTATCGATCGCTTACAAGCTTTAGTTGATAGCCAGAAAGCAGCAGTCAATCAAGAACAAGCCGCTATTGAAATTACGGAAAACGAGACTAACCTTTCAGAATTAACAACTTGGCGCAAAATTGAAGAAGTACAAGCCAATTTAGAAGCAGCAAAATCTGCTCGCAATTTAGCGACAACTGAATTTAATCGCCAAACCCAATTACGCAAAACAGGTGGCAACTCACAGTCACAACTTGATAATGCACGTAATGCATTTATTAATGCCAAAATGCAAGTTGTGCAAATTGAAAGTCAATTATCGACTTTAATGATTGGCGCAACACCAGAACAAATAAGCCAATTTGAGCAAACACAAAATGCAACCGGCATGACATTAAAGTCCATCTTAATTGCACGGCAAAAGCTCCAAAATCGCCAAAATCAATTAGCACAGCTTAAAGCACAACTTGCGCAAGGTGAAGCCGAATTAAAACAGCTACAACTCAATTATGAACGACTAACGTTAACAGCACCTGAAGATGGAAAAATATTAAAACTGATGTTTGAAGATGGCGAAATGGTACCAAACGGCGCACCCGCAGTATTGTTAGAAACTAACCGCAAATATATCGACATTTATGTGAATGAAAAAATGGTGAATGATTATCAACCTGACACAACTGTCACCGCTAATGTGATTGCACTGAATAAAGAAGTAAAAGGTAAAGTGCGCTTTGCCACCGCTGCGCCATCATTTGCCGATTTACGTATGACTCGAGAACGTGGTCAAGCCGATCTAACCTCTTATCAAGTTAGAATTTACATAGAATCGATTCCAAAACTATTAACCGGAATGACACTTGAGGTGGATCAATGATGCAAAACATCATTAAATCTATGCTCGAAGAGCTTGATGCTATGTTGTCAGGTCACTTTATACCTTATTATAAAGTTTCGCTTGGCTTAGCGGCCATTGTTTCGCTGGTGTTTTCTATTGTATTAAGTCACGGAGCCGTATTTGAAGGTAAAATTGCAGTGATTGACCTTGACGGCTCAAATTATTCGACGGAATTAATTAGTAAAGTCAATACATCACCTTACATTGAAGTAACCGAGGTCATAAGATCGCCAGTAAACCCCATAACCTTAGTTTCACACGACCGTAATTTAGGTGTTTTATATATTCCTAAAGGCTTAGAAAAAAGCTTAAAAAAAGGCGAGCAAACCGTTCGCCTAGGTTATTTTGCTGATGACACCAATGATGCACAAAATGCCAAAGTACTACAAAGTCTTAATGAATATATTCCTGAATTAGGTGCCGAACTGAGTGTTGGTAAAATCGCCGCATTAGGGCTTGGTAAAGAAGGCATTGAAGCGACCTTATCACCCATGCAACTTAAAACACGCTACCTGTTTAATCCGGCAAGTTCATCGACAATTTCGACAATTATTTATTTTGTTTACTTTTTCTCATCATTAACTTACGGGTTAACCTCATTAATGATTATTGGTCGATTAAAAGTAACTGGCATGTGGCAAATAGCCATAGAAAGAGGCTTCTTATCTTTACTTGCAAGAACAATTCCTTATGCGCTATTTTACACAACCGCATTAACCCTTATTACCGCTATACTGGTAATATTTGGACAACTGCGTTTTGAAGGTAACTATTTTGCTTTTGTACCAAGTGTATTTATGACAGGGCTTGCTTTTGGTTGGTTAGCCTTTTTACTTTCTTGGACAACAAAAAATCCGGGCGAAGGTGCAAGCCGAATGATCTTCTTGGTTCCGCCGGGGTTTATTATGGGGGGATCGACAATGGCAGTGGGTATTATGCCAATTTGGACATACTACATTAGCCATGCATTTCCATTAGTTTGGTTATTTCGATTTTTCCGCGATTTTGCCATGCGAGGGCGTTCGCTGATTGATATGTTAGCAACTTATGGGGCTTACATCATCTATTTAACGGTTATTGCTTTTGTGGTAATGATGTTTGTTGAGCGAGTCAAAAAGACAGCTAATGCATCATAATTATTGGTGGTTTTAGTTTCGAGCGTTTTAAACTTTATTAAAAATAACAATGCCTCGCTCGAAACAAAATAATTGATAAAATTATCTGTAGGTAAACGCCAAGTTGTTTACACTTCATGGTGAAAATAATCCTCAAAAATTATACGGCTTTTTGTCGGAACTCGCTTAAAATTTTAGTTTGTTATCTTTTGCATCGCTCATTATTTGCTGATTGTGCGACCTCTCCATTAACGAACGTATTACGCCTTCGATTTATCCATTCGTTTAAAGGCTGACAGGTTTTACAAATTACACTAAACAACGCAAGCCATTCCTAGCTGTTTTTTATTTAAAAAACTATAATTTCTAGAAATGTTTCTCCTAAATAATGAAATTTGTGATCACCATCACATCACAAAACGAAATCTTATTATTTTAAATTTACTTAAAACTTTCCTATTGTTCATGATAGTCCTTCCTATAATTGTATAATTAACAGCACTATTATGTTTTTTAATACTGTTCATTACATCTCAACTTACTTTCGTTTTGTTTCGAATAAAAAGGATTTTGCGTTTTTTTTTATTAAATCAGTTTTGTGACTTATCTAACATTTTTCATTGTCTACTCTATGTTTAAATTTAGTAAAAGAACGAAACAAAGATAATTGATATGTTATGAATGAAGAATCCATCAATACACTACAACGCCGAGAAAAGATCATTCATTTGTTAGAAAATGAAAATACAGTAACAGTAAATAACTTGAGTAAGTTATTCAAAGTCTCAACTGTCACCATCCGTAATGACCTGCGATATTTAGAAAAAAAGGGATGTGCATTACGTTCATATGGTGGGGCAATGATCAATAAAGCTTTTGCACTTGATAAACCCCTATTTGATAAAAGCCGTATAAATTCAGATATAAAAAATAAAATTGCACAAAAAGCTGCTGAAATGGTCAATGATGGGGATCATATTATACTTGACTCTGGATCTACCACCTCGGCAATGGTGCCATACCTACTCGAAAAAGAAAACCTAATTGTTTTTACAAATGCTATCAACATTGCCTACGACTTATCAATTAATTCTGACATTGAAGTCATTATTGCAGGTGGAAATATTAGAAAAAAGGCCTACTCAATTTCAGGTCCTACGGTAGAACAGCAGTTAAAAATGTATCACTTTAATAAACTTTTTTTAGGAGTAGATGGTTTTGATTTAAACGCAGGTATTACTACTCCAAATTTTGGTGAAGCATCGGTTAATCGAATAATGTGTCAAGTATCTGGACAAATCATTGCGATCACCGATTCCACAAAATTTGGTCGTAAAAGTTTCTGCATGATAGAAAAAATTAACCTTATAAACACACTGATAACTGATTCAAATATCAAAGAAGATTACTTAACCAAATTAAATGAATTAGGCGTCAATGTTGTTATTGCCGATCCATAAATATCATTATTTTTAACAATACAATTATTCAATAAACAGGATATATATTATGCAACAATATTTAAATTATTCATTAGATTGGTTAGCACAACGCAATGCACAGCATACCGCTAAAGAAATTTGCCAACAACCTCAAATTTGGCGTAATGTGCTCAAACTAGTTACACAAAAAAGAGCCGAATTACAACAATTTTTACAACCTCTGCTTGCCGATCCTAATTTAGACATTATTTTAACTGGCGCAGGATCATCAGCTTTTGGAGGGATTGCTCTTGCACCTTGGCTTCGTGAACATACACATCGCAATGTTTTTGCATATGGTACAACTGAGATTGTGGCTAGCCCATTACAATACCTACGAAGCAATAAAAAAACCTTAATTGTATCGTTTGCTCGTTCAGGAAATAGTCCCGAAAGCGTTGCGACAGTTAAACTTGCCAATCAATTAATACCCGACTGTTATCATCTTTTTTTAACTTGTAATCCAAATAGTGCCTTAACCGAATACGCATCTAAAACAAATAATAAAGAACGTATTTTTGAATTAATTATGCCTGAAGGCACAAATGATTTAAGCTTTGCGATGACTTCAAGTATTAGCAGTATGATGCTGGCAACTTTATTAATTTTAGGTAATTTTGAAGATAAGCAAGCACATGATGCCGTGATGGAAATTGCTAACATCAGCGAGAAAAAATTAATTGAATGGCAAACAATAACTAAGCAACTAGCAACTCAATTGCATAAACGTGTTATTTATGTTGGCAGTAGTTGTTTTACTGGTATTGCACAAGAATCAGCTTTAAAAATATTAGAACTCACTGCTGGTAATATAGCCAGTCGTTTTGATTCAATATTAGGGTTACGCCATGGTCCTAAATTTATGGTAGATAAGCAAAGCTTAATTATTTGCTTTTTTTCTAACAATGCATATGTACATAAATATGATACCGATCTGTTTAATGAGCTGATTGATGATCGCATTGCCTCGGATGTGCTGGCGTTAACTGGCCAACACAGCAATAATGAGCATATATTATCAGTTGATAGTGACATTGCTGATTGTTGGCTCATCTTCCCATATCTTATCTTTGCCCAAATGCTCGCTTTTGAAAAATCACTAAGCTGTGGTTTAACACCAGACAATCCCTGCCCAACAGGTGAAGTCAATAGAGTGGTAAAAGGCGTCACAATTTACCCTTTCAATAAAGTGTAAATACACAGTTTTAAGATCAATAAACCAAATAAAAGGAGCAAATCAATATGAGCAAACCCAATATTCTTATGACGCGTGTTGATAACCGTTTAGTTCATGGCCAAGTTGGTGTGACTTGGGTTAATGCACTTGGTGCTAATTTGCTATTAGTAGCCAATGATAGTGCAGCACAAGATCCCGTACAACAAAACTTAATGGATATGGTTATCTCAGAAGGCATTCAAACCCGTTACTTTACCTTACAAAAAACCATCGACATTATTGGTAAAGCTGCTGAACGTCAAAAAATATTTATCGTATGTAAAACACCACAAGATGTTTTAACGTTAGTAAAAGGTGGTGTACCAATCAAATTTGTCAATATCGGCAATATGCACTTTTCAGAAGGCAAAAAGCAAATACATAAAACTGTATCAGTTGATGATGATGACGTTATGGCATTTAAAGAACTGAATCGGTTAGGTGTAACCTGCGAAATTCGCCGAGTACCTGACGAAGCAGGTGAAAATATAGCAGGTTTACTCAATTTATCTTAACAAGGAGAAATTGCAATGTTAATGGATGCATTATTAATTGGACTACTAGCAGGTATTGCTGGTGTAGACCTATTTGATGGACTTACGCACTTACACAGACCAGTTGTAATTGGTCCTTTAGTTGGTTTAATTTTAGGTGATGTCACCACAGGTTTATATGTTGGCGGTTCACTAGAATTAGTATGGATGGGCATGGTGCCATTAGCAGGTGCCCAACCACCAAATGTTGTTATTGGAGGGGTGATTGGTACAACTTTTGCGATTTTAACTCACGCCGATCCTAAAGTTGCAATCGGTATTGCTGTACCATTTGCTATTGCTGTACAAGGCTGCATCACTATTTTATTTACTATCTACTCCTCAATGATGCACAAATGCGATCGCTATATTGATCAACTCAATTTTAAAGGCATTGAATGGATTAACTATCTTGGCATGATTATTTTATTTGGTTTCTATTTTATCGTTGCATTTTTACCTATCTATTTGGGTGCAAATACAGCAACAGAATTAGTCCAAAAATCACCTCAATGGTTACTTGATGGGCTTAGCGTTGCAGGAGGAATGATGCCTGCCATTGGTTTTGCTATGTTAATGAAAATCATGATGAAAAAAACTTATATTGCTTATTTTATACTTGGTTTTCTTGGAGTGACATACCTTAAATTACCAATTTTAGCTATTGCATTAAGTGCATTAGCCATTGCAATGATCGATTTTTTTAATTATAGCCGAGACAACAGCAACAGTGATAAACCAGCAAGTTCAATGGAGGTGGAAGATGGAATTTAATAATGATAATGAAACAAAAATGGCAGCAAAAGCCGAAAAACGCATGGAACAAGCATTAGCGACGAGTAAAGTATTAACAGATACTTATTGTGACCAAAGTCAAGATGTCACTTTAACCACAGGTGATATTAACCGAATGGCGTTTCGCTCACTTGCACTGCAAGCTTCATTTAACTATGAACGTATGCAAGCAGGGGGTTGGCTATTCACCATTTTGCCAGCATTACGTAAAATTCATAAAAATAAAGATGATTTAAAAAACGCCATGCATATGCATATGGAATTTATTAATGTTCATCCCTTCGATGTTACTTTTTTATCGGGTTTAGTGTTAGCTATGGAAAAAGGGAAAGAAAATATCTCAACTATCCGAGCGGTTAAAGTTGCATTAATGGGGCCTTTAGGTGGTATAGGGGATGCGTTATTTTGGCTTACTTTATTACCGATATGTGCAGGCATTGGTGCGTCATTAGCCCTAGAAGGTAGCTTTTTTGGCCCGATTATCTTTTTATTAATGTTCAATGCAGTACACTTCAGCTTGCGTTTTGGGCTTGCTCATTATGGTTATCGTGCAGGTACCAGTGCTTTACCTTTATTGAAAAATCACACTAAACGTATCTCACACGCTGCATCGATTGTCGGTATGACTGTAATTGGGGCTTTAATTGCCTCTTATGTACACTTAGTAACACCGCTAGAAATCAATGCAGGTCAAGCGCACATTGCTTTACAAGCCGACGTTCTTGATAAATTAATGCCTAATTTACTACCACTAAGTTTTACACTCATTGTTTATTTCCTGATGAAACGAAATTTTTCACCAGTCAAATTAATTGGTTTAACGGTAGTAATTGGTATTTTAGGTAAATTAATAGGATTTTTATAGAGGACTAATTATGGTCGGAGTGATCTTAACAGGCCATGGTAGCTTTGCTACTGGGCTTTACCAAGCAGTAATCCAAATCATCGGCACACAAGCACAATTTAGTGCAGTTAATTTTCCTGATGGTATGAGCTGTGAGCAACTAGAACAACAATTAACTGCATCATTAAAAGAGTGTGATAAAGGTGATGGTGTTATTTTTTTAACTGATATTATTGGTGGTTCGCCGTTTCAACTATCTGCAATGCTAAGTTCGCAATTTAAACATATTGAGGTAATTAGTGGGATTAATATGCCTCTCTTACTTGAAATATTATTACAGCGTGATGAGTTAGATATACAAACCTTGCGGTTAAAATTAGTTGAAAATGCCCAAAACAGTATTAGCAGTTTATGGCATGAACAGCAAAAAAAACCAACTATTAACCAGGAGTGTTCCGATGGAATTTAAAAAAATTCATGCTAAGCGGTTGTTAACTCCAGTAGGTTGGTTAGAAAATGCTATTATCACAATTAAAGGTGATAGAATTACCGATATTGATATAACTAATAAACCATGCGCGAATGATATCAAAGTATTACCTGCGCTTATTGATACCCATATCCATGGCGCCATGGGGGCTGATACCATGGATGCTACTCACGAATCATTAAATACAATAAGCTGCTTTTTAGCCCAACATGGTGTTGGTGCTTTTTTAGCAACAACAGTGACAGAATCCCATGAAAAGATTGAAGCAGCATTAGTACAAGTTAAAAACAGTATCAAACAAGGAGTAGCAGGTGCAACCTTATTAGGTTCGTACTTAGAAGGTCCTTTTTTTACAGCTATCCATAAAGGTGCTCATCCAGAAGAGCTATTACATGGACTAGATCGCACACTAATAGAAAGATGGCTAAAACTAGCGGAAGGGACACTAAAATGCATTGCCCTAGCCCCTGAGTACCCAGAATCACTATCCATCATAAAATGGTTATGTTCAAAAAAAATCCGTGTCATGCTTGGACATACTAATGCCGATTATCAAACAACTAAACTAGCTCTTTCAGCTGGAGCGAGTGGTGTAGTGCATTGTTATAATGGCATGTCAGGGTTAAATCATCGTGCCCCAGGAGTTGTTGGTGCAGCATTAACCCTTGATAATTGCCAGACAGAAATAATAGTAGATGGGCATCATGTTCATCCAGCAGCTGTTGCAATTGCCCATAAATGTTGTGGTAAAAATTTATTGCTCATCACAGATGCAATGCGAGCAACAGGAATGCCTAATGGTAATTACTATTTAGGAAAATTGTTGGTACACATGCAAGATAATGTAGTGCAAACTAATAATGGAGGGCTAGCCGGTAGCGCTTTAACGCTAGATTGTGCAGTTAATAACTTTGCCAAGTTTACTAATATTTGTTTTGAACAAGCTTGGTTACACGGAAGTTATTATCCAGCAAAAGCATTAGGAATTGATCACGACCTAGGTAGTATTACAGCAAATAAACGGGCTAATTTAGTACTACTTGATAACCACAATCACTTAATTGCCACAATAGTCAATGGAAACGTGGTTTATAAATCAAAAGAGTTCAAAAAACAATATATATCTGATATATAAAAAATCTATATTGTATTGAATAAAACGATAGATGAACGCCGAGTTGTTTACACTTCATGATGAAAGTAATCCTCAAAAATGATACGGCGTTTTGTCGAAACTCGCTTAAACATTTAGTTTTTTATCTTTTGCATCGCTCATTATTTGCCAATTGTGCGACCTCTCCATTAACGAACGTATTACACTTTCAATTTATCCATTCGTTTAAGGCTGACAGGTTTTGCGAATATTTGATTGATACGATGACTATCACATATTTTAATAAATGAGATACACAGAAGCCTTAATTCATCACGAAACGGTATAGAATCCTGAATATTTTTTACAAAAATAGCGCCTAAAAGTGAACACCAAATCGCTATTAAAGTCGCTATCTCTTGCGACTTTTCCAGTCGTTTGTTGGCAAGCAGATTTTGTGCATATTTGATTGATACAATGACTATCACATCTTTTAATAAATGGGAGACAGAGAAGTCTAAATTCATCGCGAAACGGTATAGAATCCTGAATATTTTTTACAAAAATAGCGCCCAAAAGTGAACACCAAAATCGCTATTAAAATCGCTATCTCTTGCGACTTTTCCAGCCGTTTGTGCAAGCAGATTTTGTGCATATTTGATTGATACGATGACTATCACATATTTTAATAAATGGGAAACTGAGAAGTCTTAACTCATCGCGAAACGGTATAGAATCCTGAATATTTTTTACAAAAAATAGAAGATAAAAAGTAAACAGACGGGTTAATACGCGATAGTGTGCACACAACTCACCTAGAAAATGACGCTATCTGTTTCCATGTTTTATATTCAATGGGGGCTGGTTATTTAATGTTTAATGAGGTCTTTCGGTGCAATTAATGGCTGGATGACTGCTCATAAAGCGGTTAGCCAAATCGGTGACGGTGGTTTTTCTTTATGATATAGGCGCCATATCGCCTGTTTGGGATACAGCGTTATTTCTATATATTACAATCGTTTTGCAAATTACGGTAAACAACACGAGTCATTCCTACACATAATTAACTTGCTGTCACTTAACGCATTTTAACCAGCAGCGAGCAACTGCTGGTAATGAATTGATTAACGTTCTAGCTAACTCAAAACAACGCCTTAATCTTTCATATTATAATTTACCTGCACTACCGCAAATACGAATTTTATCTTCAACAATTTTTTTCATGGCGGCTTTTGCTGGCTGCATATAGTGCCTTGGATCGTTGGCGTCAGGATGGAGTTTAAAATCTTGTTTTAAAGCATCTGAAAAGGCAATTTTTAATTCGGTTGCCACATTCACTTTACAAATGCCCAAAGAAATCGATTGTTTAACCATTTGTTCGGGAATGCCCGATGCACCATGTAAGACCAAAGGAATATCAACTTTAGCGCGAATTTTTGCTAAACGGTCAAAATCCAGTTTTGGCTCGCCTTTATATAAGCCATGTGCTGAACCGATTGCCACCGCTAAAGAGTCAATCCGAGTTCGTTCAACATATTCTTTAGCGGCATCGGGATCAGTAAAAGCGCTGTCTTTATGATCGACAATAAGATCATCTTCTTGCCCGCCTAATCGACCTAGTTCGGCTTCAACACTGGCATTATATTTATGACTAAAAGCAACCATTTTACTAACTATGTCAATGTTTTCTTCAAAGGGGTGATGCGAAGCATCAATCATAATCGATCTAATTCCTGCCTCTATTTTTGTTTGAATATCACTGATATCTTCATGATGATCCAAATGTAACGCAAAAGGAAAATGGTGAATGCTTGCGGCTGTTTTACAAATACTGATTAAATACTGTATTCCTGCGTAACTATAAGTTGCTGGTGTTGCTGCAAGTATCACGGGGGATTGCATCTGTTTAGCGGTATCAATAACAACTTGGATAGTTTCAAGGTTGTGTATATTAAATGCAGGCACGGCATAACATTCACGTTGAGCTTTTTTTAACATCTCTTGGCTAGAAATAAGATACATAATTTAATCCTCATTAATCTGTTATTTTGCAATGATTTTTGTCACTTTAACGTGTTGATAATACTTGTCATAATTATCCATATTGACAAAACCGGTTTGCGATTCCATTGCATTTAGCATTCCCATGGTCATCGCACGTTTAAGCATTACCTCTATAGCTTCATTTTCATGAATGCTAACAGCAAGCCCAGCTAACGTAACATCACCCGATCCAACAGGATTAACCACGTTAATTTTAGGAATTGAAACTTGGTAATAGTTGTGATGACAGCGAGCAAAAGCGCCATTTTTACCTAATGAGATGATGATAAAAGCAATATCATTCAGTAAAGGATGATTAACGGCTTTAACTAATGAAGCTACATCATTTGGATCGATATCCATTTGAATAATCTGCTGTAGTTCATCTTTATTGGGTTTGATTAAAAAAGGTTTATTTTTAGACTCGAGTGTTTCTAATAACATTTTACCCGATGAGTCTAGCAATACTGGGATCTGATACTTATTTGCCTTTTCAATTAATTGAGTATAAAAATCAACTGGAAATCCTTGTGGCAATGACCCTGAAATAGCAATAACCTGCGCTTGGCTAAGCAAATTCTGGTAGTGTTCCAGAAAAACATTAACATCATGATTATCTAATACAGGCCCTGACTCGAGGATTTCAGTTTGGTTTCCCTCATGTAAAATGGCAATACAGTTTCTTGATTCATGTTGGGTGATATAAAAGTTGTAATTAATATTATCGTTATCTAATTGTTTTTGAATATACTCGCCCGTTGTTCCACCAATAATGCCTGATGCAAGAACGGGAATACCTGAGTATTTAATGCCGCGAGTTACATTAAGTCCTTTACCTCCTGCGGTTTTTTTTACCTCTGAGACTCGATTAATATCATTAATCGCTAATTTATTTAATGGATACGATATATCCACCGAAGGGTTCATCGTAATTGTTAATATCATATTCTCTCCTACGCATTGATATCGTTGGGAGAAATAACAGGTTTAAATGATCACTATCATTAAATCGACTTGGCTAAAAGTAAAAACTTTTATCGTTTAGGATATCGAACCTAAACGAGTAATGGTTTTTAATATTTATGACCAATTAAGATATAAAAACACACGAGTGTAAGCACAAATATTAAACCGCTATTAATTTAATACCCTTTGCCACAAATTCTTGTTTACAGCTACTGTCAACATCAGTATCGGTAATAATGGTATCAAGTTGGTTAAGTGGTAACACAACATTAATCCCATTACGCCCAAATTTTGATGAATCGAGCACGGCAATCACATTTTTGGCGACATTAGCCATAACACTGCTGATAGTGTAACCTTCGTTAAACGTTGTTATTCCTCTTTTTGCATCAATTCCATCTGCACCAACAAACAAAATATCAGCAGAGATGCCAGTTAACGATTGCTCAGCAATTTTTCCATGAAAAGAACGCGTTTTATGTCTAAGTGTACCACCACACATAAATAGCATAATGTCACTATTGTCTGATAATATAAATGCAGAAGTAAGACTATTGGTAATCACAGTAATATGCTTCAATTTTACCAGTTCTTCTGCTATCAACATGGTAGTACTACCACTATCTAAAATAATAGTGTCACCTTCTTTAACATGTTTAACCGCTTCAATTGCAATACGTTTTTTAGCTTCTATAAATCGCTGATAACGTTCTTCTAATTGCAGCTCTTTAAATGATTTTAAGTCACCGTTATTCATGATTTTGGTTGCTCCGCCATGAAATCGTGTTAGCACTCCTTGTTTTTCTAGCAATCTCAGATCGGTTCTGGTTGTGACCTCCGAAACATTAAACTGTTCCGACAAATCAGAAACTAATACCGTCCCTTTCATATTAAGAAGTTCTACTATCTGTTGGCGTCTTTCACTTGCATTCATACTATTTCCTTTTTCGAAAATTTTTTAGCAGTGTATAACAAACAGAATCAAAAGATAAGGTTTCATTTTCAATGGCTGACTTAAATCAAAATAATTACATGCAATTTAATAAAATTTTGCCATTCATAGGGCGACCATTTAAGGCTGTAACTTGTTTAATAAATGAATCAAAGTCACCCATGCCAGCAATCAGTTCATCAAGTTTTATTTTTCCATCCATAAAATACTGACTCACCAGTTGCCACTCTTTACCTGGCCATGGCGCTGAATAGTTCATCCAACTACCTAAAATATGTAACTCTTTTCGTAAAATCAGTCCGAATGTTTTTTCTGGAAGTGTAATATCATGATGAAGTGTCCCAACCAAAGCTATCTTCGCTCTAGGGCCTGCAATTGCAATGGCTAAGTTGACTGTAACAGGTGAACCTGCCGTTTCTAATACAATTTGCTCAAAGCGAGATGAAGATAAAGCATGATAAATCGCGTCGGCGCTAAGGTCTTGAGAATGATATACCGCATCAGCGCCTAATTGTTTGGCTAGATCGAGGCGCTGCTGGTTAATATCAATAACCGCAACTGATTTGGCTCCCATTGCCTTGGCGCATTGCATTGCAAGTAATCCGATTGTACCACCACCAACGATGACAACATTTTTGCCCTCACATCCATCCGCCAATAGCAATGCATGCATCCCAACGGTCATTGGTTCAAAAAAAGCACCCTCAAGTGGACTGATACCTTTAGGTAATTTAAATGCATTTTTCTTATCTAATACAATATACTCCGCAAAGCCACCAGCTATCCTTGAACCCACAAAAGTGTAATTTTTACAGAGTGAATAGTAATGCTTTTGACATTCATCACATTTGAAGCATGGCAATAATGGTACGCAACAGATTAAATCACCATGCTCAAACTCTGTCACGCCATGCCCCTTATCCACAACGGTGCCACTAAATTCATGACCAAGTGTAATGGGGTAAAAATGAGCACCATGGTGAAATATACGCGGAATATCTGAACCACATAATCCACAATAAGCGACTTTTACTAAAATTTGATCTGGAGATGTTATTTTGGGCATTTCTATATTCTGTATAGATAAAGCTCCCTCTTCATTGACAACAACCGCTTTCATGTTATTTTCCTTTAATGGTAAACAAATTACGTTTATGTATTGCTTTCACTCATTACTGAGTGAAAGCTTTCTGATTGATTTTGGTAATGATTATTTTGGAATTATTTTATTACTCCATCTTCTTGAGCTAATGATTGATTTTTCAAAAATAACTGGTATTTTTGGGCACGTTTCCAGGTCAAAAATAAGCAGAAAAGATAAAACAATCCAATAAAGGCAAAACCAATAGGTTGTTCCAAGTTGACCAACTGAACCATAAGATAAGTAATTGGCGAACCACCTTGATCCATTGCCCCAACTGAAACACCATTACTCGCAGTCATCGTGCCTGCATTAATGGCTAGTTTTGTTGTCAATGGAACCATTTGGGTGGCAATCCAAAGTGTAATGGTGATAATAATAGAGCCTGAAACAATGATTCTAAACAGATTCCCTTGATGCACCGCAACTCCCATTGCGATAAAAAAGCCAATAGTTGCCAGATCACCAAAAGGTAAAACTTCATTACCAGGTAGGATGATGGCGATAAAAATACTTAATGGAATAAAAATTAAACTCGCCGATACCACTGTTGAATGCCCTAACAACAATGCAGGATCTAAACCAATAAGAAAATCTTGCCCACCAAATTTTGATTGCAAGTGTTTACGCGCTTGCTTAGATATCGGTGTTAATCCATCCATAATAGGCTTAATCACACGTGGCATTAATAACATTACCGCTGCAGTTTGAATCGCTAGTTGCAGTGTTTCTTTCACACCATATCCAGCTAATAAACCTAATATGATGCCCATGAATAAGCCAACAGTGACAGGTTCACCAAACGCACCAAACCGTTTTTGCATATCAACAGCATTAAAATTAATCTTATTAATGCCTGGCATTTTTTCAATGACAGCATCAACAAAAACAGCAATTGGGCCACAATATGCGGACGTACCATGTGGCACTGCAATACCGTCAAGCTCAAAAAACTCTTTGGTCTCTTTGGCAAACCAATCACCGAGTTTATAAGCAATAATGGCATGAACAATAACCCCTGCAATACCAAGCCAGTAAGAGCCGGTTGCAATATAAACAAGTGCGCCAGTAAAGGTCATGTGCCATATATTCCAAATATCCACATTAACCACACGAGTTAACCTTAAAACTAACATAACAATATTCACACCAATTGCGATAGGAATAGCAACTAAAGCAATTTGTGATGCCCAAGTCATTGGTGCAGCCCCTGGCCAACCGACATCAATAACATTTAGGCTAATATCGAACCGCTCGGCCATCGCTTGCGCTGCTGGCCCAACCGAGCTAGTTAGCAAACCAACAACCAGACCGATACCAACAAACCCTATACCTATATGAATCCCCGCTTTTAGTGCATCACCCACTTTCATTCTTAGCGCTAACGAAAATAGGATAATCACAATGGGTAACATCACCGATGGACCAAGATCCAAAATGTACTGCATAATTTCAGTAAACATAGATTTATCCTTTTAAAATAGATAAAATTTTTTCTTTCAACTGGTCGATACCCACGCCGGATACAAAAGGCATGCCATGAACAATTGGAATATCGCCAAAACTTTGATCCATTCTGGCTGTAGTACAAATCAAATCAACATCATCAATAAACGTATTGATTTCATTGATACGACATTGAATTAGGTCAAGTTGAATATTATTTTCGCTACACAACTCTTTTATCTCTTCTGCAGCTAAAGTTGATGTTGCAACCGCACCGCCACAAGCAACAATAATCTTTTTTTTCATAATGCCTCCTGAAACTTATTGGTTAAATATCTCGTTATTAAAATGCACCACTATTTCATCTTGCGGGGCATTTAATAAAAACTGATAGAAGTCTTCATTTTGTAGATTTGAAAAAAGTGCTTTTAATAGTTCAATTTGATCTTCTGGGGCAGTAACAACAAGTGAAATAATCAATGAAACATCAACGGTGCTGTCCTCATCGGCTCGATGAAAAGCAACCGGTGTTTGAGTGCGAACAATAAAAATTGCTGGTGTATTAGCATGCGTTGCTTCACAATGCGGAATCGCCACTGCATATCCATCAAAAGCAATACCCGTTGGAAATAATGCCTCTCTGTCAATTAAAGCCTGCAAATGGCTTTCTTTAACAATCCCTTTTTGCTGTAGTTGTTCGCTAATATAAGTTAATGCCTCTAATTCATTATCAAATTTAAGATTGTCTTGGAAAAGAAGCTGACATTTGTTCATTGCTGTTCTCCCCTATTATTTTTATGTAAGTTTTTAAACTATAACTTTCGAAAACAAAAGTAATATCGAAAGGTTATTGTCTTTCGAATTAAAAAGCAAATAAGATTTTATGTTTTTGTGATCGAAATCTATTTTTCACTGTAAAGATCAACAAATAAATAACTGACTAGCTATTTAAGAATCAAAATAAAATCTGATCCAGATCACAAAAGACACTTTTTTAGATTGCAAAAAAAGATGAACGTGTAAAAATGTTACCCGTAACAAGCAAAGGTATACAAAGGACCAGTAATGACTAAAAAAAATAAACACGTTTTTGTATTAATGGGTGTATCAGGTTGTGGTAAATCAGCGGTTGCCAAACAAGTGGCCTACAACCTAGAGGCTGCTTTTTTAGATGGTGATTTTTTACATCCAAAGGCCAATATTCTAAAAATGCGCAGCGGCACCCCCTTAAACGATGAAGATCGAATGCCTTGGCTTAGCTTAATCAGTAATGCTGCCTTTGCCATGAGTAATGTTAACGATGTTTCAATTATTATCTGTTCGGCATTAAAGCGAAAATATCGGGATATTATTCGTGGTGAAAACGAAAACATGCATTTTATTTATTTAAAAGGCAGCTATGATGTCATTGCTGAACGTCTAGCGAAACGCAAAGGTCACTTCCAAAAAACCGGTATGCTTCAGTCGCAATTTGATACGCTTGAAGAACCAACCACCGATGAGAAAGATGTTTACAACATCAACATTGAACAATCATTAAACGAGGTTGTGCACGATACTGAACAAGTAATACGCGCAATATGCCATTGCTAAAAAACCAATAAAAAAACGATACAATTGAAAGAAGAGGTTAATGTGAATCCGACTGTCCAAGCTGTAACCCAACGTATTATTGAGCGTTCTAAGGCTTCTCGTGCTGCTTATTTACAAAAAATAGAACATGCTATAAGTAAACAAGTAACACGATCTAGTTTACCATGTAGCAATTTAGCGCATGGTTTTGCTGCTTGTTGTATTGATGACAAAAAGGATCTAAAAAATATCTTAAAAAGTAACATTGGTATTATTAGTTCTTACAACGATATGCTTTCAGCGCACAAGCCTTACGAATTTTATCCGGAGCAAATTCGCAACGTACTGCACAAAGTTGGCGCCGTTGGGCAAATGGCGGGAGGGGTACCTGCCATGTGCGATGGTGTGACACAAGGCGAGCCTGGGATGGAACTGTCATTAATGAGCCGCGATGTAATTGCGATGTCAGTTGCCGTTGGACTTTCACATAATATGTTTGATGGTGCACTCTATCTTGGTATATGCGATAAAATCGTACCCGGGTTATTTATTGGTGCATTAACATTTGGTCACTTACCTGCTATTTTTGTGCCAGCAGGCCCGATGCCATCGGGGTTATCCAATAAAGAAAAAGTACGTATCCGCCAACTTTACTCTGAAGGTAAAGCTTCGCGAGAAGATTTACTGGAGTCAGAATCAGCCTCTTATCACACCAGCGGGACGTGTACTTTTTATGGTACAGCCAATAGTAACCAGATGGTGATTGAATTAATGGGATTACATTTGCCTGGTGCAGCTTTTGTTCATCCTGAAACCGCATTACGTTTTGAATTAACTAATGCTGCTGCTAAACAGATTACTCGCCTGACCAACCAATCAGGAAATTATATGCCTGTTGGTAAAATGGTCGATGAAAAAGTGATTGTCAACGGTTTAGTTGCACTGCTTGCAACAGGTGGTTCAACAAATTTAACCATGCATATTGTTGCCATGGCGAAAGCTGCCGGCATTATTATCAATTGGGATGATATTTCAGACTTATCAACCGTTGTGCCTTTACTTTGTCGAATCTATCCAAATGGGCCTGCTGATATTAACTACTTCCAAGCCGCTGGTGGCACATCTTTATTGGTTCGAGAATTATTAGCCGGTGGTTTATTGCATGAAGATGTTGAAACTGTGGTTGGACGAGGGCTTAGCCGCTATACTCAAGAGCCAATTTTAGAAAATGGCAAACTCACTTTCCGCGAAGGTCCAACAAAATCATTAGATGAGAGCGTCATTGCCTCAATCAAAAAACCGTTTAATTCACATGGTGGATTAAAAGTGATGTCAGGCAACCTTGGCCGTGCTATTATGAAAACCTCTGCGGTAGCATCTGAACATCAAATTATTGAGGCGCCAGCAGTGATCTTTAATAGCCAATATGATTTAGAAGCCGAATATAAAGCAGGTAAATTAGACAAAGACTGTGTGGTTGTTGTGCTTTATCAAGGACCAAAAGCAATTGGTATGCCAGAGTTACATAAACTAATAACGCCGCTGGGTGTACTACAAGATAAAGGCTATAAAGTTGCCTTGTTAACTGACGGTCGATTATCGGGAGCATCTGGTAAAGTCCCAGCAGCGATTCATATTACCCCTGAAGCTTATGATGGTGGTTTATTAAGTAAAGTCCAAGAAGGTGATATGATTCGAGTTAATGGTCAAACTGGCGAAATAACATTATTAGTTGAGGAAACAGAACTGGCTAAACGTCAACCTTATCCTTTCGATTTGACCGAGTCACATCTTGGCTATGGTCGCGAACTGTTCACCGTTATTCGTAAAAATTTAACTTCCGCAGAAGAAGGGGCAGTAAGCTTTTAATACTAAAAATCTGCCGCATATTGCGGCAGAAACTGACCAATCAGTCTCACTGTAGAAATTCTTCTCGTTGTTTATAGCGCTTTGAGATGCACTGTAAACAACGCGAGGAATTTCTACAATTTGTTTGGAAGGTAATGCGACAGTTGTTAATGGTGGAAAGCGAACTTCACTAAATTCATTATTATTTCCATTTTTTCTTTTTCTTTTTTAAATACTCTTTTGGGCTTTCTAACCACCCTATGCTAAAAATGTAAATACAAATAAATATTCCTGATGAGAAAAGTAAAAGCTCATAGTCAGAACTATAGTTATGGATTGTTTTTCTATGTCCGGCAATAAACGCCTCGAAAAAAGCAACGATATAATTTAAAAACAACATAATGCGCCTTTGCCATTTCAACTTTTTATTATATTGATAATCACTTATTGTATATTTTCTAAAGCGATAGGTAATAATAATAGGCAAAATAGAGAAAAAGTAATACGCAATGTATATCAATATAATCATCTATGTTATTTCTCTAGTTGTTAATGGTGGAAAGCGAACTTCACTAAATTCATTATTATTTCCATTTTTTCTTTTTCTTTTTTAAATACTCTTTTGGGCTTTCTAACCAGGATATTGGAAAAGGATAAATAATTAGAAATATAAATGCTGATAATAAAAGAGGGCCATAATCTTGATTAGAACGAACGATACGTTTGAGTTCACATGCAATTATAATTTGAACAACTGAAGCAACATAATTGAAAACCAACATGATGCGCCTTTGCCATTTCAACTTTTTATTATATTGATAATCACTTATTGTATATTTTCTAAAGCGATAAGTAATAATAATAGGCAAAATAGAGAAAAAGTAATACGCAATGTATATCAATATAATCATCTATGTTATTTCTCTAGTTGTTAATGGTGGAAAGCTAACTTCACTAAATTCATTATTATTTCCATTTTTTCTTTTTTAAATACTCTTTTGGGCTTTCTAACCAGGATATTGGAAAAAGATAAATAATTAGAAATATATATGCTGATAATGCAAGAGGACCATAATCTTCATTAGAACGAGCGATACGTTTAAGTTCATATCCAATTATAATTTGAACAGCTGCAGCAACATAATTAAAAACCAACATAATGCACCTTTGCCATTTCAACTTTTTATTATATTGATAATCACTTATTGTATATTTTCTAAAGCGATAAGTAATAATAATAGGCAAAATAGAGAAAAAGTAATACGCAATGTAAATCAATATAATCATCTGTGTTATTTCTCTAGTTGTTAATGGTGGAAAGCTAACTTCACTAAATTCATTATTATTTCCATTTTTTCTTTTTCTTTTTTAAATACTCTTTTGGGCTTTCTAACCAGGATATTGGAAAAAGACTATAAACAATTAGAAATATAAATGCTGATAATGCAAGAGGACCATAATCTTGATTAGAACGTACTATAATTTTAAGTTCACTTACAATTATAATTTGGATACCCAGAGCAATATAATTGAAAACCAACATAATGCACCTTTGCCATTTCAACTTTTTATTATATTGATAATCACTTATTGTATATTGTCTAAAGCGATAGGTAATAATAATAGGCAAAATAGAGAAAAAGTAATACGCAATGTAAATCAATATAATCATCTGTGTTATTTCTCTAGTTGTTAATGGTGGAAAGCTAACTTCACTAAATTCATTATTATTTCCATTTTTTCTTTTTTAAATACTCTTTTGGGCTTTCTAACCAGGATATTGGAAAAAGATAAATAATTAGAAATATATATGCTGATAATGCAAGAGGACCATAATCTTCATTAGAACGAGCGATACGTTTAAGTTCATATCCAATTATAATTTGAACAGCTGCAGCAACATAATTAAAAACCAACATAATGCACCTTTGCCATTTCAACTTTTTATTATATTGATAATCACTTATTGTATATTTTCTAAAGCGATAGGTAATAATAATAGGCAAAATAGAGAAAAAGTAATACGCAATGTATATCAATATAATCATCTGTGTTATTTCTCTAGTTGTTAATGGTGGAAAGCGAACTTCACTAAATTCATTATTATTTCCATTTTTTCTTTTTCTTTTTTAAATACTCTTTTGGGCTTTCTAACCAGGATATTGGAAAAGGATAAATAATTAGAAATATAAATGCTGATAATAAAAGAGGGCCATAATCTTGATTAGAACGAACGATACGTTTGAGTTCACATGCAATTATAATTTGAACAACTGAAGCAACATAATTGAAAACCAACATGATGCGCCTTTGCCATTTCAACTTTTTATTATATTGATAATCACTTATTGTATATTTTCTAAAGCGATAAGTAATAATAATAGGCAAAATAGAGAAAAAGTAATACGCAATGTAAATCAATATAATCATCTGTGTTATTTCTCTAGTTGTTAATGGTGGAAAGCTAACTTTACTAAATTCATTATTATTTCCATTTTTTCTTTTTCTTTTTTAAATACTCTTTTGGGCTTTCTAACCAGGATATTGTAAAAAAATTATAAATAATTAAAAATATACATGCTGATAATAAAAGAGGGCCATAATCTTGATTAGAACGAACGATACGTTCGAGTTCACATGCAATTATAATTTGGATACCCAGAGCAATATAATTGAAAACCAACATAATGCACCTTTGCCATTTCAACTTTTTATTATATTGATAATCACTTATTGTATATTTTCTAAAGCGATAGGTAATAATAATAGGCAAAATAGAGAAAAAGTAATACGCAATGTATATCAATATAATCATCTGTGTTATTCCTGTTATTCAATAGAACCTTCTTCAATATGGCCATCAAAATATTGCCGATATGTAGTACCATCCAAGCGCGTACACAACGAGTAATTAGGTTGGTCATCTACATCAGATTCACTACCTGTAACACATATTACTATTGCACAACTATCTACAATTTTCTCTATATTATCAATCTTTTCTGGGTTTGAAATATATAGATTTGTCTCACTACTTTCATTATCTTTAACTAATATATTTTTAGCCTCTTGATAAATTTCACTTAAAGACATAACATCACTTACTATTTCAGAACTTAACAACCATTTATTCATCTGTCTATATGCTCGTGTCAAATCCTTTCTACCATAATGAAATAATTTGAATTTTGCTGAATTAGCGCGATTAAATTGATTAATTGCAAAACTTTATGCTGATAAAATCGTGACGCTATTTTATCAGAGCTATCAGTCTTATGGTACAAGACGAATTGCACTTCATGGTGCATTGAAAATCCACTTCTTGCGGAAAATCGGTACCTTGTTGCGAAGTCACCAATTGGCTTGCCAATAAAATAACAGGTACTTTATTACGTTGTGCTTCATAAATACCATTAATAAAATGTAAACTTCCTGGCCCACAAGATCCAGCACAAGCCGTAATTTGGTCTGTTAAATAAGCTTCTACCCCTGCTGCAAAAGCCCCCCCACTTCTTCATGACGAACATGAACCCACTCAATATTACTTTTTTTAATAGCTGATGAAATCTGATTTAACGTATCTCCGACAATACCATAGCAATGCTTAACCCCAACCTCAGCTAAAATATCAACAATAATTTGTGCAACTGTTTTTTTGATGACATATAATCTCCTAAAAGGTTTTTGAATGTATTCCCTCATTTGCATAAATTACACCCACATTTTAATAACGCGAATAGAATTTAACATAAACAGCAATAAATACTAAAAACAGAGCCATTGTGATGATGTTGCACAACAAAGTTTAAGGAAACATATTCCCTATCGCAATAAATCAAGGTATTATGTCGAAAATCTTATTGAAATAATAGAGTCATATCCCGTGGAACAATCGTCATCTGGGCATAGTTTAATGTCGTCGATTACTGCTTTTTTGCCTGATTATTTAAACCAATATTTTCCTTTTATTATCGTCTGTTTATTGTTATTTATCGCCATTTTACTCTTCTCATTTAGTAAATTGAGAATGGACATTATTGCATTACTCACAATTACAGCTATCACCATTAGTGGTGTATTAACACCAGCGGAGGCATTAGCAGGCTTTAGTGATCCCAATATCATCTTAATTGCGCTATTATTTATTATTGGGGAAAGCTTAGTGAGAACGGGCGTCTCATACAAAATGAGCGAATATATTCTTAAAATAGCTGGCAAAAACGATATTGGCATTATTATCTATATCATGTTAGGCGCTGCATTACTCGGCTCAGTGATGAGTTCAACAGGGGTAGTTGCCATTTTCATTCCTGTTGCCATTAGTATTGCCAACCACACAGGTATTCACGTTAAAAAATTAATGATGCCACTTTGTATTGCCGCTTTAATTAGTGGCATGATGACTTTAGTTGCAACCGCACCAAACCTTGTTGTTAACAGTGAGCTCAATCATTTTAAATTAAACGAGTTTGGTTTTTTTTCAATTACACCAATTGGTTTAGGAGTTTTAGTTGTTGGGGTCATCTATTGTACGTTAACACGCAATTGGTTGCTCACAGCTGAACAAGTCACCCCAACCAACACCCAACCGCAAAGACGAAAAATTACCGATTTAATCCGTGACTATAAATTAATTGGCCGTGCCCACCGAGCACAAATATTAGCGGGATCGCCTTTTGTTGGGCGCACAATTGATGGCTTGCATTTGCGTAGTGAACATGGCGTAAATGTTATTGGTATTGAACGTTGGCGCAAATTTCACAAAGTATTAATTCCCGTTAATGGTTCAACTGAGTTTCGTGAAAATGATATTTTGCTACTGGATATGTCACACTCGGAGGCAGATTATCGCACCTTTTTAACCACCAATAATCTTGAACCAAAAATTTTACGCGGTGAGTATTTTTCAGAGCAAGTTAAACAAGTCGGTATGACCGAAGTCGCCCTACTGCCCGAATCCACACTATGTGGAAAAACACTCAATGAAATCAATTTTAGAGGGAAATATTTTCTAACAGTAATTGGCATTTGGCGTAATCATGCCCCCGTTGAAACAAACAACTTATTCCAAGAACGTTTACAGATGAGTGATACACTATTGGTTTGTGGTGACTGGGGATCAATACAAAAATTACAAACGCGAACCAGTGATTTTGTGGTATTAGACTATCCATCGGATATTGATGATATCGCACCAGCAAGTTCACAAGCGCCGCTGGCGTTAATTAACCTAGCGATTATGATTACGTTAATGGTAACCGGCATTGTGCCCAATGTGGTTGCTGCGTTAATTGCCTGCTTATTAATGGGCGCGACACGCTGTATTGATATGACTAATGCCTATAAATCCATACACTGGCCAACCTTAATTTTAATTATTGGTATGATGCCTTTTGCCCTCGCTCTCAATAAAACAGGCGGTATTTCGCTTATATCTGCTTGGCTTGAAGTTCACCTACGTTCTTTCGGGCCTTACATGGTGCTGACATTTATTTTTTTATTATGTTCAACCATTGGGTTATTTATATCCAATACTGCAACCGCCATTTTAATTGCACCAATCGCCATTGATTTAGCACTAAAATTTGATTATTCGCCCTACCCATTTGCCATGACGGTTGCCATTGCCACATCGGCATCATTTATTACCCCCGTATCATCACCAATTAAAACCATGGTGGTTGCACCGGGTGGATATAGCTTTGGGGATTTTGTTAAAATTGGCGTACCGTTAACTTTTTTGGTAATGGCGGTGGATATTGCTTTAGTGCCAATATTTTTTCCGTTTTAAAAACTAACACTTTATTGTTTTCTTTAAAAAACAATTAAAAAGTTAAATAGATTTACTGATTTTTTATAGCTTTTGCCGGTTTTATGGACATGATTTGGTAATAGTTAGCTTCGGGTGTATTGTCTATTGAGTGAAATAAATAGCAATAGTGATAATGTCTAAAACCTAGCTAACCCAAAATAATCTCTAAAAAATACTATTATTAATCTTTATGAAAGAGGGGTAGTTCATCATCTTCTACTTTTATACGTATTACCTTCAAATTTGATACAAATAAAAGGTATTTATAATAATTGTGATATCTTTTTGATTAAAGATTCTCTCTAAAATTTCAGGTATAATCCATATAATTTATCGATTATGGACATAATACTTATGCCTCATGCAACTAAACCATTAAATATTATTTTTGCTGGAACCCCTGATTTTGCAGCTACCCATTTAAAAGCGCTTATTGATACGAAGCATAATGTGATAGCAGTTTTTACGCAGCCCGATCGCCCTGCGGGTCGTGGTAATAAATTAACTGCAAGTCCTGTTAAACAATTAGCGATTGAAAATAGTCTGCCTGTTTATCAACCCGCAACGCTTAGATCCGAAGAAAACCAAAAAATCATCGCTGAACTTAATGCTGACATTATGATTGTTGTTGCTTATGGGCTTATTTTGCCACAAGCGGTGCTTGATATGCCCAAACTAGGTTGTTTAAATGTGCATGGTTCATTATTACCACGCTGGCGTGGCGCAGCACCGATTCAGCGTGCTTGCTGGGCAGGAGATCAAGAAACGGGCATTACCATTATGCAGATGGATGCAGGACTTGATACAGGTGATATGCTTTATAAGCTTACCTGCCCAATTGAGCCAGCCGATACTAGCGCATCGCTGTATGAAAAACTAGCAAAGCTTGGTCCCCAAGGCTTGCTTGATACATTAGCGTTAATCAGTGAAGGGAAAATCCAACCAGAAAAGCAAGATGAAGCGAAAGTTACCTATGCCGAAAAGCTTTCCAAACAAGAAGCCAAACTTGATTGGAATTTATCTGCCGAGCAACTCGAGCGTTGTGTTCGCGCTTTTAACCCATGGCCGGTTAGCTATTTTATCGTTAATGGCGAATCGGTTAAGGTATGGCAAGCTCAAATCGTTGAAATTGATTCAAAACAGCCTGCTGGCACGATTTTGCAAGCAGACAAAAACGGCATTTGCATCGCAACAAGCAAAGGCGCATTAAATATGACAAAGCTCCAACCAGCGGGTAAAAAACCAATGTCAGCACAAGATTTATTAAATTCTCGTCAGTCTTGGTTTGTTGTTGGCGAAAAGCTCAGTATGGATTAAGCATTCAAACTACAATATTACAGGATATTTAATCCTGTAATATTTATCGTTTTCTCGCTAACAGTGTTGCAAATCTCAATTTTATACGATTACCATGAATATCAGTTTTATGTAATTGACCTATATCTTCATTGTATTTTAGGATTTCCCAATCTTGATAATAATTGAGTAATTCTTGTTCTTTAAATGTGAATGAAAATCCCACTGAACAAGGATAATCAGCCGTCGACATTGCACAGACGATAAGATTATAACCGCCAAGTTTAGTGATAGCCTGCATATTATGAATAATATCTGGGATTTTATCTGGTTGTAAAAACATCATCACAACTGTTGAGAGAATGAAATCATATTCACCTTTTAAGTTGGCTTGGTTAATATCATAGAGAGAAGCATTAATATGGTTTAGATTCTCATTATGAATAATCTGTTGTAAATTATTAATACTCAGTTCCGATTTATCAACAGCGTTGACGTCAAAACCTAATAATTGTAAATAAAGCGAATTACGGCCAGAACCACAACCAAGATCTAATACTCTACCTTTAGGAATAAATTGACAAGCTGACACCACTTCAGAATGTGTTTTAGTCATTTGGTACTTTTTATAAGTATAATCCTCTGGCTGACAATAAAATGCTAACTGACATTGTAGATCATCCGATACATTGGCAATACGATACCAATGCAATGGTAATATAAGTGGTGGTTGATGCAATATATCATAATGGTGTCGACTTTTGATCTCCTCTTGCGTTGTTAATATCTCGAGATCTAAGCAACCAGCAATAATGTGTAACTGTACCCATGTACCTTCTTGGGTATGGTATTTTTCGCAAAACACTTGTGGTAAATTTTTAACATCCCAGACAGGTAACATTTTATAATTAAATAAATTTTCCAAAATAATATCATCCTTAAAACAAATCAATAGTTGACTATTATAGTCAATTATTGAGCGTCTAAACAACTCGCAGTAACATCAGATAAAACAACAACAAGTGGCGAAACATAAATTTATTGTAGCGAAGTTGGCTTGATCAACATATAATCTTCACCATCCTAGACTATATAGTGAAAACATTAGAGGAACAATTTATGGGATTTTTAACAGGCAAACGTATACTTGTTACGGGTGTTGCAAGTAACCGTTCTATTGCTTACGGTATTGCACAATCTATGCATCGTGAGGGTGCTGAACTCGCTTTTACTTACCAAAACGATAAATTAAAAGGTCGTGTTGAGGAGTTTGCCGCTGATTTTGGTTCAAAAATCGTTCTACCTTGCGATGTTGCACATGATGAAAGCATCACAGAACTATTTACTGAACTTGCAAAAACATGGGATAAATTCGACGGTTTTGTCCACGCTATCGCTTTTGCACCGGGTGATCAATTAGATGGTGATTATGTTAATGCTGTGACTCGTGAAGGGTTTTCAATCGCTCACGATATCAGCTCTTACAGCTTTGTTGCCATGGCTAAAGCATGCCGGTCAATGTTAAATCCAGGCTCAGCACTGGTTACGCTTTCTTACCTTGGCGCTGAACGTGCAATCCCTAACTATAATGTGATGGGTCTTGCTAAAGCATCACTCGAAGCCAATGTACGTTATATGGCAAATGCCATGGGGCCAGAAGGTGTACGTGTTAATGCAATTTCAGCAGGTCCAATTCGTACACTTGCCGCATCAGGCATTAAAGATTTCAAAAAGATGTTATCTCACTGCGAATCAGTAACCCCAATTCGTCGCACAGTGACTACTGAAGATGTCGGCAATTCAGCAGCATTTTTATGTTCTAATTTAGCATCAGGCATTACTGGTGAAGTAATTCACGTCGATGGTGGATTTAGCATCGCTGCAATGAATGAGTTAGAACTTAAATAAGCAATCTCATCATATATGAAAAAGGCGCTAAACTATTCATGGTTGCGCCTTTTTAATGATATTTAATATCAAATTACTATCTTACTTACTTATATTATTCTTTTTGTAAGTTTTGAACAAAAACATAAAATTTAGAATACATATACTGTTTTTTCCGTTAAAATTTATGCCAATTTGCACGGTAACAGTTTGTTGGAGAAAAAATGAAAATAGCAAAAAATACAGTAGTGAGTATGGCATATCAAGTGCGTACTACAGATGGCGTTTTAGTTGACGAAGCAACCGCTACTGCCCCCCTTGAATATCTACAAGGTGCTGGTAATCTATTACAAGATCTTGAAAACGCGCTAGAAGGTCATCAAGTTGGTGATAAATTTGAAGTTGAAATAATTAATGCCTATGGTGATTTTAATGATGCACTTGTACAAAATGTTCCTCGTGATGTATTTGTCGGCGTTGATGAACTCGAAGTAGGCATGCGCTTTTTTGCAGATACTGATCAGGGTTCTTTACCTGTTGAAATTACTGCTATCGATGGCGATAGCGTTACTATTGACGGCAACCACATGCTAGCAGGGCAAGACCTAAAATTTAATGTTGAAGTATTAGCTATCCGTGAAGCAACTGAAGAAGAAATTGCTCATGGTCATATTCATGGTGAACATGGACATGATCACGGACATGGTGGCTGTGGCTGTGGTGGTCATCACTCTCATGAAGATGAAGATGATGAAAGCACGGGTTGCTGTGGCGGTGGTCATGGAGGATGTGGTTGTCACTAATCCATCCCCCATTAAAATGAAATTATAAAAGCGCTGCATAGCGCTTTTTATTTAACATATATTTAATATTGCCTAATAATTTGTGAAATAACTCCCAATATTTTACATTATCATTTTACCTGATTAATTTTTCCTTTAATAATTTGGGTTTTACAATTATTGGAATCTAACAATTATGCCTTCACAATCAGTTGCATTAATGCCACGTGAGAAGCTTTTGAAATTTGGCGTTGAAACTCTCAGTGATGCAGAATTACTGGCTCTTTTTTTACGTACAGGCACCCATAATTTACCCGTTTTAGAGTTATCTCAAAAATTATTAAATGAGTTTGGTTCTGTCTATCATCTAATAAATGCAAGCCATAATGATTTTTGCCAAAAAAAAGGATTAGGTACAGCTAAATATACACAATTAAAAGCGGTTGTCGAACTTTCACATCGATATCTAAAGGTTAAAATGAACAACGAAAACTCGCTTACTTCACCAACTATAACACATCACTATTTAGCCAGTCGATTAGTGAATAAAGATCGTGAGGTCTTTATGGTGATTTTTTTAGATAACCAAAATCATGTCATTTATTCAGAAGAGATGTTTTTTGGTACTTATAATTGTGTAGAAGTACATCCTCGAGAAGTAGCAAGGCGAGCACTACAACTTAATGCAGCAGCATTAATTTTAGCTCATAATCACCCCTCTGGCATGTCAGAACCAAGCCAAGCAGATCGCATTCTCACAAAAAAAATAGAACAAGTATGTGACTTAATTGATATTCGAATCGTTGATCATATCGTGATCGGTAAAGGTGAGTATGTTTCTTTTGCCGAACGCGGATGGATTTAATCGTTATTTTTACTTACAATGTAAGCTTATTACCTACTAACTCATACATGAACCTATTTTATGAATAAACAACTAGAATTGCTAGAAACTAAAGTTGCCTTTCAAGAAGTTACCATTGAAGAATTAAACCAAATGGTGACACACCTTCAAGCAGATATAAGTAAATTAAAAGAACAATTAACGTTATTATCCCAAAAACTACAAGCTACTCAACCATCAAATATTGCTAATTTATCTGAAGAAACGCCACCACCACATTATTAATTATGCTTATCAAGTTAAATAACTGTCGTTTGGAAATTTATCTACCCAACCAATAATATCTTGATATCACTTAGTAGATAGTTATCCACAATAAGTTCAATAAACTGTAAATTAAAGTAATTACGATCAATCTAAATTAGAAAATAAAAAACCGGCATATAGCCGGTTTTAATACACAATGATTTAATACTTATTCAGCTGCTGCTTCTGCTTCTTCTACTGCAGGGCGATCAACTAATTCAATATAAGCCATTGGAGCATTATCTCCATCACGGAAACCACATTTTAAAATACGTACATAACCACCTGGGCGGGTAGCAAAACGTGGACCTAAATCTGAAAATAATTTCTTAACTGTATCTTTATCACGGATACGAGCAAAAGCCAGACGGCGATTAGCTACGCTATCGCTTTTGGCTAGCGTAATTAACGGTTCAACAACACGACGCAACTCTTTTGCTTTAGGCAATGTAGTTTTGATGATTTCATGTTCAACAAGTGAACTAGTCATGTTACGAAACATTGCTTGACGATGGCTGCTATTTCGGTTCAGTTGACGACCACTTTTACGATGGCGCATAACTTTATCCTTCTTATATAAATTTTATTTTAGTCTTCAACAATACTTGCTGGTGGCCAGTTCTCAAGACGCATGCCTAAAGATAAACCACGAGATGCGAGTACATCCTTAATTTCAGTAAGTGATTTCTTACCAAGATTAGGGGTTTTAAGTAACTCAACTTCGGTACGTTGTACTAAATCACCAATATAATGAACTGCTTCTGCTTTTAAGCAATTAGCAGACCGAACAGTTAATTCCAAATCATCTACTGGACGTAAAAGAATTGGATCAAATTCCGGTTTATCTTCTTTCACTTCTGGTTGACGCACATCACGTAAATCAACGAAAGCTTCAAGTTGTTCAGCCAAAATAGTTGATGCACGACGAATAGATTCCTCAGGATCGATAGTACCATTGGTTTCCATATCGATAACAAGTTTATCTAAGTCCGTACGTTGTTCCACACGAGCAGCATCAACAGAATAAGCAATACGCTCGACAGGGCTATAACATGCATCAACTAACAGACGACCGATTGGTCGTTCTTCATCTTCTGACTTAACGCGAGCAGAAGCAGGGACATAACCACGTCCTCGTTGTACACGAATACGCATACTAATTGAAGCATTGGCATCAGTAAGATGACAAATTACTAAATCAGGATTAACAATTTCAACATCACCATCATGAGTGATATCAGATGCAGTTACTGCACCAATACCTGATTTGTTTAAAGTCAGCATCACATCATCTTTAGTATGTACTCGTACTGCTAATTTTTTTAAATTAAGCAAAATATCAAGTACATCTTCTTGAACGCCTTCTTTAGTACTGTACTCATGCAGAACACCGTCAATTTCAACTTCGGTTACTGCATATCCCGGCATAGATGATAATAAAATGCGGCGTAGTGCATTACCTAAAGTATGACCAAAACCACGCTCAAGTGGCTCTAAAGTCACTTTGGCATGTGTTTGGCTGTATTGAACAACATCAACTAGGTGAGGTTTTAAAAACTCTGTTACAGAACCCTGCATTATGTCCTCTCTTAAGTGCTAAACTTTACTTAGAGTAAAGTTCGACGATCAAATGTTCGTTGATATCAGCAGATAAATCTGAACGTTCTGGTAAGCGTTTAAATACACCTTCCATTTTGCTAGCATCAACTTCTAACCATGTTGGTTTTTCACGTTGCTCAGCTAGCTCTAAAGCGGCTTTAATACGTGCTTGTTTTTTTGATTTTTCGCGAACACTAATCACATCTTCAGGTGAAACTTGATAAGATGCAATATTAACAACGCGACCATTAACAAGAACAGCTTTATGACTAACTAATTGACGAGCTTCAGCGCGAGTTGCACCAAATCCCATGCGATAAACAACGTTATCTAGGCGACGTTCTAAAAGACCAAGTAGGTTTTCACCAGTATTGCCTTTAATACGCGCAGCGCTTTTATAGTAATTACGGAATTGACGTTCTAAAATTCCATAAATACGTCTAACTTTTTGTTTTTCACGTAACTGAACACCATAATCGGATAAACGCGGTTTACGCGCACCATGTTGTCCAGGAGCTTGTTCTAATTTACATTTACTATCAACCGCTCGGACACCAGATTTAAGGAATAAATCTGTACCTTCACGACGACTTAATTTGAGTTTTGGTCCCAAATATCTTGCCATTTTATTTCTCCAATAATCCTAAACATTCAATGTTTAAAAAATTAAACACGACGTTTCTTTGGTGGACGACAACCGTTATGAGGAATCGGAGTAACATCAGTAATGTTAGTGATGCGATAACCCGCTGCATTTAATGCACGAATTGTTGACTCACGACCAGGACCAGGTCCTTTAACCATAACTTCTAGATTCTTAATTCCGTAATCTTTGACGGCTTCAGCACAACGTTCTGCGGCCACTTGAGCTGCAAACGGAGTTGACTTACGAGAGCCACGGAAACCAGAACCACCAGCGGTTGCCCAACCCAACGCATTACCTTGACGATCGGTAATAGTTACGATTGTATTGTTGAATGATGCATGAATATGAGCTATACCATCAGAAACTTGCTTTTTTACACGTTTACGTGTACGAACAGGTGTCTTTGCCATTTAATTATACCTCAATTATTTCTTGATTGGCTTACGCGGTCCCTTACGGGTACGAGCGTTAGTCTTTGTGCGTTGACCACGGACTGGTAGTCCACGACGGTGACGCATGCCACGATAACAACCAAGGTCTAATAAACGCTTGATACTCATAGTTACTTCACGACGTAAATCACCTTCAACTGTGAATTTAGCGACTTGTTCACGTAACGTTTCAATCTGATCTTCAGATAGTTCTCTGATCTTCACATGTTCAGCAATACCCGCTTGAGCACAAATTGTCTTAGCGCGAGTACTTCCAATTCCATAAATTGCTTGTAACGCAATTACAGCATGTTGTTGATCAGGAATGTTAATGCCTGCTATACGGGCCACTATGCACTCCTTTATTATTAATAATCTAATGAATTCACCATACTGAAAAGCCCGTTTTCAGGATACTCAAACAGTGAATTCACAACTAAATGTAGGCTGGCTATTCTAGCCAGCTTTACTATACTTTGGCAAGTAAAATATGCAGAAGCTCAACTTTTGGATTAAATAAATTAACCTTGACGTTGTTTGTGCTTACCTTCAACGCAAATAACACGAACAATGCCATTACGTTTAATGATTTTACAATTTCTGCATAATTTCTTGACTGAAGCACGAACTTTCATTTTTCTCTCCGTAACTTCTGGCTAACTTATCGGCCGTAGCCTTTAAGATTCGCTTTCTTTAACATTGACTCATAACGATTTGGTATCATTAAAGTCTGTACTTGTGCCATAAAATCCATGATTACAACAACAACAATTAATAAAGATGTCCCACCAAATTGAACAGGAACATTCATTGCGCTTGTCATAAACATTGGTACCAAACATACAAAAGTAATGTAGATTGCGCCAATTAGCGTTAAACGAGTCATCACTTTGTCGATATACTTAGATGTTTGTTCACCTGGGCGAATACCTGGAATAAATGCACCAGATTTTTTAAGCTGATCTGCTGTTTCTCTTGGATTGAAAACCAATGCTGTATAAAAGAAACAAAAGAAGACAATCGCTGCTGCAAAAAAGATTATGTATAAAGGTTGCTCATGAGAAAAATATTGCTTAATAAGTACAATAATATATCTCCATCCTTCACCATCTCCTTGAAACCAAGAAGCCATCATTGACGGTAACATAGCAATTGTCGAGGCAAATATTGCCGGAATAACGCCTGCCATATTAATCTTTAATGGTAAGTGTGTACTTTGTGCCGCGTAAACACGACGACCTTGCTGGCGTTGCGCATAGTTAACAACAATACGTCGTTGACCACGTTCAACAAACACAACAAAATAAGTAACACCAACAACTAATGCAGCAACTACTAATAATAAAATCGGATGCAATGAACCAGAACGAGCTTGTTCAATTGTTTCATATATTGCATGAGGTAGACCAGCCACGATACCCGCAAAGATAATGATTGAAATACCATTACCTACACCTCGCTCTGTGATCTGTTCACCTAGCCACATAAGAAACATAGTGCCAGTAACTAAGCTAACCGATGCGATAAAATAGAAAGAAAATCCCGGATTAATCACAACTTTTTCATAATCGGGAATATTCGGCAAACCAGTCGCAATACCAACTGCCTGTACAATTGCTAGAGCAAGCGTGCCATAACGAGTGTACTGACTAATTTTTTTACGACCAGATTCACCTTCTTTCTTCAATTCTGCAAGTTTAGGGCTAATTGACGTTAATAACTGCACAATAATTGATGCAGAAATATAAGGCATTATCCCTAAAGCAAAAATTGAAGCACGGCTTAAAGCACCACCAGAGAACATATTGAACATACCAACGATACCATCAGACGATGCTTTCGTTAACAAATCCGATAACGCTTTAGTATCAATACCAGGAACAGGAATGTAAGAGCCAAGACGAAACACAATAAGCGCCAAAAGCACAAACATCAAACGTCTTTTAAGCTCACCACTACCACTTCGTGCACTTTGAAAATCTAATCCTGGTTGCTTTGCCATCTTTCTAATTATTCCTCAATTTTTCCGCCAGCAGCTTCAATTGCAGCTTTAGCACCTTTTGTTACTCGAATACCACGAACCGTTACTGGTTTAGTTACTTCACCAGATAACATGATTTTTGCATATTCGATATGCGAATTAATCACATTTGCAACTTTCAAGCTATTTAGGTCAACAATATCGCCTTCGACTTTCATCAAATCAGAAAGACGAACTTGAGCTGTAACTAGAGCTTTACGTGAGGTAAAACCAAATTTTGGTAAACGACGATATAAAGGCATTTGACCACCTTCAAAGCCGCGACGAACGCCACCGCCTGAACGAGATTTTTGACCTTTAACACCACGAGTACCTGTTTTACCCAGTCCAGAACCGATTCCTCGACCTAAACGTTTTGGTGCATGCTTTGAACCTTCAGCAGGAGATAAAGTATTTAAACGCATTACTATTACTCCTCTACTTTAACCATGTAATAAACTTGGTTTACCATACCGCGAATAGCAGGTGTATCCTCACGCTCAACAGTATGACCAATACGACGTAATCCAAGACCAACTAACGTCGCTTTGTGCTTCGGTAGACGACCAATAGAACTACGAGTTTGTGTAATTTTAATTGTTTTTGCCATGGTTACTTACCCCAAAATTTCTTCGACGGTTTTACCACGTTTAGCAGCAACCATTTCAGGTGATTTCATATTTTCTAAGCCATCAATCGTTGCACGAACCACATTAATTGGGTTAGTAGAACCATATGCTTTAGCTAGAACGTTACGAACACCTGCAACTTCCAAAACGGCACGCATTGCACCACCAGCGATAATACCAGTACCTTCTGATGCTGGTTGCATATAAACACGAGAACCTGTGTGAGCACCTTTAACTGGATGCTGTAATGTATCGTTATTTAATGCAACGTTGATCATATTGCGACGTGCTTTTTCCATTGCTTTTTGAATTGCTGCTGGCACTTCACGTGCTTTACCATATCCAAAACCTACGCGGCCATTACCGTCACCAACAACTGTTAGTGCAGAAAAACTAAAAATACGACCACCTTTTACGGTTTTAGAAACTCGGTTAACTGCGATTAGTTTTTCCTGCAGTTCACCAGCTTGTTTTTCGATGTTTGACATCTTTAACTCCTACCTTAGAACTGTAGGCCAGCTTCGCGAGCAGCATCTGCTAGCGCCTGAACTCGACCATGATATTGGAAACCTGAACGATCAAATGAAACTTCTTTGATATCTTTCGCTAATGCACGTTCAGCAATTGCTTTACCAACCGCCGCTGCTGCATCTTTGTTTCCGGTGTATTTTAAACTTTCACTGATAGCTTTTTCTAATGTAGAAGCAGCTGCCAGTACTTCTGATCCGTTTGGTGCGATAATCTGCGCATAAATATGACGCGGAGTGCGGTGAACCACTAAGCGAGTTGCAAGTAGTTCATGCATCTTGCGACGCGCTTTAGTTGCACGACGGATACGAGCTGATTTCTTATCCATAGTGTTACCTTACTTTTTCTTAGCTTCTTTAGTACGCACAACTTCATCTGCGTAACGAACACCTTTACCTTTATAAGGCTCAGGACGACGATAAGCACGGATATCAGCAGCTACTTGTCCAATTAACTGTTTATCAGCACTTTTTAGCACGATTTCAGTTTGAGAAGGACATTCAGCTGTTACACCTGCAGGTAATTGATGTTCAATTGGATGTGAATATCCAAGAGATAAACCAATTGCATTACCTTTAACTTGTGCACGATAACCGACACCAACTAGCTGAAGTTTTTTAGTAAAACCTTCAGTAACACCAATGACCATTGCATTAATCAATGCACGAGCAGTACCTGCTTGAGCCCAAGCATCTGCAAAACCATCACGAGGAGCAAATTTAATTTGACCTTCTTCTTGATTAATCACAACAGCATTATTTATTGTGCGAGATAACTCGCCATTTTTACCTTTAATCGTAATTACCTGACCATTGAGTTTTACCTCTACGCCAGCAGGAACAACGACAGGTGCTTTTGCAACACGAGACATTTTTTTCTCCCTTACGCTACGTAGCAGATAATTTCACCACCAAGACCTGCTTGGCGTGCTGCACGATCAGTCATAACACCTTTAGAAGTAGAAACAACTGCGATACCTAGTCCAGCCATAACTTTTGGTAATTCATCTTTACGTTTATAAATACGTAAACCTGGACGGCTAACACGTTTGATACTTTCTACAACAGCTTTGCCTTGGAAATATTTTAAAGTAATTTCCAATTCTGGCTTAGTGTCACCAACAACTTTATAGTCCCCGATATAACCTTCTTCTTTTAGCACATTGGCAATAGCCACTTTCAGCTTAGAGGAAGGCATGGTGACTGCAACTTTATTCGCAGATTGACCGTTACGAATACGGGTCAACATATCTGCTATAGGATCTTGCATGCTCATCTATAACACTCCCCTGATTACCAACTTGCCTTTTTAAGACCAGGAATCTCACCACGCATGGCTGACTCACGAACCTTAATACGACTTAAACCAAACTTACGAAGGACGCCATGAGGACGACCAGTTTGACGACAACGACGACGTTGACGTGATGGACTAGAATCACGAGGAAGCGTTTGCAATTTAAGCACTGCATTCCAACGATCTTCATCTGATGCATTAAGATCAGAGATAATCGCTTTTAATTCTTGACGCTTTGCAAAATATTTTTCTGCTAGCTTTACGCGTTTTTTATCGCGTTCAATCATTGATTGTTTAGCCATTATGCCCTACCTTACTTACGAAATGGGAAGTTAAAGGCAGATAATAAAGCTCGGCCTTCTTCATCTGATTGTGCACTTGTTGTGATAGTAATATCTAAACCACGAACACGATCAACTTTATCATAATCGATTTCAGGGAAAACGATTTGCTCACGAACACCCATGCTATAGTTACCACGACCATCAAAAGATTTTGCGCTTAAACCACGAAAATCTCGAGTACGAGGAAGAGCAATATAAACTAGACGTTCAAAAAATTCCCACATACGTTCGCCACGTAAAGTGACTTTACAACCAATAGGATACCCTTGACGGATTTTAAAACCAGCAACTGATTTGCGTGCTTTTGTGACAAGTGGTTTTTGACCACTGATTGCAGCTAAATCTGCAACCGCATTATCTAATAATTTCTTATCAGTAATTGCTTCACCCACACCCATATTCAAGGTGATCTTTTCGATCCGAGGGACTTGCATGACAGATTTGTAGCCAAACTGTTCTTGCAGTTTATTTACTACCTGTGCTTTGTAGTAATCATGCAGTTTCGCCATCGTACACTCCAAATTACTTAATTGATTAATTCATTAGTAGACTTATAAAAACGGACTTTTTTACCGTCTTCAATACGAAAGCCTACGCGATCTGCTTTGCCTGTAGCTGGGTTGAAAATTGCCACGTTAGAAACATTAATTGCTGCTTCTTTTTCAACAATTCCACCTTCTTGATTTAATGCAGGTACTGGTTTTTGATGTTTTTTCACCAAATTAATACCTTCAACAATCACTTTCCCAGTAGACAAAACGCTTTTTACTTTACCGCGTTTACCTTTATCTTTACCGGTTAACACGATAACTTCATCTTCTCGACGGATTTTCGCTGCCATTACCCGCTCCTTACAGTACTTCTGGTGCTAATGAAATGATCTTCATAAACTTCTCAGAACGAAGTTCACGAGTGACCGGTCCAAAAATACGCGTACCAATCGGTTGCTCACTGTTATTATTTAAAATAACACAAGCATTACGATCGAAACGAATGACAGATCCATCAGGACGACGAACACCTTTTCTAGTGCGCACAACAACAGCTTTAAGCACATCACCTTTCTTAACTTTACCACGTGGAATTGCTTCTTTAATGGTAACTTTGATGATATCACCTACCGCTGCATAACGACGGTGCGATCCACCGAGAACCTTGATACACATTACGCTACGTGCGCCAGAGTTATCGGCAACATCTAGCCTAGTCTGTTCTTGGATCATTTTAATGCTCCGTATAAATAAATTATTGTCTAATCTACCTTCATCCACTTCAACTACCATGGATAAGAATAGACAACCAAAAACCCACTTACGTGAGGGCGCATAGTATAACACCACTCAAATAAAATGGATAGCATAAAATAAACGGCCGCTCAGCCGTTTATTATATTATGTACAGTTTTTAATCAAAAAGATTAGATAACTGCTTTTTCAACGATTCGAACAAGAGTCCAAGATTTGGTTTTTGATAATGGACGACACTCTTTAATTTCTACAGTATCACCAATACCACACTCGTTGTTTTCATCATGTACATGCAATTTAGTCGTACGTTTAATGAACTTACCATATAACGGATGCTTCACTTTACGTTCTATAGCTACAGTAATAGATTTATCCATTTTGTCGCTAATAACACGACCTTGCTGAGTACGAATTTTTACTTCAGTAGTCATATTACGCACCCGCCTTCTCAGTTAATAATGTTTTAACACGTGCAATATTACGACGCACTTGTTTTAACATATGAGTCTGTGTTAACTGACCTCCAGCTAATTGCATACGTAAGTTAAATTGCTCACGTAATAAATTAAGAAGTTCAGTATTTAACTCTTCAACGCTTTTTTCGCGTAGCTCTTTTGCTTTCATTTACATCACCGTCTTAATCACAAAGGTGGTTTTAATTGGCAGTTTTGCAGCTGCCAACGCAAATGCTTCACGAGCAACTTCTTCCGGTACACCGTCCATTTCATAAAGGACTTTACCTGGTTGAATCTGTGCAACCCAGTATTCAACGTTACCCTTACCTTTACCCATACGCACCGCAAGTGGTTTTTCAGTAATTGGTTTATCAGGGAAAACTCGAATCCAGATTTTACCTTGACGCTTAACTGCACGAGTCATTGCACGACGTGCCGCTTCGATCTGGCGCGCAGTCAAACGACCACGACCTACAGCCTTAAGACCGAATGTACCGAAACTAACATCAGTACTTACAGCTAGACCACGATTGCGGCCCTTGTGCACTTTACGGAATTTTGTACGCTTTGGTTGTAACATCAGCGACGCTCCTTATTGTTTTCGGCCTTTGCGCTGCTTTTTCGGTTGAGCAGCAGGTTGTTTTTCTGCTTGTTCAACGGCAGCCATACCACCAAGGATCTCACCTTTGAAGATCCACACTTTAACACCAATAATACCATAGGTAGTTAATGCTTCAGACAATCCATAGTCGATGTCAGCACGTAATGTATGTAAAGGCACACGTCCTTCACGATACCATTCACTACGAGCAATTTCAGCGCCGCCTAAACGACCACTTACTTCAACTTTGATACCTTTAGCACCCGCTTTCATTGCGTTTTGTACCGCACGTTTCATAGCACGACGGAACATAACACGGCGTTCTAACTGAGAAGTAATGCTATCAGCCACTAATTTAGCATCAAGTTCTGGTTTACGAACTTCGGCAATATTAATTTGGACTGCAACATCGCGTTTCTCTTTTTTGTCTTTATATTTATTGACAATAGAAGCTACGGCATTACGTAATTTTTCAACGTCCTCACCTTTTTTACCAATCACAATACCTGGACGAGCAGTGTGAATAGTAATGCGAACGTTAGTTTCTGCTGAACGATCGATCACAATCTTAGAGATTGATGCTTGTGCTAATTCTTTATTCAAGAATTGACGCACTCTAAAATCACTTTCTAAATTATCAGCGAATGTCTTTGTACCCGAATACCATGTAGATGTCCAAGGCTTGACAATGCCTAATCGGATACCATTTGGATTTACTTTTTGACCCATTGCTATTCTCCAGCCTAGCGATCTGAGACGATCACGGTGATGTGACTCGTACGCTTCAAAATTCGATCTGCGCGACCTTTCGCACGAGGCATAATACGCTTCATGGTTGGGCCTTCGTCTACGAAAATTTTCGCAACTTTTAGATCATCAATATCAGCACCATCGTTATGCTCTGCATTAGCAATAGCAGACTCTAATACTTTTTTAACAAGTACAGCCGCTTTTTTATTGGTGTACGTTAAAATATCTAGTGCCTGAGACACTTTCTTACCGCGAACAAGATCTGCAACTAAGCGAACTTTTTGTGCAGAAGAACGAGCGTGGCGGTACTTTGCAATTGTTTCCATCTCTTTCTCCTACTTATTTCTTCTTAGCTTTCTTATCAGCTGCGTGACCGCGATAAGTACGAGTCGGCGCGAATTCACCCAATTTATGACCAACCATTTCGTCGGAAACATAAACTGGAACGTGCTGACGACCATTATGGACAGCGATGGTCAATCCGATCATATTAGGAAAGATCGTTGAACGACGGGACCAAGTACGAATTGGTTTCTTGTCCCCGCTTTCCACCGCTTTCTCTACCTTCTTCAGCAAGTGTAGGTCAATGAAAGGACCCTTCTTGAGAGAACGTGGCATAGCTAATCCTCTATATTAATTATTTCTTATTGCGACGGCGAACAATATACTTATCAGTACGTTTGTTGCTACGCGTTTTCAATCCTTTGGCTTTTTGACCCCATGGAGACACAGGATGTTTACCAAAGTTACGACCTTCACCACCACCATGTGGATGGTCTACCGGGTTCATTGCTGTACCGCGAACAGTAGGACGAACACCACGCCAACGCGCTGCACCCGCTTTACCTAATACGCGAAGCATATGCTCTGAATTACCCACTTCACCGATAGTAGCACGGCAATCAGATAATACTTTACGCATTTCACCTGAACGTAGACGTAATGTTACATAAGCACCATCACGCGCAACGATTTGAACATAACTACCAGCAGAGCGAGCAAGTTGTCCGCCTTTACCTGGTTTCATTTCAATATTATGCACGGTAGAACCGACTGGAATATTGCGCATTGGTAAACAGTTACCTGTTTTAATTGATGCATCAACACCAGATTGGATCTGATCACCTGCTTTTAAGCCTTTAGGCGCTAAAATATAACGACGTTCACCGTCTTTATATAAAACCAATGCAATATTTGCACTACGGTTTGGATCATATTCCAAACGTTCAACAACTGCTGGAATACCATCTTTATTACGCTTAAAGTCGACAATACGATAATGTTGTTTATGACCACCACCAATATGACGGGTAGTGATTCGACCATTATTATTGCGACCACCAGTTTTGCTTTTTGAATCAAGCAACGGTGCATAAGGCTTACCTTTATGCAACTCTGGGTTAACCACTTTAACAACGTGGCGACGACCCGGAGATGTAGGTTTACACTTAACAACTGCCATTGTTCTTACTCCTCCGAATTACTCAGCGACGCCAGCAAGGTCTAAATTTTGACCTTCTGCTAAAGTAACGTAAGCTTTTTTCCAGTCGCTACGGCGACCGATTTGTTGACCACGACGTTTAACTTTGCCTTTAACAACAAGGGTATTAACGTCATCTACTTTAACTTCAAATAGTTGTTCAACTGCGGCTTTAATCTCTCTCTTAGTAGCATCTTTAGCAACTTTCAATACTAATGTATTTGTTTTTTCCATTGAAATAGATGCTTTTTCAGAAACATGTGGTGCTCGCAGGACTTTAAGCAGACGCTCTTCACGAATCATGCTAACATCTCCTCTACTTGTTTAACGGCATCAACAGTGATAACCACTTTGTCAAATGCAATCAAACTAACTGGATCAATACCTGCCACATCACGCACATCAACTTTATGCAAGTTACGTGCTGCTAAGAAAAGATTTTCATCAACTTCAGAAGCGATAATAAGAACATCATTCAGGTTCATATCATTTAATTTCTGAGTTAATAATTTAGTCTTAGGTGCTTCAACAGTAAATGTTTCAACCACAACTAAACGTTCTTGACGCACTAATTCAGAGAAAATACTCTTTAATGCACCACGATACATTTTACGGTTAACTTTTTGGCTATGATCTTGTGGTTTTGCTGCAAATGTTACACCACCACTACGCCAAATTGGGCTCTTAACAGAACCTGCACGAGCACGACCTGTGCCTTTTTGACGCCATGGTTTTTTGCCTGAACCAGCGATTTCTGCACGAGTTTTTTGTGCGCGAGAACCTTGACGAGCAGCAGATGCATAAGCAACAACTACTTGATGAACTAACGCTTCATTAAACTCACGTCCGAAGGTAGTTTCGGAAACAGAAAGCGCTTGCGCGTCTTTTACTACTAATTCCATCTCTATCTCCTCGACGTTAAGCCTTGATTGCCGGTTTAACAATTACGTCACTATTGATTGCGCCAGGAACTGCACCTTTAATTAATAAAAGATTACGTTCTGCATCAACACGTACAATATCTAAGTTCTGAACAGTTACACGTTCATTACCTAAGTGACCTGCCATTTTACGACCTTTAAACACTTTACCCGGAGTTTGGTTTTGACCGATAGAGCCATGACCACGGTGTGCCAAAGAGTTACCATGAGTTGCATCTTGAGTACGGAAATTCCAACGCTTAGTTACGCCAGCAAAACCTTTACCTTTAGATGTTCCAGTAACATCAACTTTTTTAACGTCAGTGAAAATATCAACGTTAATACTTTGACCTACAGTAAATTCGCCTTCTTCAAAACGGAATTCCCATAGACCACGACCAGCTTCAACGCCAGCCTTAGCGAAATGACCTGCTTCAGGTTTGTTTACGCGGCTTGCTTTTTTACTGCCTGTAGTAACCTGAATAGCTTGATAACCATCATTCTCAAGTGTTTTAACTTGAGTAATGCGGTTGCTTTGAACTTCTACTACGGTGACAGGAATAGAAACACCTTCTTCGGTGAAGATACGTGTCATTCCTACTTTACGACCGATTAAACCAATCATTGTTTCGACCTCTCAATCATTCAGCTTAGGATTAACCTAAACTGATCTGCACATCAACACCGGCAGCAAGATCTAGACGCATTAAAGCATCAACTGTTTTTTCAGTTGGCTCAACGATATCAACTAGACGTTTATGAGTGCGAATTTCGTATTGATCACGTGCATCTTTATTAACGTGCGGAGAAATCAATACAGTAAAACGCTCTTTGCGTGTCGGTAATGGAATAGGACCACGAACTTGCGCACCAGTGCGCTTCGCGGTTTCTACAATTTCAGCAGTTGATTGATCAATCAAACGATGATCAAACGCTTTTAACCGGATACGGATTCTTTGGTTCGACATGAGACCAGAGCTCCATTATTTAAAAGTTATAACAAAAGACTACTCCTCTTGCCCTGTTTCGATTGACAGGAGAGTGTAATCCGTTCTTTTTCGTAACCCCCAAATCGGGAGTATTGTTGATATAATTAGCTATTTTCTATATAGCAATTATATCTTTTTCTCATTTGCTTATATAAAGGCAATAAACAAAGTGGACTGATTATACCCCTTTAGTTAACTAACGGCAAGAAATAAATACAGATATTTAGGTTTAAAGATAAAGCGTTTTTTCTGGTTACTGATTTATAAGCATCAAATTTCAATCAAATAACCAGATTTAAGATTAATTTTTATAGCGAACTATAATGGATATCATTCGTCATTATGATAGCGAGTTAATGATCTTCTTTGGCATGATTTAGGCTATATCTTGGAATCTCGACCTCTAGATCTTGATTTGTGACACGAGCTTGACAACTTAAACGGCTATGAGGCTCAACCCCCCACGCTTTGTCTAACATGTCATCTTCTTGTTCATCACTTTCGTCTAGAGAATCGAATCCTTTGCGAACAATACAGTGGCATGTAGAACAAGCGCATGACATTTCACATGCATGCTCAATTTCAATATCATTGCGCAATGCCACTTCCAAAATAGATTCACCTTCTTGCGCCTCAACAGTTTTTCCATCTGGGCAAAGATCGGCATTCGGTAAAAAAGTAATTTTTGGCATAATAATCTCGTTAGTTAAATATCATCAATTCTATGACCAGTTAAAGCATGACGAATAGATCTGTCCATTCGCTTGGCAGCAAAATCTTGTGTCATGTTATCAACAACTTTAATTTGCTTTTCAATTGTGTAACTATCATCTGATTCACTTGCTACTTGTAATTGATGCTTAGCTGCTAAAATCTGGCTCAGCTCATTTTCATTTAATAAGTCAGCATCTTTATCTAAGGCACTTTGTAAGCTTTCAAGCACTCTAGCTGCCTCAACTTTTTGTCCAGCAAGCATTCGAATCTGTTTATCTTGCTCTGCATAACTGATTGAATCTTGAATCATATTAGCAATTTCATTATCAGTTAATCCATATGAAGGTTTTACTTGGATAGTCGCTTCAATACCTGTTGATTTTTCCATTGCTGTAACATTTAATAAACCATCGGCATCAACTTGAAAAGTCACCCTAATGTGCGCACCACCTGCCGGCATCGGGGGGATACCTTGCAGTGTAAAACGAGCCAAAGATCGACAGTCAGCGACACTATCACGTTCTCCTTGTAAAACATGAATCATCATTGCTGTTTGACCATCTTTAAAAGTGGTAAATTCTTGAGCCCTTGCACATGGGATCGTACTATTACGTGGAATGATTTTTTCAATCAATTCGCCCATGATTTCAATGCCTAACGACAATGGGATCACATCAAGTAATAACATATCCGAATCAGGCTTATTCCCAACCAAAATATCAGCTTGAATAGCTGCACCAATGGCAACTACTTTATCCGGATCAATAGATGTTAACGGATTAGTTTTGAAATAATGTCCCACTGATTGCCGTACTAATGGCACGCGAGTAGAGCCACCAACCATAACAACTTCAACCACTTCATCTACACTAATCTCGGCATCTTTTAACGCTCGGCGACAAACAGCTAAAGTACGTTTAACCAATGGCTCAATTAATTGTTGAAATTGCTGGCGAGTAATAGTTAATGACTGATTATCAAACGACAATACAGCCGAATCTTGACGACTCAGTAGAATTTTTATTTCGGTCGCTTGGTTACTGATTTTTTGATTAATATAAGGGTCTATATTATTAACTAATCCTAATTCCTTCTTTATATAGTCAGCCAGTAACTGATCAAAATCATCACCACCAAGTGCAGAATCACCACTGGTTGCTAGGACTTCAAAAACACCTTTATTTAACCGCAAAATAGAAATATCAAAAGTACCACCACCTAAATCATAAACAGCGATAACCCCTTCCTTTCCAGAATCTAAACCATAGGCAATCGCAGCTGCTGTAGGCTCATTGAGTAAACGCAGTACATGCAAGCCAGCTAATTTTGCAGCATCTTTTGTTGCTTGCCGTTGTGCATCATCAAAATAGGCCGGCACGGTAATAACTACCCCATCAATTTCACCTTGCAAACTCTCTTTTGCCCGCTCAGCTAAAGCGGTGAGAATTTCTGATGAAACTTGTATCGGATTGACTTGAACATTAGACAAGTTTAATAAAGGAACACCATTTTCAGTTTGTGAAAAACTATAAGGAAAATGTGATAAATCTATATCAGATAAACTTCGCCCCATTAATCGCTTAATAGAGCTGACTGTATTTTGCGGATCATTAACGGCGTTGTCTTTGGCATTTTTACCAATCGTGATAACGGGGTTATCATCATGATCAACACCATAATGTACAACAGATGGTAACAGTGAATTACCTTCTAAATCAGGCAATACCTCTGCTTGTCCGCTTCGAACTGTTGCTACTAATGAATTTGTTGTACCAAGATCAATCCCTACTGCAAGACGACGCTGATGTGGTAGTGGAGTTTGCCCTGGTTCACTGATCTGTAATAATACCATTTAATCTATCTCTATCGATACGTTACTTATTTTAAATTATAAATCAAATTGCTTTTCTTGTAACTTTTCGATTTGTTCAATCAACCTGGCAAGATAGCGGATTTTATAGATCTGATTAAGTGCAGTTGACCAATCTTGATTAGCAATAAATTGTAATAATTCATTATAAACGGTATTTTGACGCGCAATAATTTCAGCATGAAAATCATCTAATAACTCAAAATTACCTTTGCTTTCGATATCATCAAGTCTTTCACGTAAAACGAATTGCTCCATTAAAAAATCGGCATCATGAATAATATTTTGTTCAGTTGCCACATCAAAACCTTGTAGAGATAAAAAATACTCAGCGGCTTTGATTGGATTTTTTAACGTACGGTAACCATCATTAATGGTTGCTGATTTTTGAACAATTGCCACTTTATCACTATCGGTTGCAGCGGCAAAATTATCTGGGTGATATTGCCTTTGCAATTGCTGATAATGAGTGGTTAGCTCAATAGTATTTACCGGTAATTGCACCGGCAAATTAAATAGCTTAAAGTAATTAACCATAATTATTGTGTCCAATTACACATTAAAGCTTTCACCACAACCACATTCATGTTGCACATTGGGATTATTAAACTTGAAACCTTCGTTCAATCCATCTTTAACAAAATCAAGTTCCGTACCATCAATATACACTAAGCTCTTTTTATCGACGATAACTTTGACTTGTTTGTCTTCAAAGACGTTATCATCATCATTAATCACATCGGCAAATTCTAAAACATACGCCATACCAGAACAACCGGATGTTTTAACCCCTAATCGTAATCCAATACCTTTTCCGCGATTGGCAAGGAAAGCTTGGACACGATCAGCTGCGCTATGAGTCAATGTGATCGCCATTAGCGTTGTCCTTTTTTGGTTTTATAATCTTCAATAGCTGCTTTAATTGCATCTTCCGCTAGAATCGAACAGTGAATTTTAACTGGAGGTAAAGCAAGTTCTTTAGCAATATCGGTATTTTTGATTGCTTCGGCTTCATCTAATGATTTACCTTTTATCCATTCGGTAACCAAAGAACTTGATGCAATTGCACTACCACAACCATAAGTTTTAAACTTAGCATCTTCAATAATGCCGTTATCATTCACTTTTATTTGTAGACGCATCACGTCCCCACACGCTGGCGCGCCAACCATACCGCTACCAACATTAGGATCATTTTGATCAAATGAACCAACATTACGTGGATTTTCATAATGATCAACGACTTTTTCACTATATGCCATAATTTACTCCTAATTTTAATGTGCTGACCATTTAATTTTTGTCAAATCAATGCCATCTTTAAACATTTCCCAAAGCGGCGATAAATCTCTTAACTTACCAATAGATTCTTTAATTAATTTAATAACATAATCAATTTCTTCTTCTTTGGTGAAACGACCAATAGAAAAACGAATTGAACTATGTGCAAGCTCATCATTCAGACCTAATGCTCTAAGTACATAAGATGGCTCTAAGCTCGCAGACGTGCACGCCGAACCAGACGAAACAGCTAAATCTTTTAAAGCCATCATCAATGATTCACCTTCAATATAAGCAAAGCTCACATTTAAGATATTTGGCACACTGTGCTCTAAAGATCCATTAAGATAGACTTCTTCGATATCTTTTAAACCATTCCATAAACGATTTTTTAAGGCTAATAAGCGTGGCATTTCGGTTGCCATCTCTTCTTTAGCGATACGGTATGCTTCGCCCATACCCACAATTTGGTGTACCGGTAAAGTGCCTGATCGCATCCCACGTTCATGACCACCACCGTGCATTTGTGCTTCAATGCGCACACGTGGTTTGCGTCTTACATAAAGGCCACCAATACCTTTTGGACCATAAATCTTATGACCCGAAAATGACATTAAATCAACTTTTAAGTTAGCCACATCAATGGGTAATTTACCAACCGATTGTGTTGCATCAACATGAAAAACAATGCCTCGCTCACGACACATCTCACCAATTTTTTCGATGTCTTGTATTACACCTGTTTCATTATTGACGTGCATAATTGATACAACGGTTGTATCACTACGCATTGCCTCTGCAAGTTTATCTAGATTGATTATACCATTAGATTCTGGTGCTAAATAAGTCACTTCATAGCCTTCCCGCTCAAGTTGGCGACAAGTATCAAGTACAGCTTTGTGCTCTGTTTTACAAGTAATAATGTGCTTACCTTTGGCTTGATTAAAATGAGCAGCACCTTTGATTGCTAAATTATCCGCTTCAGTTGCACCTGACGTAAAAACGATTTCGCGCGCATCGGCTCCGATAAGATCAGCTATTTGATTACGTGCAATATCAACTGCTTCTTCAGCTTGCCAACCAAATTTGTGGGAACGAGATGCCGGATTACCAAATATACCGTCTGGCGTTAAATATTGCATCATTTTTTCAGCAACTCTAGGATCTACAGGCGCTGTTGCTGCATAATCCATATAAATAGGTAGTTTCATTAATTACTCCCAATGACAAATTCTGTATTATATATTGTATTTTATTAATTAATTTGAACGTGTTGTATATTACTTTGTCGACTAGCTACGGCTTTAACTTCTTTATTATTGACCAGTTCACTCAATGTAATGCTCGTTAAAAAGTCCTCAATTCGTTCACTTAAATCATTCCATAGTGTATGAGTTAAACACCTAACACCGCCTTGGCATCCATCTTGCCCGTGACATTTTGTTGCATGCACTGTCTCATCGACAGCTTTAACAATTGAGCTAATCGCAATTTGATCCATAGAACGGCTCAGTATATAACCACCGCCAGGACCTCTAACACTCTGAACTAAACCATTTTTTCGTAATCGAGCAAACAATTGTTCCAGATAAGAAAGTGAAATTTCTTGACGCTCTGAAATATCAGCAAGTGATACCGGTCCTGAATCAGCGTGTAGAGCAACATCAAGCATTGCCGTCACTGCATATCGTCCTTTTGATGTCAGTTTCATTGATTATTCCCCTATATTTGTTAACGCTTATTGTATATATCCTCTTAATTTAGTCAAGTATTTAGTTGAGTGTTTTAGTAGGAATTAAGCTGTAGTTCATCATCGACGAATCATAGCTTAATATGCTAATCTAATAAAAATGAATTCTGATAGGGGTTAAAGGATGAAATTAGTTTTACGTTATTTTTTAATAATAGGCCTACTGTTCACAAGTAACACTTACGCGACTGATTCTCAAAAGGCGCTACGAGAACATTATCAAAGATGGCTTAATTCTTATCAATCACTAAATTTTGAACAACAGCAAACATTGCTCACTGCCATAAAAGATTATCCATTATACCCTTATGCTGCCATACAGTTTTTTCAGAATAATATTAAATTAGTTTCACCACAAATGGTAAGTGATTTTGTCAAACAATACAGTGACTTTCCGCTAACATCTTCATTAATACAATCTTATCTAACAGAATTAAGCAATCGTCAAGATTGGAGTGCAATCGTTTCATTCCCCAAAGATAATTCCACACTCTCTAATTGTCGCTATCAATATGCATTGCTACAACAAGGAAATAATAAGGCGGCCTTTAGCGCTATTGAATCGCTTTGGATGACTGGTAAAGAACTTCCTTCTGCATGCGATCCATTACTCGATGCATGGGCTCAAGTAGGTAAGCGCACAGCTAATTTAATACTATCACGTATTGAACTAGCTATTGAAGCACATAATTTAAAATTAGCCAGACATCTAGCTAACTTACTTGATGACAACAACAAAACAATCAAAAGTCATTTACTCGCTGTACTTGATAATCCTAAAAAATTAGAAGCTTTTTCAAAAAATATTAAAGCTAGCCCTTTGACTAAAAAAATTGTCTTCGCATCATTTCCTCGCTTAGTAAAGGCAGATAGCAACTTAGCAGCATCGTTATTGCCAAAACTGGTTAAACAGCAAACTTTAAGTGAAGCTGAGCAAGTTGCATTACAAAAGAGTTTGGCTAACAGCTACTTTAAAGATTCCGCAACTGATGCACAAATTAAATGGCGTGATAACTATATTGCTAAATATCATGATACTACATTAGTGGAAAAGCGCATCCGCCTGGCTATCGATGACTATAACTTTACTGATATTGCCTATTGGATAGCGCAATTACCGCCAGACGATCAATTAAAAGAAGAGTGGCAATATTGGCAAGCTCGAGTATTACTCAATAAAAATCAAAAAAATGAAGCTAACCAAATTTTACAAACACTGACAAGCAAACGTGGATTTTATGGTATGGTAAGTGCACAAACACTTAATCAACCTTACTCGCTCAATAACCAATCTAAAAAGATTACACCATCTGAAATATCAACACTAAAGTCTAAATATGATAATCAACCCTATATAAAAAGAATTAACGAGTTATATTATTTGGGTATGGTATCAGAATCAAGCAACGAATGGCGATATATGTTAAATAAGCAAACCAACAAAAATGAATATTTAGCATTAGCTCAATATGCCTTACAAAAAGGCTGGGGTGATCTTAGTATTCAAGCAACCATTGCTGGTAAGCTTTGGAATAACTGGACTGAACGTTTACCAATTATGTACAAAGACTTATATAACAACGCATTAAAAGATAAAGCAGTTAAGTTATCTTATGCTTTAGCTATTTCTCGTCAAGAAAGTGCGCTAGATACCACTGCCAAGTCCCCTGCCGGCGCCCGCGGACTTATGCAATTAATGCCAGCGACAGCCAAAGAAACCGCTAAAAAAGTCAATTCAGTCACTTATGTTTCATCGGGACAATTGTTTGATCCTAAAACTAATATAGAATTAGGTACTTCCTATTTAAACACTGTTTATCTACAAAATGAAAATAATCGTATATTATCTTCAGCAGCTTATAATGCAGGCCCTAATCGTGTAAAAAGATGGCTTAATAATAGTCATGGAAAACTCGATGCTGTTGCATTTATTGATAGCATACCGTTTACCGAAACGCGTAATTATGTGAAAAATGTATTGGTATATGATTACATTTATCAAATAGTCTTAGGGCAAAAAAATGTCAATATTCTTAATTCAAATGAATTTAATAAACAATATTAATGGTGATTATAATGAAAACTAATGAATGGCAACAGACGGTTGCAATATTACACCAAGCATTTAACGATGGTTATTCACTTGATATATTAAAATTATTAATGACCGCTGATGAGCGCGACGCTTTAATTACTCGCGTCAAAATTGTACATTCATTACTTGATGGTTCAATCAATCAACGCCAACTAAAAGACCAGCTTGGAATAGGCATTGCGACTGTAACACGCGGATCGAACAGTCTAAAAGAAGTAACCCCAGAATTCAAAAAATGGTTAGAAAATATTTTATTAAATTCAAATAATTAAATACATCAGTCAATATCTATTAACCGATTTTTATATCACATAATAACTATAAACTGGATTGGATATTGACTTCACTTTCAGTAACAACCGGCACACAATAATCACACTCCATATGTGTGATATCCTTAACCGACTCAGCGGTACCATCATGATGGTTATGATGAATTTCAATTACACAACTAGAGCTACGTAAACGTACTTTTAAAGCTGGCATAGCGGCTAAATGCACTTGCGAAATAAAATCACAAAACTCATCAGGAGAGCCAATATATTTAAAACAAAGATACAAGCCCCCTTCACTCACAACCTGTTCAATATTTTCAAGATTATTATTATGATCTAAAGCGATGGTATAAAGAAGCTCTTGTTCATTGGCATTATCTTTGCTTTTTAATATCCTGCTAAAAGCATAAATTTTGTCTGGTAGGGTTTCACATGTATGACCACAACGAGATATATAATTATAAAAAAATTGCGATCTTAGTTTATTTTCTTCATCCAATAATTGACTCAAATTGCAGTTATTCTTAAAGGTAATACCCCAAAAAGTTTTTTGAGGCATATTCACAAACTTTGGCTCGGGCAATGAAAGCCGGTTTTTATTAAGTTCAATAGCCGGTGTTAACCCTGTAGGATCCCAAAATTCCCCCCGACGGTAACTTGCTGGAGTTTCATTAAATTGTTTTTTAAAAGATCGGGTAAAAGTTTGTTGGGAATCAAAACGATATTGCATCGCAATATCTAAAATAGGCTTACTTGTCATACGCAAAGCAAGTGCGGCATAAGTTAAACGACGATGGCGAATATAAGTACCAAGAACTTGACCGGTTACATCTTTAAACATACGTTGTAAATGCCACTTAGAATAGCCTGATTTTTGTGCAACATGATCAATAGATAATGGCTGTTCCAAATTTTTTTCAATCCAAACGATAAGATCTGAAATAATACTAACTTGATTCATAAAACTCCATCACAATATCAAATGGCAAACATCTATCGATTATGACTTAATCTTAGTAATAAGCAAGGTTTAAATAAAAATTATTTCCAGCTATTTCTAACAAAAAGAATGCGCTCCTGCTTGATGTTCAGTAATATCTTTTACACCAGCAAGTTCAGGAAACTCTGCCATTAATTGTTTTTCGATACCTTCTTTCAAAGTGTAATCAACCATTGAACAACCATTACATCCACCACCAAATTGCAATATAACATAATTATCGTCGGTCAACTCAACTAAACTCACATGCCCGCCATGACTGGCTAACTGAGGATTAACCTGCGCTTGAATTGCATAATTAACACGTTCAATAAGTGGTGCATCATCAGCCACTTTTTTCATTTTTGCATTTGGTGCTTTTAATGTTAACTGCGAACCTAATTCATCAGTCACATAATCAATAACCGTTTCTTCTAAAAATGGTGCACTCATTTCATCAATATAAACTGAAAAATCAGCAAAATTTTCTTCTATGTCGCTATCTTCTACAGTATCAGCCGGACAATAAGAAACCCCACATTCAGCGCTTGGCGTACCGGGATTCATAACAAAGACTCGAATTTGTGTTCCTTCAGGTTGATTAGCAAGCAATTTTTTAAAGTGCTTTTGCGCTGATTCAGAAATAGTGATAATAGACATAATCCCTCACTTTAATGTAATTAGGTAATAGACAGACCTAATATCATTGATAATAATAGTTGACTAACTTTGTTGGTTATTATAGGGGTTGTTCAGGATTTTACAATACTGTACGACATAAACAAACAATATGGACACTTGTTGCACCACATTTTTTGAGTTGCTGGCTAATAGCATTAATCGTATTACCGGTTGTGACGATATCATCAATAAGCATCACCGATTTGTGGGAAAGATCTTGGTGGCACATAAAAAGCGTTTCAACATTAGCGATTCGTTCGGTAAGCGATAGATTTTTTTGATCTTGCACAGTTGGTTTTCGAGATAATAGATAAGGAAAAAAGTCACGATTTAACCATCTCGCAATTGGTTGTGCTAATAACTCAGCTTGATTAAAACCACGAGACCAATAACGAATATGATGCAGTGGCACACAAGTGACCAAATCGGGTTTAATTAAAGCATCGACTTCTCGCCGTTGATACCAAGCTAAAAACATCAATCTTGCCAATGCAGTATTTAGTTCAATTTTACGATAGAACTTTAAATGATGAATCAATTTTTTTAGTGGATTAATGTACTCTGAAACAGCAATGAGCTCATCCCAGTACGGTTTCTTTGCACGGCAACGATAACAGATATCAGTCGATAAAGAATGCGGCAAACAGCATTGATGACAAACCTTATTAAATTTAGGTAGATTTTTAACACATTGGCTACAAATACTATGATGAGATAAAAATAAAGGCATATCACATAAAATACATCGCATAAAATTTAATAGACTTATTTGTAAAAAAGTTTCAGGTAACATAACGTTTCAATATAAAAACTGAAGTCATAAAAACCATTTTTTTATAAACCACTGACTTTTGTTTTTCTTATCAAGAAACAAAATATAATAGACAAACTAATCTTGTAACTGCATACAATTAAATACTTCTACGATCTATAACACAAAAAATTATCTGATTTTTCATAATAGTTATTTATAATAATCAAATATCCGGTATAATCAGCCTCCCCCCTGGGTTCAAGGAATTAATATATGAAAAAAATCAAACTATTATTTATTACAATATTACTAACTTTGCTTTCTACCGTTGCTTTTGCAGACACCAAAGTATTATTACAAACCAGCATGGGCGACATTGAAATTGAACTAGATAGCGAACATGCCCCAATTACCACTAAAAATTTTCTTGATTATGTAAACAGTGGATTCTATGAGAATTTGACCTTTCATCGCGTCATTCCAGGCTTTATGATTCAAGGTGGTGGTGCTGATGATCAACTACAGTTCAAAGATAATAATCCACCCATCAAAAATGAAGCAGATAACGGCTTAAAAAATGATATCGGCACCATTGCAATGGCAAGAACCGGTGAAGTAAATAGTGCAACTAGCCAATTTTTTATCAATGTAGCTAATAATAGTTTTCTTAATTACCAATCTCCAGCAAAGTACGGTTATGCGGTGTTTGGTAAAGTGATTAAAGGCATGGAGGTCGTTGACAAGATTGTTAATGTACAAACTAAACGTGTAGGTCCTCATCAAAATGTACCTGTTGAGCCGATTTACATTAAAAAAGCGACTGTTATTGAAAGTAATTAAATAATTGATACTATCAAAGAAATAAAAAAACCACTTTTTCAAGTGGTTTCAGATTGATGACAAAGAACTCGCTTTTTGGCGAGTTCTTTGATCTAATAGAGAAGAGTCCATGATAAGAGGAATTCTTCTATG
>NZ_WTEV01000103.1 GCF_009795885.1 Gilliamella sp. Pas-s25 | reverse complement strand
CAATATTTAGCAATTCAAAAGATAGGCAACAAAACTTAAGCGATCTATTAACTATTATAATACCGTTAAACCGCATAAAGCGATTTCAGGAAAAACGCCTTATGCGGTTTTAAAGGATTATTTTAATCATGAAGTGTAAACAACTCGGCGTTTTCCTATTGCTAAATTATTACATACCCAAAAACTTAGAAATTGTTTAGTATGAATTGTGGGCTAATTTTTTGAGTATCACTGAATTACTCTGTTCTATCTTGGAAAGTA
>NZ_WTEV01000016.1 GCF_009795885.1 Gilliamella sp. Pas-s25 | reverse complement strand
TGCATAAAAAAAGCAGAAAAGTAGATAACTCTTTTCTGCTTATCATCTTAGCGAACATCCTAACCATTCTTTTTATAGTAGCGATATAAGCTGATGAATAAAAAGATTAAAAATCGATAAATGGGAATGTTTCTCTAAATAATTTTTCGATTTCTGGGTGTTTTTTTAAGGCTTTTAGTGCTTGTTCTTCATTAAAAGATACATCGTCTTGAGACAATTTTTCCCCTCTTTTTACCGCTATGCCATAAATAGCCCTATTTTGCGCTTTTGTGCATCTCCAGTGAATAAAAAATCGAGAAAACAAACCGATTAATCTTTCCAGCTCTCTAACAGACCCTTTGAAATCAATTAAATCAAAAATATAATCGGGTAAATCGCTTACTTCATTTTCGCCAATGACTTTTTCAGCCCAACGATTGATCTCATCCATATTGATGGCACCACATAGTAAACAATAATATACAAAACCAATTGCTTTATCATTTTTTAACTCCAACATATTTATTTCCCCTTAGATAATGCTTCGCCACCTATATGGCCTGTCTGTAAATGTGCGTCCTCTGGAACCAATTGCATTCTACCGCGATGTTGATGATGATGCCAAGTATAACCAGGTATTTTAGGTTTACCGGCATTAATTGCGTTTAACTGCTCTGGTGTAAATATCCCGGGATTTATTTCTCCCTCGACAATCAGATTACCAAAGCGGTTATAGTCAAAGTGTTTGTCACTAAAAAAGGTCAGGCGGTTGCCTGTAATGCCACAATACTGTATTTTTAAGTTTGCATAAAAAAAGCAGAAAAGTAGATAACTCTTTTCTGCTTATCATCCTAGCGAACATCCTAACCATTCTTCTTATAGTAGCGATATAAGCTGATGAATAAAAAGATTAAAAATCGACAAATGGGAATGTTTCTCTAAATAATTTTTCGATTTCTGGGTGTTTTTTTAAGGCTTCTAATGCTTGTTCTTCATTAAAAGATACATCGTCTTTGCGTAACTTTCGACCTCTTCTTACTCTTATACCATAAACAGCTCTATCTTGCTCTTTTGTGCACTTCCAAGAAGGAAAAAATCCGATCAAGCGTTCTAACTCAGTAACTATTCCTTTAAAATCAATTACATCAAAAATATAATCCGGTAAATCACTTACTTCATTTTCGCCAATGACTTTTTCTGCCCAACGATTGACCTCATCCATATTGATAACGCCAGATAATAAACAAACATATACAAAACCAATAGTCTGATCATTGCCTTTTACTAATCCTAACATATTTATTTCCCCTTAGATAATGCTTCGCCACCTATATGGCCTGTCTGTAAATGTGCGTCCTTTGGAACCAATTGCATTCTATTTTCCGCGTTTTTCGACAATAAGGTTACCAAAGCGGTTATAGTCAAAGTGTTTGTCACTAAAAAAGGTCAGGCGGTTGCCTGTAATGCCACAATACTGTATTTTTAAGTTTGCATAAAAAAGCAGAAAAGTAGATAACTCTTTTCTGCTTATCATCCCAGCGAACATCCTAACCATTCTTTTTATAGTAGCGATATAATCTGATGGATAAAATGATTAAAGATCGATAAAAGGGAATGTTTCCCTAAATAATTTTTCGATTTCTGGGTGTTTTTTTAAGGCTTCTAATGCTTGTTCTTCATTAAAAGATACATCGTCTTTGCGTAACTTTCGACCTCTCCTTACTCTTATACCATAAATAGCCCTATCTTGCGCTTTTGTGCACTCCCAAGAAGGAAACAAACCGATCAATCTTCGTAATTCTGTTACTTCTCCTTTAAAATCAATCAAATCAAAAATATAATCGGGTAAATCACTTACTTCATTTTCGCCAATGACTTTTTCGGCCCAACGATTGACTTCATCCATATTGATGGCACCAGATAGTAAACAATAATATACAAAATTAATGCCAATAGCCTCACTCTTTTTTTCTAATCTTAGCATATTTATTTCCCCTTAAATGCAGAAATTACACTTAAAATAATGTTCACAATCGCTTGGTAAGAAGATTTAATAAAATTATTTTAAATTGTCTGCGATGTATTGTGTTAAAGCATTAAGATCATCAAATGCAATTGGGCCAAACTCTGGTTCATATTTTGCTAAATACTCTTCAGATGCTAATCCATTCTTTTCAGCTAAAGCTGTTACTTCCTTAACTCTTAATGGTCTTATAACCCAGTTAGTTCCCTGTAATGGTTCTCGTTTATGTTTATGAAGTTCCCATTTAATAAAACCACGATAGTTATTTATAAGAAATTTTAATTTATTAATAATTTCTTCCGATTCATTTTCAAACCGAAATGCGACAAATGGAGGTATATTTGAACAGTCTTTTTTTTCTAATCGATTATTAATTCTTATCTGTGGATATTTCTGATTATAGCGTCTCCACTCAAGAGGACTAACCTCTTCAATTATATTTAATAATTCACCTTCACTATCGGATATTTTATATATAGACATATTATTTTTTCCCCTTTAAACCATATAATTTATTAGAAATTATAACTCCATCAGGATTGATCGCTTTTATGTGTTTTTTCCAGTCGCCCTTTGGTATTGGTTGTGATGACAAACGAATGTCATAAATGTATTTATTATCGGTATAAACTTGGTGATAATATTGATCAATTTCAATTCTTCCATTTTCAAAAACATTCAATTGACCTTTATTTTTGGGGCGAACTTCAATAATTTTTCCTCTACCATCAGCAATATTTAGAAGTTTTTCTGCAATTTCAGAGCAATCCAGACCACTACATTTTGCCATATTTTTAAATTTATCACTTTTAAGGGCATCAGTTACAGTTTGATTAGGAGGAAAGTCAGCATTTGGTAGTCTAACTGGTCTATCTAAACCTTCTATTGTTTCAGCGGCTGTATCATTAACCTTTTTTCCAGCAATTCCTTCAAACCCATTATTTTCAATCTTAATTAATCCTAACGGATCAACCCAATTTATAGGATCACTACCGGCATATTGGTAACTATTTAATCCACCTAGTATACCAAGCGGATCTTGGGTGATATATCTGCCTGTAAATGGGTCGTAATAGCGATTAATATTATAATGTAAACCTGTCTCCTCATCAAAATATTGTCCCTGAAATCTGAGGGGATTGATGGGTTTAATATTATTTTCAGCTTGTGGCCAGTGTTCATAGGTGATTTCGCCATAGGCGCTGTATTCGCATTCATAGACAGTGTCGCCAAGGCTGTCTGTAAGGCGATGAGGAGTGCCTAAGTAGTTATTTTGATACCAGTAGGTTTTTAACTTTTCTGACTGTCCTGCTTTTCCAAGGATTTGGGCAAGGGGGCGGTGGCTGTCGGGTTCATAAATATAACTTCGCCAGAATTTATCGTTATCGGCACATTCTGCAATTAATTTATGGTCTTGCCACAAATTTGTCTGGAACAAATTTGAACAACGCTTTAGCGTTGGCCCTGCAAGGGTGAGTCTCAAGGATGAGACGAATAAAAAAACTCGGTGGTTTTGCCGTCTACTGTTTTACTGGTACGTCGATTAAAGGCATCATAAGTATAGGTGATAATTAGCCCTGTCGGCTTAATTACTTTGATTAACCGATGCCGGCAGTCGTACTCATAGTGGGTGACTAGACGGTGGTCTTTGCCGCGCTTTTCGACAATCAGATTACCAAAGCGGTCATACTCAAAGTGTTTGTCACTAAAAAAGGTCAGGCGGTTGCCTGTAATGCCACAATACTGTATTTTTAAGTTTGCATAAAAAAAGCAGAAAAGTAGATAACTCTTTTCTGCTTATCATCCTAGCGAACATCCTAACCATTCTTCTTATAGTAGCGATGTAAGCTGATGAATAAAAAGATTAAAGATCGATAAATGGGAATGTTTCTCTAAATAATTTTTCGATTTCTGGGTGTTTTTTCAAGGCTTCTAATGCTTGTTCTTCATTAAAAGATACATCGTCTTTGCGTAACTTTCGACCTCTCCTTACTCTTATACCATAAATAGCCCTATCTTGCGCTTTTGTGCACTCCCAAGAAGGAAACAAACCGATCAATCTTCGTAATTCTGTTACTTCTCCTTTAAAATCAATTAAATCAAAAATATAATCGGGTAAATCACTTACTTCATTTTCGCCAATGACTTTTTCAGCCCAACGATTGACCTCATTCATATTGATGGCACCAGATAGTAAACAATAATATACAAAATTAATGCCGATAGCCTCACTATTTTTTTCTAATCTTAGCATATTTATTTCCCTTTATATAATGCATTACCATATAATCACAGACCATAACTGCCGATTAAAGGGCTCTGGCTGGAGTAGTTCGGCTTCTATGCGGGCAGTTCTATCGTAATTAAAATTAATAGTATATAATATTTTCAATATCGTTGTTTATCGAATTAGTGTTGAAAATTTAACTGAAATAAATGGTATTATTCTTATCTCAACTTTTGTTATTGTATCCTCTAATTCAATTTCAGAGCTTAAATATTCACCAATAACATCTTTTTCTATTTTAAAAAATTTCACTCCTTCCATTAAATAGTGGGAAACTTTTTTTCCCTTAAACTTAATTATAGCTTGAATCCAACCAGCAGTTGCACTAAATGAAAACATGATGGACATTCCATTACCATCTGTAAACTCATACGCAAAGTGTAAATCAGCGGCATTTTGAAATATAGGTTCACTTTCGAAAAAAGTAAGTAAATCGATATCATCTGGAAAATATTGAATAAACATTATTTTTTACCTTCTTTCGGTATTGTTGTAACAAATCTTCTAGAACCATTAGGCATGATTTCAAATGAACTTTCTAATTTTGTTGCTTTACCTGATGGACCTATTAGTAGTGATTCTCTGATTTCAAATTTTTGTGAACCTTTGATATAAGTATCTATAATATTATCTTGTGTATTAATAATTTTATCAAAATGCTCAGTTAATATTTTTGTTCCCGATTCATCTGTTTGTAACCCTAGTCGTCTCATTGTTTGAGACAATTGGGTTGACCTATCAGTATTATGCGTACCGCTAGTCACTTTGCCATATAAATAGTCGAATTTTTTAGGATCAATTTCTAATTCTGTTCTATTATCAAATACCCCCTCAAAACCACTATTTTCAATTTTAAGTAATCCTAACGGATCAACCCAATTTATCGGATCACTACCGGCATATTGGTAACTATTTAATCCACCTAGTATACCTAGCGGATCTTGGGTGATATACCTACCTGTAAATGGGTCGTAATAGCGATTAAGATTATAATGTAAACCTGTCTCCTCATCAAAATATTGTCCCTGAAATCTGAGGGGATTGATGGGTTTAATATTATTTTCAGCTTGTGGCCAGTGTTCATAGGTGATTTCGCCATAGGCGCTGTATTCGCATTCATAGACAGTGTCGCCAAGGCTGTCTGTAAGGCGATGAGGAGTGCCTAAGTAGTTATTTTGATACCAGTAGGTTTTTAACTTTTCTGACTGTCCTGCTTTTCCAAGGATTTGGGCAAGGGGACGATGGCTATCGGGTTCATAAATATAACTTCGCCAGAATTTATCGTTATCGGCACATTCTGCAATTAATTTATGGTCTTGCCAGATAAACTCGGTGGTTTTGCCGTCTACTGTTTTACTGGTACGTCGATTAAAGGCATCATAAGTATAGGTGATAATTAGCCCTGTCGGCTTAATTACTTTGATTAACCGATGCCGGCAGTCGTACTCATAGTGGGTGACTAGACGGTGGTCTTTGCCGCGCTTTTCGACAATCAGATTACCAAAGCGGTCATACTCAAAGTGTTTGTCACTAAAAAAGGTCAGGCGGTTGCCTTTGGTAATATGGGTTTTGGTGTCACTCAGGAAGTTGCCCGTAGCATCATAGTGTAGCATCTCTAATGGCGGAGCGTGATGCGTTTGATGATGTTTAGGCTTACCCACCGAAGTTAACTGACCGATGGCATCGTATTGATACTCTCGAGCTGAATTTCCCCGAATTTGACTAAGTTGATTATCCGCCTGATAACGATAATCTTGTTGCCACAAAGGCGTTGGACTAGGCAGTGAATCCAAATCAAAACCATGAAAAATCTGATGGCGAGTTAATCGGCTTAAATTATCATAATCATAACGATTAACGAGACCATTACCCTGACGGCGTTCATATTCTCGCCCTTGTTTATCCCAACGGAAAGCTGCTAATGGCTGGTGGTCAAGCGTCATCCCCAGTAGCTGACCGTGATTGTAATGATATTCTAACCATTGTCCATCGGGCAGTTTAGTGCCACTGAGTAAGCCTGTATTATCATCATAGCGATGGCGGATAGTCGCCCAATTTTGATGTTCGGCTATGAGTTGATTACTTTTATTATATTCCCAACATAACACATTATCGTTATCTTTTACCGCAATCAAGCGACCGATAGTGTCATATTCATAGTGTTCAATATTTCCATCCGGTAATATTTTTTGAACTAATCGCCCAACACTGTCACGCTCATAACGGGTAATGAATGGTTCAGATTGATGTTCATCACCGTATTCACAACGGGCAATAAGTTGGTTGTTTTTATTATAATGGTAAGTGGTTTTTATATTATCAAAACCAATTTCTTCACTTAATAACCCATCGGCTGTGTACCGAAACTGATAGTGCTCGCCTTTTTGATTGGTGATTTGGCTAATCTGTAAATGCCCATTATCGTATTGATAAGTCAGTTTTTCACCATTAGGTTGGTGTAACTGGGTGAGTAGGTGTAACGGCGCGGCGTAATCATATTGGGTGATTTTACCCATTTCATCTTTAAACCAAATCACTTTACCATAAGCATTGTAACGATACTCACGGGTTGTGTTATCGGGTAAGATAATTTTGGTAATCCGATTTAACGCATCATAACGGTAGTGTGTGGTACTGCCGTCTTGTTGTTTTTCCCATACTAGGCGACCTATAGCATCATAGCCAAATTGGCGTAACCCTTGAATTGAAGAGTTATCTTCTAATAATTCACCTTGCTCTGACCAAACTAAACGTTGGTGACTGTGGTCAGGATATTGAATAAAAATGGGCTTACCTTGAGCATTATATTGATATACTGTGCTACGCTCTTGAGGGTCGATGAGTTCCAGTAAGTTCCCTTGGCTATCACGCCGAAAACGCCATTGCTGATAGGTCTCTTTATCGCCATGGGTGATGGTATAAATTTCCCCATGCAAGTAGTCATAATTAACACAATGCCCATCTGGATAAGTGATGGTATCTAAAGCGCCAGTGATGGGGGAGTAATCATAATAGGTGATATGACCTTCGCCATCAATTTCAGCGGTCAGTTGCCCTTTATCATTATATTCGTAGGTTTGTACATTACCCGCAGCGGATGTTTTTTGGACTAATTTACCATGGGTATTATGCTTATAATAACTTTTACTGCCATCTTGGTGAATTATAGTGACACTGTTTTCTTCATCATTCCATTGATAGCGACTATCAAGTTGAGGAAAGTTCGCCCATTGACGTAAACAGCGTACGTGCTTACCTTCATTTTGCCATGCCCAATAAAATGTTGCCCCACCAGCCATGACTCGTGATTGAATAACGTGCTTATCATCATAAGAATAGTGCTCGGTCTCATTTGCTGCATTTGTCACCGCAACAAGTTGGTGAAGCGAGTTATAAGTATACGTTGCTAGCACCGAAACACGTTGCCATTGTTGTGCGACGCGGGTTTGTAATTCAACTTGTTTGATTAAATTTATATTATTAGGCGGGTTGGGGTTATTTTCATTAGGGGCTACGTCTATTTCATTTTCATAAATAAATACTAATTTGCGTGTCGGTTGCTCTGCTGGTGATAAAATGGCAGAAGGCAGCCGATTGGTGTTATAAATAACCTTAATGGCATTGTTATGCTGGTCTATAATGCGTTTCAGATAAGCGGTTTTACCGTCTTTTGAACGTTTAAACACTAAAGACGGTTGATTTGATTGAACAATGATAAACTCATTATCTTGTTCGCCTTGACACAGCATGGCTTCTGATAAGCTATTTAATCTATGTGTGTATTTTTCGGTTGGATAGGGAAAGCTAACTTGACGATTTTCATGGTCTGACCATGTGATGCTATCGTTGTTAAATACCAAATGTTGACTTAAAAAGTGCGACCAGCCATAGCCCAATCCTTGCTGCAATTCAACAGCACTAGTACGATAAAAACGTTGCCAAATAAAAGGCACGATGCCAGTTAAGTAACCATCTTCAACCGATAATAGCTCTTCACCAGTTAATAACGATATGGGGTCACCATCATGAGGCGTATGTTTATCTGACGAAACCGCCTGACCTTTGGCATTTTTACCTGCCTCTGGGGTGTCGGTGATATGTGGCGATGGATCTTCTATTTTTGTCTGTGGCTTACCACCCGATGAAGCAACGCTGCCATGTTCAGTTACACCCGTTGCATTGCTATGGGTTGTTGCCTTTTTGTTTACGCTAAGATTCGCGTCACCACTGTGAATTATTGCATGGTTATCTTTGACATGCTTTTTACATGCTTGCTTAGCTATTTCGGTTAACTCGTCTAGAGAATTGATAAGTTCTTTAGTTGATTTAGTTGATTTAGTTGATCTCTTCTTTTTTACCATTATTATAATCCTTATGATTAAGCAAAGTTCATTGCTATATCAAATCCTTTTTTTAGAACTGTGCCCGGTAAAATAATAGCAATAATCACTTCGGTTAATACTTGCCCTACAATTTTGGCACTAAAGTTAATTAATTGTTGTGGGGTTAATAATTTGAAAAGACACCAAGTTGCATTAAAAAAGATAAATAGCATTGCTTCATCTTTAAGCATCATTAGCATATCGCCTATTTCATCTTTATATTCATCATACATTTGGATTAACTTTTCAGCACCATCACCTATAAGTTGTTTAAGTTTTTTTAAATTTTCTAAAGGATGACAAAATATATCAAATAATTTACAAACTAAATTCCAAATGTCTTTTAACGTACTCCAGATACCATCAGCAAACTCTTTACATGCCTCGGCCCAATCTATTGATGCACCATTAGCAATATAAGTTTCCCATTCCTGCTTTTGTCGATTATTCCAGTTTTTTTCTAACCAAGCTGCACATTTATTGATTAAATCATCATAAGAAGCATACAGCTTGTCTAAATCTTTTTTTGTAATATTGGGATAAAACATAATTTTATATTTTTGATTTGGCTTTAATTTTAAGACGGCTTTACCATTATCATCTAATGTACCTTCGCTGACGTAATTATCACCACCCCATCTATAACCTGATTTTACCTCATATACGCGGTATTTGGTTTTCGGAATTGGAATGGTTTTACCTGCGGTTTGAAACGTATGTATGATAACCAGCTCTCCGCTTAATGGGCAGGTGGTAACCCCATCCATTCGTGCACGACTTTGGACATTTTGAACAATTTCCATATCACCCACCTTAATTTGCTGATCCATATCAAAAAAGCGTCCGATCAGCATTGTATCGGTTAATGATTTGTAGTCATTAAGGCAATTTTTAAAATCAGTAATAACCTCATTTATGACTTTATTGGCTTCGGCTTGTACATCTGATGTGATAACAGACTCAGATAATGGGGGATCAATGATTTCCTCTGTCATTTTGTTATCCTATGATTGAAGTTGTTGTAAAATTAAATTCCAAACATCACTTTTGTTCTTATTATTATGTTGTAATAAACGTTTGACTTTTTTCTCTAAAACATCATGCCGATATGTCCAATATATATTCGGGTAACTTTCTTGTAATGTTTGTAATATATTATTTAATAAAAGATTTTCTTTATTTGTTAGCAATTTTTGTATTAATGATTCTGGCACTTGCCACCAAGGTGATGTTTGTACCGCTTGTTCAAGTGGCACATGCACCACATGCGATTGGTGATTGATCCAATAAAAAGCAAAGGCAGGCAGCACGTCTTGCCAGCTATCGGTAAAGTGATCAAGCATAATTGACAGGTATTCGCCATCCCAGTAGCGAAAAAACACTGCTTCGCCACCCGGCATTATGGCTTGGGTTAGGCTACGTAAATGGGCACAGATGGTCTCGAAGGGTAAATGAGAGCGTGCCAGCCAGCCCCAGTCTTTGTACTCGGTGTTGTTTATCCAATCTAAAAAGGGGCTGTGCTCATCAAGTCTAACTAGCATGGGCATCACTGAAAACCAGTGTTCGTAAGGGGTGCCAGTATAAAGGCCATAAGGCGTTTGTGAACCATCGGTAATATAGTAGTTTTTAACAGCTTGCGCGTCACTGACGTTAGAGAGCACCGCATATAAAGGCATGGAAGAAGTGGCGGTGATGGTGCGCCAGTTAGACAGTGGGAAATCCATCATAATTTGCACCTGCCATCAAATGATAAAACTGGTAATGCAGAACAATCACGTGACCCATCAAATAAAAGGAAATAATGATTAATTACTAAAACAATACGACTAACAACGAGCCCCACCATATCGACCTAAATTCCTTTAGAAAGTATTAAGAAATTGAAAAATTAATGTATTTGTTTATTTAAAATGAGGTTATTTTATCATCTATGCGATTTTTTTAAATGCTATTTTTTCTTGTTTTTTTATCATGTTCCTAAAAACGTCGAGTTTTTACACTTCATGATTTTAAGAAACCGCTCAAAACTCATTACGCACTTTACTCGAAACCGTTTTATGCGATTTAGTGGTTTTGCAATTGTTAATATGTAAAATATTGACATCGTATTTATTAATTTAATACAAATACGATGTCAACTTTATGCAAATGCCTAATATCAGGTCGGTGTATCGACATCATCTCAATCCGCATTTTCAAAGCAAGTTAACCAATTTAATGCATAATGGTGTTCTTGAATAACATCACTTATAATCGATGCAGGTGGTTGCTTGTTTTTTATTCGCAAATCTGTGGTTATCCAATGTAAGCGGTAATGCAAATCTAAGGCATCTAACAATTCACTAACAGGTTTTAATATTACCTAATCCGCGGTGATATAAACGTTCACAAGGGAAATCAATGGCTGGTGGATGCATTACTGTCGAATAAGCATTGATCAATATTGGCATTTCAAACATTCCTATTTAGATTTTGTGTTTTTTATGGCTATAAATAGCGGCTATTTGTTCATCCAATTCTATTATAAACTATTGTATCTTTGTGGTTTTGAATGAATATGCTCCATTTTTGTATTTTGTAATTATCTTATTAAGGATTAGGCATAAAGATTTATCTATTTTTATTTTTCAGTGGATAAGATTATTCCTTACTTTGTAGATACCATACGGTCATTTCCATTCGGGATTTAAAATTGAGCTTTTTGAATATACTTTTGATATGTACTTTGACTGTGCTTTCTACGATACCAAGCTCTTTGGCGATCAGTTTGTTTGATAATCCTTGGACTAATAAATTAAAGATTTCATTTTCTCTTGGTGTTAACAAGCTGACATCACGTATTTGCTTTGTGATTGGCTCTTTGTTATGACGCATATAATTGAGGATAATATGCGAAATAGCATTATCCATAATGAGCTTGCCTATCGAAATATCCTGTAGCGATTTTAGAAAATCTTCAGGCTCCATATCCTTTAATAAATAACCATCTGCGCCGTTTTTTAGTGCTGTGATAATATCTTCTTTCGCATCTGATACTGTAAATATAATAATACGGCTAGAGATGTTTATTTCTCGTAAATAGCGTAATATTTCTAGTCCATTCACATCTTGCATATTGATATCAAGCAGAATAATATCAGGATCAAGCTCTTCTGCTAGTTTAACGCCTTCTATTCCTGAGCCTGTCTCACCCACAATTTCAAAATAGTTGACAGTATTGATTAACTGTTTTACGCCATTTCTTAACATTGGGTGATCATCAATAAGCAGTATTGAGCTATTTATTTGTTCCATTTTTTACTCTTTTATTGCCTGAAATGGAATGGTTTTATTTGCTTTAAATGTTACCATAATTTGTGTCCCTTTGTTGGGGGGGCTATCTATTGTTAAATTACCATTTAGTGTTTCAACTCTATCACGCATAATGATCAAACCATAATGATTTTCTTGTTTAATATCATTTTGTAAGCCAATGCCATTGTCTTTTATGCAAACAGAGATAATTTGATTGTCATCAATATTTAAACTTACAATTACATGTGTGGCTTTAGCATGTTTGTATATATTATTAAGTCCTTCTCGAATAATCTGCAATAAATGAAATGCATATTTACTATTGATAATATTTAATGGTAAATGGTATTCAAACTGAATATTGAATTGTAATTTTTGATTAAATTCTTCAATTAATTCTACTAAGCTTGCATAAAAGCCGGTTTGATTAAGGCGTAAGTGGAAAGAGGTAATTAGTTCTCGTAATTGGGAGTAGGTAATATTGATCTCTTTGCGCATGGTTGCTAATAAATCAATACTGTTTTGAGATGTTAAATCTGACTGCATTTGTAAGCAGCTAAGGTGTATTTTTAAACAAGATAACGATTGAGCGATGGAGTCATGTAGCTCTCTAGCCATAGCTGAGCGTTCTTTCATTAATAAATATTGCTTTTGTTGTTCTATTTTTCTTTCTAGCTTCATTGCAGTGGTCATTTGCTCAATCAATCCCATAATTAAGTTTTCTTGCTCATCGGTTAAGATGACCTCTTCTGACTGTAAAGCGAATAATATCCCATATTTTTCGTCGTTCTCTTGAAGATACCAATGACGTTGAAAACCATTTTTCTGATCAGGTTTTGATGAGATCAAACATGCACTGCAAGTGGGATTTTGGCAATAGGGTAATTTTTGCTCATTATCATAACTGATTTGTTGATAATGCTTAGGATCATCTGATTCATAAAAGCGAATTTGAAATTGAGTTAGTGGGACTAATTCCTCCAGATCGTGTAATATTTTTAAAAAACGTTCACATAATGGTTCTGAAGTATGTAGTTGCTTGGTTGATTGATATTGAAAGGAAACGATCTTATTGGTTTGTTGTAATTTAGCAGTTTTTTCAGCAACTTGTTGTTCTAGTAATAAATATTGTGACTCGATCTGAGTTGACATTTTATTGAAAGCCTGCCCTAATAGATCAAATTCATTCTTTTTGGCTCTAATAGCAAAACGCGCTTTAAAATTGTGGTTCGAAATAGCTTCGGCCATATCAATTAGTTTTTTCCATGGAGCAAGAAGACAGTAACGTAAATAGTAGATCTGAGCGATAAGAAATAGAGCAATGATAACAATAAATAATTGTTGTATTTGAGAAATATGTTGAATCTTTTTCTCGGTATTTTGATCAATTTTATGTACTAAATCATTAATACGAATAACATAATTTTCAATGTCACTTTTTATATCATCCATTTTTTGTGCTTGCTTTATTTTAGTTGTAAGTCGAGTTTGCCAATCAGTTTCTAACCGATTAAATTCATTCATTAAGCCGTAGCGTTTTAAGAGCATAAGATGCTGCTTAGATGAAGAAATATCCATAAAAATGTTCAAGTGGTCATACTCTTTTTTGTTAAGAGGAATCATGGTAAGCAGTTGGTAGTTCTTCATTCTTAGTAAACCTAATTGATTAACCAGATATGCCCCACCTTTTGCATCATTAGCTACCTGAATTGAAAACGATAAGGCGATTAATGCAATAGTACCTAAAAAAAACATTAATAGTGTTAAACGATTAATAATTGATGCACTGTAGCCAATTTTTCTTTTCGACATAAAAAACTCAACATTATTTTATAATTTTATTTCAGATAAATAGCAATTTATGATTATTGTAGCCTGAAAAGAGTATACCTCTGATTTTTTTTGTCACTTTTTGCGATCTTTTGGTAAACAGCGCTTGCAACAAGGATAAATTTTGCGTAAAATTCACGCCCTATAAGATTAATCGCGCAGACATATATGTTTAATCAAGTAATCGTCTGCTTTTTATTGCGGAGTTAAGTATGTACGCAGTTTTCCAAAGTGGTGGTAAACAACACCGAGTTAGCGAAGGACAAGTCGTTCGCTTGGAAAAAATTGAAGTCGAAACAGGTGCAGAAGTTGTTTTCGATAAAGTTTTAATGGTAGCAAATGGTGAAGACATCAAAGTTGGTGCTCCGTTTGTTGAAGGTGCAACAGTTAAAGCAGAAATTGTTGAGCACGGTCGTGGCGATAAAGTGAAAATTGTTAAATTCCGTCGTCGTAAACACTATCGTAAACAACAAGGTCACCGTCAGTGGTTCACTGATGTGAAGATCACTGCAATCGCTTAATAGGAGTATCGAACAATGGCACATAAGAAGGCTGGTGGTTCATCACGTAATGGTCGTGATTCCCAAAGTAAACGTTTAGGTGTTAAACGTTATGGTAGTCAAGAAGTTCTTGCTGGTAACATTTTAGTTCGTCAACGTGGAACTCAATTCCACCCAGGTACTAATGTAGGTTGTGGTCGTGACCATACTCTATTTGCCTTAATTGATGGACAAGTAAAGTTTGAAGTTAAAGGACCTAAAAACCGTCGTTATGTTAGTGTAGTTGCTAATAGCTAATTTAAAAGCGGTTCAAAAGTTATAGAAGCCTCACAGTTATTGTGGGGCTTTTTTCATTTCTTGAAATTTATATAAAATTGATGGCGATATGATAAAACAGCAAAATGTTCAATTAGGTTTTGCACTTGCCATGTTAACTGCAGTGATGTGGGGCATTGTGCCAGTTGCAATGAAATATGCACTAGTCGTTGTTGATCCATTAACATTAGCTTGGTCACGATTGGCTATTTCAGCGCTTGGTATTACTATCTGGCTGGCTTACAAAAAGCAATTCCCTAATTTAATGATGTTTAAAAAACGTCGTCGTTTTATTTTATTGATGATTGCTGGATTTGGATTGTTGGGTAATTTTGCATTATTTGCAAGTGCTGTTCAGTATCTTTCTGCCACAACAGCGCAGGTGGTTGGGCAAACTGGCATTGTGATATTTATGATTTCAAGTGCTTTTATTTTTAAAGAGCGACTAAGACCGACTCAGATTATTGGTATTTTAGTTTTACTCACTGGGCTTGTACTATTTTTTAATAAAAATATTGTCGATCTTTTTTCTAATATGTCTGCGTATAGCATCGGTATTTGGCTTGGTTTACTTGCATCTGTATCGTGGGCTTGCTATGCGCTTGCCCAAAAAGTGCTATTACGAAAATTACGTGCAGAACAACTACTTTGGTTAATCTATCTTATTTGTACTGTATTTTTGTTGCCTTTTACTTCACCAAGTAAAATAGCCAATGCTGATGCAACGCAACTGTTTGCTATCATATTTTGTGGTTTGAATACCATTATTGCTTACGGGGCGTTAGTGATGGCAATGGAAAGGTGGCAAGCTGCACAAGTGAGTGCTATAACAACCTTAACACCATTATTTGCACTGATCTTTTCAGATTTGTTTGCATTAATTTGGCCTGAAAAGTTTGCTATGCAATATTTAAATATTTTAGGTTATATTGGCGCAGTGTCTGTTGTTGCGGGCGCAATGTTTGCCACCATTGGGCATTACCTTTGGCATCCAAGAAAAGGCTGGCTAATTAACCGCAATAAAGGGGAAGAATAATGAAATTTGTTGATGAAGCATCAATTCGAGTTGAAGCAGGAGATGGTGGAAACGGTTGTGTCGGTTTTCGCAGAGAAAAGTATATACCAAAAGGTGGCCCTGATGGTGGCGACGGTGGTGATGGTGGTGATGTCTTTTTTGTTGCTGATGAAAATTTAAACACACTTGTTGATTTCCAGTTTGAAAAAAATTATCGCGCAGAACGAGGTCAAAATGGACAAGGTTCTGATTGTACGGGTAAACGTGGTCGAGATATTACTGTTAAAGTGCCGGTGGGAACACGTATTACGGACAAATATACTGGCGAAATTATCGGTGATTTAACGCATCATCAACAAAAAGTGTTAGTTGCCAAAGGTGGCTTTCATGGACTTGGAAATGCGCGTTTTAAATCATCGGTTAATCGTGCGCCAAGACAAAAAACTGATGGTACTCCGGGTGAAAAGCGTGATGTGCTATTAGAATTATTATTGCTTGCTGATGTGGGGATGTTAGGCTTGCCTAATGCTGGTAAATCAACCTTCATTCGCGCTGTTTCAGCGGCTAAACCGAAAGTTGCCGATTATCCATTTACCACTTTAGTACCTAGTTTGGGTGTGGTTCGAATGGATAATGAGCAAAGTTTTGTTGTTGCTGATATTCCCGGTTTGATTGAAGGTGCATCAGATGGTGCAGGGCTTGGTATTCGGTTTTTAAAACACCTTGAACGCTGTCGTGTTTTAGTTCATTTAATTGATATGGCGCCAGTAGATGAATCAGATCCGATAGAAAACGCTAAAGTAATCATTCAAGAAGTTCAACAATATAGTGAAAAATTAGCGAATAAACCACGTTGGTTAGTATTTAATAAAATGGATGTATTAGGGCCCGAGGAGAGTGCTAAACGTGCGGCTGAAATTGCTAAGGCGCTTGACTGGCAGGATAAATATTATGTTATTTCCTCCATTAATCAAGAAGGCGTAAAAGCGTTATGCTGGGATTTAATGGAATATATCAATGCCCATCCACGCGAAGCTGAACCAGAAGAATCATCACCCGAAAAAGTTGAATTTATGTGGGATGATTATCATCAACAAGCAATGGATGAAGCTTTTGATGATGACGATGATTTCGATGATTGGGATGAAAGTGATGAAGAGGGCGTAGAGTTTATTTATCAAAAATAATCAGTATTACGGTCTTTTATCTGGATTTAGCTATTGTATAAAAACGTTTTATCAAAGCAATAAAAGCAGAAAGGAAATGTTCTGCTTATTTTTTAACGAGTTGAATATAAAACCAGTTTTATAAAATAAGTGAGTCAGGTATTTATTTTCATTTAATTTAGGAAAGCCTAAAAAATGCTTGCTTTTAGTAATGAGAATCATTATCATTATTGAGTACTTTGTTAGAGCCTAAACAGCTTCTGAAAAAGTATGACATTGCTCACATTGCTTCCAATGTTTGCCAGACTAGCATCGCTAAGCTGGCTTTTTTATTTTTGGGTGATTCATAACTATTTTATTTTCAAGTACTAGCTATTTGCTAATTCATTGTTGATGTCAAATAAAATGAGTAATGCTGCGCTGCCGCCAAACTCTTTGGGTGCTTGATGGAAGCAGATAACATGAGGATGCTGAGCTAGCCACATAGGTGTTTGTGTTTTTAATATATTTTTTCCATGCCCATACATGATGCATGCGCAATGGGCTCTCTCTTTTAAACACGCGGCGATAAGCGCTGCAATCTCTTTTTTAGCCTCTTGCTGAGTGAGTCCATGTAAATCCAAAAAAAATTCTGGTTCATAAAATCCACGGCGTAATTTTTTTACTTCATAAGGATCGGCATTTTCTCGACTATAGCGGATAGGATCTTGTTGCAATAGCGGTTGATAATTATCGGAAAAATAAAACTCAGCATGTGTTTTTTCATGCTGTAGTTTTTGTGTTTCCATTATTTTTTTGGAGCGTTTCACCGGTTTATGAATAACAGTATCTTGTTTTAGCTTTTTGGTGTTACCAATACTATTTTGAAACAAGTTTATGTCATCTTGGTCTAAATTAAATTTATTTGGCATTAATTTTCACTCTGGGTAAACTTTTTGTTTAAATTCACACAAATCTTCTATAACACAAGAACCGCATCTAGGCTTTCTGGCAATGCAGGTATAACGACCATGTAATATTAGCCAATGGTGGCAATTTATTTTATATTCTTTCGGTACCACCTTCAGCAATTTTTCTTCAACTGCTTCGACAGTTTTACCAGGTGCAAAACCTGTACGGTTACTTACTCTAAATATATGCGTATCAACGGCAATGGTCGGCCAACCAAACGCCGTATTTAACACAACATTGGCTGTTTTACGACCCACACCCGGTAACTCAATAAGTGAATCGAAATTTTCTGGCACTTCGCCTTGATATTTATCAACTAAAATTTGACATGTTTTTATAATGTTTTCAGCTTTACTATTATAAAGCCCAATGGTACGAATATAACTTTTTAATTGATCAACGCCAAGTGCTAAAATTTGCTGTGCTGTATTGGCTACAGCAAAAAGTGGTTTTGTTGCTTTGTTGACACTTACATCGGTTGCTTGAGCCGATAGAACAACAGCAATAAGTAATTCAAATGGCGTTTGGTATACAAGCTCGGTGGTTGGATCTTTAATATGATCTTTTAGTCTGTCTAAAATTTGAATTCGAGTTGATTGTTTCACTAAATAATTAATATCCCCAAATAGTTTGTTTGATATTATATACTGTATTTGCAGTTTATCTGTAAGTTAAATTTAGTTTTTATAGACGTTTTAGTTTTGGCTATCAACGATATATGTAGATTGTAATTTTACCAAATAACAATCTTATCTAATTTTTATTCACTCAAATACATAAATCGTCTGCTTTTTAGCATGGGCTTTTTGTGATAAGCTAGCCCACTATTTTTAATTTCATAATACAAGGTTTGTTATAAAAATGTCGTTACCAATGATTGTCACCTTTGCTGTGTACATTTTAGGGATGATTGCGATTGGTTTTTTTGCGTTTCGTGCAACGCAAAACTTTGGTGATTATATTCTAGGTGGACGCCGTATTGGTAGTGTTGTGACAGCACTTTCAGCAGGTGCTTCAGACATGAGTGGTTGGTTATTAATGGGGCTACCTGGCGCGGTTTTCTTGTTTGGTATATCACAAAGTTGGATTGCCATTGGTTTGATAATTGGCGCGTATCTCAATTGGTTACTGATTGCTGGAAGGTTGCGTGTTTTTACCGAAATCAACCATAACTCTTTAACATTACCCGATTATTTTGCTCGTCGATTTGATGATAAAAGTTCTTTACTTCGCATTATTTCTGCGGTGATTATTCTTATCTTTTTTACTATTTATTGTGCATCCGGTGTGGTTGCTGGCGCAAAATTATTCGAAAGTACATTTGGTATGAGTTATGGTTGGGCAATGCTTGCTGGCGCTGGTGCAACAATTGCTTATACTTTTATTGGTGGTTTTTTAGCTGTCAGTTGGACTGATACTATTCAAGCAAGTTTAATGATGTTTGCACTTATTTTAACCCCTATTATGGTTATGGTGAATGCTGGGGGCTTTTCTGATGCAATGGCATATATTCAATCGCTTAATCCTAATTACACCAATTTATTTGCTCACATGGATTTTATCGCTATTATTTCATTATTAGGCTGGGGGCTTGGTTATTTTGGGCAACCCCATATTTTAGCCAGATTTATGGCAGCTGATTCACACCAAGTCATGAAAAATGCACGCCGAATTAGTATGACTTGGATGGTGTTATGTTTAGCTGGAGCTATTACGGTTGGCTTTTTTGGTATTGCTTTTTTCTCTAATCATCCAGAATTTGTCTATTTGATTAATAACGGCAAACATGAGCGCATTTTTATTGAGCTTTCAAAGTTATTATTTAATCCTTGGATTGCAGGTGTATTGCTTGCAGCTATTTTAGCTGCGGTAATGAGCACATTAAGTTGCCAGCTATTAGTTTGTTCTAGTGCTATAACGGAAGATTTTTACCGCGCCTTTTTTAGACCAAAAGCAAAACAAAAAGAACTTGTTTGGGTTGGGCGTATAATGGTGTTATTAGTTTCAGTTATTGCGATTTTATTAGCCATTAATCCAAATAATAGCGTACTTGATTTAGTCAGCCATGCTTGGGCTGGATTTGGTGCAGCGTTTGGCCCAATTATTGTTTTTTCGGTATTTTGGTCACGAATGACTCGTAATGGCGCATTAGCTGGTATGATAATTGGTGCAGTAACCGTATTGCTTTGGATTAATTTTAATTGGTTTAATCTATACTCTCTCATTCCTGGGTTTTTATTTGCTTCAATTGCGATTGTTGTGTTTAGCTTATGTGATAAAAAACCTAATGAAATAGTGGAAGATCATTTTAAACAAGCGTATAAACGTTATCATAATAAAACAGTATAAATTTCATTAAAGTAGAATATAAACGTAATAAAATTTAATAGGTAGAATATATGACAAAAAATGTGATCAAACAACTGCAAGAGCGTGGACTGATTGCGCAGCTTACCGATGAAAAAGCACTAGTAGAACAAATTGAAAAAAATCCTATTGCGCTTTATTGTGGTTTTGATCCAACAGCCGATAGCTTGCATCTTGGACATTTGGTACCGTTGCTTTGTTTAAAGCGCTTTCAATTAGCTGGACATAAACCTGTAGCTTTAGTCGGTGGAGCAACAGGATTAATTGGTGATCCAAGTTTTAAAGCCGTTGAGCGAAAACTCAATACTGAAGAGACAGTTGTTGAGTGGAGTGAAAAAATTAAACAACAAGTTTCACCATTTTTAGATTTTAATTGTGGTGAAAATGCGGCAATTGTGGCCAATAACTACGATTGGTTTAGTGGTATGAATGTGCTGACATTTTTACGTGATGTTGGTAAGTATTTCTCGGTTAATGCGATGATCAATAAAGAATCAGTTAAGCAACGTATTGATCGTGACGAAGTAGGGATCTCATTTACTGAGTTTTCTTATAGTTTATTACAGTCGTATGATTTTGCTTGTTTGAATCAATCGCATGATGTTGTTTTACAAATTGGTGGTTCTGATCAGTGGGGTAACATTACTGCCGGTATTGATTTAACTCGTCGTTTACATCAAAAACAGGTTTATGGTTTGACTGTGCCGTTAATTACTAAATCAGATGGAACTAAATTTGGTAAAACTGAAAGTGGTGCAGTATGGCTGGATCCTAAAAAGACCAGTCCGTATAAATTTTATCAATTCTGGATTAATACGGCAGATGCGGATGTTTATCGATTCTTAAAATTCTTTACATTTATGCCGTTAAATGAAATTGACGCTTTGGAAGAAGAAGATAAAAATAGTGGTGTTGCACCAAGGGCTCAATATGTACTTGCGGAACAAGTTACGCGTCTAGTTCATGGTGAGGATGGACTCATTGCAGCAAAACGTATTACAGAAAGCCTATTTTCTGGTAAGTTAACGGATTTATCTGAAGCTGATTTTGAGCAGTTAGCCCAAGATGGTATGCCGACGTTAGTTGTTGACAGTGAAGTTGATTTACAGCAAGCAATCGTTAATGCGCAGTTTGCACCCTCAAGAGGTCAAGCAAGAACGATGATTGAATCTAATGCCATTTCAATTAATGGTGAACGTAATACAACAATAGATTACCATTTTTCAGATAGTGATAAGCTTTTTAATCGTTATACTTTGCTTCGTCGTGGTAAAAAATATTATTGCTTGTTAATTTGGAGCTAATTTCATGAAAAATATTTTATCGATTCAGTCTCATGTTGTATTTGGTCATGCAGGAAATAGCGCAGCTGAATTTCCTATGCGTCGATTAGGGGTAAATGTTTGGCCTTTAAATACCGTACAATTTTCTAATCATACTCAATATCGCCAATGGACTGGAACGGTAATGTCAGCATCTCATTTAACTGAGATTGCAGATGGCATTCATGAAATTGATGAACTAAAACGTTGTGATGCGGTATTAAGTGGCTATATGGGATCACCTGAGCAAGGCAATGCTATTATTGAGATTGTTAAAAAAGTAAAAGCGGTTAATCCTAATGCTATTTATTTTTGCGATCCTGTAATGGGGCATCCTGAAAAAGGTTGCTTTGTTGCCCCAGGTGTATCAGAGTTTTTATGCAATACTGCGCTGCCTATGGCAGATATGATGGCACCAAATATTTTGGAGCTTGAAGAGCTAAATGGTAAACAACGTGTCAATAATGTTGAACAGGCAATTATAGCTTGTCGAGAATTATGTAAAAAAGGGCCTAAGGCGATCTTAGTTAAACATTTAAGCCGAGCTGGATATAAAATTGATCGGTTTGAAATGTTGCTTGTGACTCAAGATGAAGCATGGCATATTGATCGCCCACTTGTTGATTTTGGTGTAAGGCAGCCGGTTGGTGTTGGTGATATGACAAGTGGATTATTTTTAGCTAATATTTTACTTGGAAAATCATTGGTTGAAGCCTTAGAGCATACTACTTCGGCGGTGTATGCGGTTATGCTTGAAACCTTAAAACAAGATGAATATGAATTACAATTAGTTGCAGCACAAAGTGAAATTGAAAAACCAACACAATGGTTTAATGCAAAAAAAATTGATTAATTATAAAAATATGTAAAAATGGAACTAGCTAACGGTTAGTGTTAAATTTATGAGGGGATAATGGACTATATTTCATTAGGAGTGATGCTCGCTGATTTACGAGAACAAATGGGATTAACTCAAGATGATATTGCCAATAAAATTCATGTGCGAAAAACTGTGATTGACGATATCGAAAAAAATCAGTTGCCTCATGCCCCTCTAGTTTTTGTCAAAGGTTATATTCGTTCTTATGCAGAAATTGTCGGCTTATCAGCTGATCAGTATCAACCTCATATCGATGAATTAACCAAACAATCTAAGTCACAACAAAAAAAAATTCAACCGCACACGTTTATAACAAAGAAACAAGGAAAGGCTCCATTTATCTTAATCAGTATATTTATTCTTCTTTGTGCGCTTGGTATAACTTTATATTATGTTAATAAGGACGATAAAGATAATCTTATTGAAGTAAGTCATTATATTTCTCCATCCCCTATTACCCGTGTTAATAGTTAGCAAATTTTCTTATTCTCATACAGACATTTGCCTTAAATCTTGTTAAGATTGCTGGCTAGTTATTTTGTAATATGGTTAAGTGTGTATGAGTCATCAGGATTCACCAATTGTTAGACGAGAATCTACCCGAATTTATGTCGGCAATGTTCCTATTGGTGGCGGAGCCCCAATAGCTGTTCAATCGATGACAAATACGCGTACTACTGATGTCGAAAAAACGGTAGCTCAAATTCAAGCGCTTGAACGTGTTGGGGTGGATATTGTGCGCGTTTCTATTCCAACAATGGATGCGGCCGAAGCGTTTAAATTGATTAAACAACAAGCCAAAGTACCACTGATTGCTGATATTCATTTTGATTATCGTATTGCTTTAAAAGTGGCAGAATATGGCGTTGATTGTTTAAGAATTAATCCCGGTAATATAGGCAATGAATCAAGGATCCGTGCGGTTGTTGATTGTGCAAAAGATAAAAATATTCCAATACGTATTGGGGTTAATTCAGGTTCACTTGAAAAAGATATTCAAGAAAAATATGGTGAACCTACTCCCAAAGCGATTGTCGAGTCAGCAATGCGTCATGTTGATATACTTGATAGACTTAGTTTTGATCAATTTAAGGTCAGTGTAAAAGCATCTGATGTGTTTACTGCGGTTGATGCTTATCGTTTGTTAGCTAAACAAATTAAGCAGCCATTGCATTTGGGCATAACTGAGGCTGGTGGCGTGCGGAGTGGTGCAATTAAATCGGCTATTGGGTTGGGATTATTGCTATCAGAAGGGATTGGCGATACACTCCGAGTATCTTTAGCGGCCGATCCTACGGAAGAAGTGAAAGTTGGATTTGATATTTTAAAATCACTGCGTATAAGGTCTCGTGGTATTAATTTTATTGCCTGTCCAACTTGTTCGCGCCAAGAGTTTGATGTGATTAATACCGTCAATGCATTAGAGCAGCGATTAGAAGATATTATTACACCAATGGATGTGTCAATTATTGGTTGTGTGGTTAACGGTCCAGGCGAAGCGTTAGCTTCAACCATGGGAGTTGCTGGCGGTCATAACAAAAGTGGTTTTTATGAAGATGGTGTGCGTATTGGCCGTATTGATAATGAACAAATGATTGATGAGTTAGAAGCTAAAATTCGAGCTAAAGCATTAATATTGAAAAACAGAATTACAGCAACTGAATTATAATTTTATTAGATAGCGAATAAATAAATGACAGAGAGAAAGATCCAATCTATACGAGGAATGAATGATTTACTCCCAACAGATAGTGCATGTTGGCAACAGATTGAAAAAATCGTTAAAGGCGTATTAAACAGTTATGGCTATAACGAAATTAGAACGCCTATTGTTGAAGATACTGCGCTATTTAAAAGAGCAGTCGGTGAAGTTACCGATATTGTTGAAAAAGAGATGTATACGTTCAATGATCGTAATGATGAAAGTATTACTTTACGTCCAGAAATTACCGCCGGTTGTGTCCGTGCAGGCATTGAACATGGCCTTTTTTACAATCAAGAACAACGCCTTTGGTATTTAGGTCCTGCTTTCCGTTATGAAAAACCGCAAAAAGGGCGTTATCGCCAATTCCATCAATTTGGTGTTGAAGTCTTTGGGCTTGACGGACCCAATATTGATGCTGAGCTTATTTTATTAACGGCACGTTTCTGGAAAGCTTTGGGTATCGAACAGCATACCTCTCTTGAGCTAAATTCAATAGGTTCGATTGAAGCTAGAGCTAATTATCGAAATGCACTAGTTGCTTTTCTTGAACAACATAAAGATAAATTGGATGAAGACTGTTTACGTAGAATGTATACTAATCCATTGCGTGTTCTTGATTCAAAAAATCCAGTTGTCCAAGAACTACTTAATCAGGCTCCAAAACTGTTTGATTATTTAGATGAAGATTCTAAACAACATTTTGAAGGATTATGCCGTTTATTGGATAACGCTGGAATAAAATACAATATTAATCAAAGATTAGTTCGTGGATTAGATTACTATAATCGAACTGTTTTTGAATGGGTAACCAGTAGTTTAGGTGCACAAGGTACCGTGTGTGGTGGTGGTCGTTATGATGGGCTTGTAAGCCAACTAGGTGGACAACCAACACCAGCAGTGGGTTTTGCAATGGGCGTTGAGCGTTTAGTGTTATTAGTTCAAGCCGTTAATCCATCATTTAACCGTGATAATTTGATTGATGTGTATATGATATCTTCTGGTGATGAAAAGACAATTGCAGCAGCACAAGGTGTAGCAGAGCAATTGCGCGATGGGCTACCTGATTGGCGAATTATGACAAATTATGGTAGTAGTAATTTTAAGAAACAATTTGCCAAAGCTGATAAGTTAGGTGCTAAAATAGCAGTCATTATTGGTGAAAATGAATTAGCTAATCAGTCAGTCATGATTAAAAATTTACAAACAGGCGAACAAGTTGAAGTTGCACAAAAAGAAGTTGTCCAAACTTGTTTGTCGATTAAGTAAAAGATATAGGAGAAAAATGTGAGTCATCAGTTATCGAGTGAAGAACAACTGGAAGAGATAAAAGGCTTTTTTGCTAAAACATGGAAAATTATGGTTGCGATTTTGGTAATCGGATTACTAGCCTTTTTTGGCTGGCGCTATTGGCAATCATATAACGCTGAAAAGGCGATTGAATCGTCAGATAAGTATGAACAGTTAATAGCTCAATTAGATGATAATAAACCAGATTCCGTTAATGAGTTAGTCGCTTTTGCTAAAGACAACGATACTATTTATAGTGTATTTGCTAATTTACGCGCGGCAAAATTTTATGTTGAAGTATTAAAAGATTATTCTGGCGCGCAAACATTATTAGTCGATGCATTAAAGAAAACCGATTCAGAGCCAGTCAAAGCAATTACCAATATTCGTATAGCGCGTTTACAGTACCAACAAGGTCAATATCAAGACAGTTTAACATCGCTAAGCCATGTGACTAGCGAAAGCTGGGGAGCTGTAATTAATGATCTTCGTGGTGATGTGTTAGTTAAAATGACGCGTTATGCTGATGCAGTGAGTGCTTATAACGTTGCTTTAACTTCTAATCCAACCAAAGATTTAGAAGAAAACATTAAAATGAAGTTGAATCAAGCTGAATATTTAAAAGCAAAACAACAAGCTGAACAAGAAGCTCAAGCAGTTAAAGAACAGGCAGAACAAGAAGCTCAGGCAAAAAAAACTGCAACGGAAGAAAGTAAAAATTAATTTATCCTGCTATAAGGGGCTATACAATGAAGTTATCAAAATATCTTTTTACTGGTGTTTTTATGTTTTCACTTGCTGGGTGCTCTTTATTCGGTGGGGAAGAAGAGATTGTTCAAATTTCACCTTCACCAGCAGTGAATAATCAATTTCCTATTCAACAAGTATGGCGAAATAGCACTGCTGGCAATACTCATATTTATTCATTATTAGGTCCGATTAATTATGATAATGCTATTTATGTTGCAAGTCGTAGTGGACAAGTTAAAGCAATTGATTTAATAAGTGGCAAAACCATATGGGATGTCAACTTATCGCAAAGCACGCTTTTTAGCAGCAAAACAGCATTGTTTTCAGGTGGTGTAAGTGCTGATGATAAATATGTTTACGTAGGTAGTGAGCGCGCTGTTGTGTATGCGTTAGATCGTAACAGTGGTAAAGTGGTGTGGGAAAAAACAGTAAAAGGTGAAGTGCTTGCTCGCCCAGTGCCTGCTGAGGACAAATTGATAATTCATACTGCAAATGGCATTCTTCAAGGTCTTAATCGTGATACTGGTGATTATTTGTGGGATGTTTCTTTCGACGTTCCTGCACTGTCGCTAAGAGGCAACTCTACACCGACTATCGCTCATGGTGCCGCTATTGTTGGCGATGATAATGGTCGAGTAAATGCTTACTTTATTAATGATGGGCAATTAATTTGGCAGCAACGTATTTCACAGCCATCAGGCTCTACTGAAATTGCAAAATTAAACGATGTTGATTCAACCCCTGTAGTTGAAGGTAATTTAGTTTATTCCGTTGGTTATAATGGCAGTTTAGTTGCGCTTGATTTGAGTAATGGTCAAACTGTTTGGCGTAAAGGACTTGGTTCTACTCATAGCTTTGCGGTTGATACTAATCGATTATTTGTTGTCGACCAAAATGACAATGTTCAAGCTATTGCCAAGAATGGTGGTGGTGAGCTTTGGACGCAACCAAATCTTACACATCGTCAGTTAACCGATCCTGTTATCTATCAAAATTATGTGGTATTTGGTGATTTTGAAGGCTACCTCTATTGGTTAAATGCTGACAATGGGGAGCTTGCAGCTAAGACTCAAGTGAGCAGTAGTGGATTAATATCGAAACCATTAGTCGTAGACAATAAAGTCATTGTTCAAGCTAAAAATGGTGATATTTACGCTTTTACAAAAAATTAATACACAAAATTAAAGTAATTTAGAGAATAAACATGGTACCTGTAGTAGCACTTGTTGGTCGTCCAAATGTTGGAAAGTCGACTTTATTTAATCGGTTAACGCGAACCCGAGATGCCTTAGTGGCTGACTTTCCTGGATTAACACGTGATCGCAAATATGGACGAGCAGAAATTAAGGGCCATGAATATATCTTGATTGATACTGGTGGTATTGATGGCTCTGAAGATGGGGTTGAAAGCTTTATGGCTGAACAATCCCTGCAAGCAATAGAAGAAGCTGATATTGTTCTTTTCTTGGTTGATGCTAGAGCGGGTGCGATGCCTGCCGATCATGCTATCGCTAAGCATTTACGCTCTCGTCAAAAAGCCACTTTTTTAGTGGCTAATAAAATTGATGGTATTGATGCCGATACTGCAATTTCTGATTTTTACGGCTTAGGATTGGGCGAAATTCATCCCATTGCAGCTAGCCATGGTCGAGGTGTAAGCTCGTTAATTGAAACGGTATTAGATCCTATTTTTCAGTTTGATGATGAACAAAATAGCGATTTTGATGACGATGAACAATCTAACGACTTATCTCAATGTTATGATGATTCCGATCTTGATGATACAGAATCATTAATTAACCAACCTATAAAAGTTGCTATCGTGGGGCGTCCAAATGTAGGTAAGTCAACACTAACTAATCGAATTTTAGGGGAAGAGCGCGTTGTTGTATATGATATGCCTGGCACAACGCGTGACAGTATCTATATCCCCATGACACGTGATGAACGAGAGTATATCTTGATTGATACCGCTGGTGTTCGTAAGCGAGGAAAAGTCACCGAAACCGTTGAAAAATTTTCCGTCATTAAAACGTTACAAGCCATTGAAGATGCTAATGTTGTCATTTTAGTTATAGATGCCCGTGAAGGTATATCCGATCAAGACCTATCATTACTAGGGTTTATTATTAATAGTGGGCGCTCACTTGTGATAGCTGTTAATAAATGGGATGGTTTATCACAAGATATCAAAGAGCAAGTGAAAACAACACTAGATGATAGGCTAGACTTTATTGATTTTGCTCGTGTACATTTTATTTCTGCCTTGCATGGTAGTGGTGTTGGTAACTTATTTGACTCCATTCAAGAAGCGTATGATTGTGCAACGCGCCGTGTCAACACCGCCTTATTGACTAAGATTATGCAAATGGCACAAGATGATCATCAGCCTCCTTTGGTGCGAGGGCGTCGTGTTAAATTAAAATATGCGCATGCTGGGGGGTATAATCCACCTATTGTCGTTATTCATGGTAATCAAGTTGAAGACTTGCCTGATTCCTATAAGCGTTATTTGATGAACTATTTTAGACGCTCGCTAAAAATTATGGGCTCACCAATTCGAATTCAGTTTAAAGAAGGGGCTAATCCATTTGAAGGGCGGAAAAATAGTTTAACCGCATCACAGCAACGAAAACGACGCCGATTGATGAAACATGTTAGAGGCCGAAAATAGTTTATGTCAAAATCACTGGCAGTTGAGCAGGGGCAAGAAGGCATTTGCCCAAAGTGTCATCATAAAATGAGTATTGTTTCGCCTCAACATTTTAATTGTCTTCATTGTAAGCAAGATTATTTAGAACAATATATTTGCCCGACTTGTCTGCAAAAAGCGCAGATGGTTAAGGGCTGCGGGTCGGTGAACTATATTTGCCCAACTGATGGTTTAATCTCCAGCAGTAAGGTGGTATTTCATTATTTACCAGAATAGAAGATATTATCTATATTAAAGCCATATGAGGTTATTTTATGCGAATTATTTTATTAGGCGCACCAGGAGCAGGAAAGGGAACCCAAGCACAATTTATTATGCAAAAATATGGAATTCCCCAAATTTCAACTGGTGATATGTTACGTGCAGCAGTAAAAGCGGGTACAGCGCTTGGTTTGCAAGCAAAAGAATTAATGGATGCGGGTAAATTGGTTACCGATGAACTTGTTATTGCATTAGTGAAAGAGCGTATTGCACAAAGCGATTGCGCAAATGGTTTTTTGTTAGATGGTTTTCCTCGTACTGTTCCTCAAGCAGATGCCATGAAAGCGGCAGGTATTGATATAGACTATGTGCTTGAATTTGATGTGCCTGATGCTGTAATTATTGATCGTATGAGTGGACGACGTATTCATGCGGCTTCAGGTCGTGTTTATCATATTCGTCATAATCCACCTAAAGTTGAAAATATTGATGATGTCACTGGTGAACCGCTGACTATTCGCAAAGATGATAATGAAGATATTGTACGTAAACGCCTTGTTGAATATCACGATTTAACTAAACCACTTATGAGTTATTACCAGCATGAAGCCAAAGAAGGGCGCACACACTATTTCCGTGTAGATGGGACCCAGCCTGTTGCTGATGTAACAAAAGAATTAGCTAAAATTTTAGGATAATTGGTTATCTATAAAAAGCGCAAGGTAGTATTAACTATCTTGCGCTTTTTTATTTCAAATAGATTAATATCACCACTTATACAGCGATAAACTAAAAGCTGAACCACGATAAACTCGCCTAAAAATCTTTAGAAAATGTACTGATTTTATTAGATTTTTTAAAGTAATTCTTGTTTTAGCAGAGGATAGACTCTTCAGCAAAAATATTTAGGTAGCGTATTGATTCTATTTGTTTTCTATGAAGAGCCTTATCGGTAACAGTAAGGCTCTACTTTTAGCAAAAAAGTAAAGTATTATAAAACCATCCTTACAATATCAATTTCACCCAACTCTTTATAAAGATTTTCGATTTGATCAATATGCGTGGCATTAATGGTAATTGATACTGAATGATAATTGCCTTTACTGCTCGGTTTAATTGATGGTGTATAATCACCTGGCGCATGACGTTGAATCACAGATACCACTTTGTCAACAAGTTCAGGTTTAGCTTCGCCCATTACTTTGTAAGTGAAAGAACATGGGAACTCTAATAATTCATTTAATTTTGTTGGTTGCATAATCTTATTTTTCTCAGTTAATAGGTTCAATGTATTGGTATCAAAAGTGTTTACTATATATAGGCTGTTTATCACTCTTCAAGTAACGAATAATAAACATTGCTTTTTAAAGTATATATTTTGATCTATGATAAGAAAATTCTAACATAGTGAAATAAGCGTTTTTTACTATTTACCAATAAGGCTAAAACAATATGTCATCTAAATCCAAAAATAAAGAACCTTTTGGCACATTATTAGGTTATGCACCGGGCGGGGTTGCTATTTATTCTTCTGATTATGAAACATTGGATCGAAATCAATACCCGAATGATGGATCATTTCGTAGCTATTCTGGCTATGAGTATATGGGATATAAATGGCAATGTGTTGAATTTGCTAGGCGTTTTTTATTCTTAAATTACGGTATCGTTTTTACTGATGTAGGAATGGCGCACGAAATTTTTTCACTACGTTTTTTAAGGCAAGTTGTTAATGAGGCGATTTTACCTTTGCAAGCCTTTGCTAATGGTAGCAAAAAAATGCCAGAAGCAGGTTCTTTGTTGGTATGGGATGATGGTGGCGTATTTGACAGAACAGGCCATGTAGCTATTATCACTGAAGTATTTGAAGACAAAGTCCGAATTGCTGAACAAAATGTAATACATACACGTTTACCTATTGGGCAGCAATGGACGCGTGAGCTTAAAATGACGGTGTCTAGTGAAGGTTATCATTTACATGATACGTTTGATGACACGAAAATTTTAGGTTGGATGATTCAAACTGATAACACTGAGTATAGTTTACCTCAACCTAAAATTCCTCAGCCTTTACTTCAAATTCATAGTGCTCATATTAAAAACGAAGGGCAATTTGATAAAAAATGGTTAGATGAATCAGATCCATTAGAACATGCGTATGTATTAGCGACAGGTCATGCGATTAGTCATGATGATCATTATCGTTATTTCACTATTTCAGAAAGTGCTGAGCAAGAGTTAATTAAGGCTACCAATGAATTACATTTAATGTATTTACATGCCACCGACAAGGTATTAAAGGATGACAATTTATTACTTAATTTTAATATTCCTGAAATATTATGGCCAAGATTAAGGCTTTCGTGGCAACAGCGTCGTTATCAAATGATTACCGGCCGATTAGATTTTTGTATGGATGAACGTGGCTTTAAAGTCTATGAATATAATGCCGATTCGGCCTCTTGTCATACAGAAGCTGGGAAAATATTAGCAAACTGGGCGACACAAGCAAGAATTAGTGAAGGAACAAACCCGAGTGAGGGTTTACTTAATGCTTTAGCGAATTGCTGGAAGCATAGTGATGCGCAAGCATTTGTACATATTATGCGCGATGATGATAGTGAAGAAAATTATCACGCTTTATTCATGCAAAAAGCCATGACTTTGGCAGGAATAGATAGCAAAATTTTACGCGGATTAAGTGGACTGAGATGGGATAAACGAGGCCGGCTAGTGGACGATGAAGATCGCCAAGTCACTTGTGTTTGGAAAACATGGGCTTGGGAAACTGTTTTAGAACAGCTTCGACAAGAAAGTGAAGCACAAGTTGCCGGTTTGCCGATTCGTACTTGGCACCCTGATAATACCGTAAGATTAATTGATGTGCTTTTACGGCCTGAGGTATCTGTTTTTGAACCTTTATGGACCGTTATTCCAAGTAATAAGGCGATTTTGCCGGTATTGTGGTCATTATTCCCTAACCATCGTTATTTATTAGAATCGACTTTTGAACTCAACGATAACTTAATAAAAAAAGGTTATGCGATCAAACCTATTGCGGGGCGAAGAGGCAGTAATATTGAACTGGTCAACAGTAAAGAGCAAATACTCGATAAAACACTTGGCAAATTTGCTAAACAAGAAAATATTTATCAAGAGTTATGGTGTTTACCTAAAGTTGATGAAAGGTATTTGCAGTTATGTACTTTTACGGTTGGTGGCCATTATGGCGGTACTTGTTTACGTTCAGATCCTACTTTAGTGATAAAAGGCGAAAGCGATATGCAGCCATTACGCGTGTTAACCGATGAAGAGTTTTTAAAATAATTTTGTGAAAAACTTTCAGGAAAGTATGTGTTTCAGTATAAATTTGTAACAGGCTAGCAGAGTCATAATTGACTTGAAAAATTTTATAAACCAAATGGTTATAAATTTTTATATATGGTTTATATAAAGTGTTTTATTTGTAGTGAAACTTATCAAAAATATGAATAAAAATTAATAATATCCATAATGATATCAATTACAATAATGGTGTTTTCTGTTAAACTTATTTTTGATGTGTACAAATGCTAACAAATAAAATAATAGGAAAAATAGAAAGGAACATATGGCAAATACATTACTTCGAAGTGGCGATATCAAAGATTTCAAAGTGTTGGGGTATGATGGTAAAGCTGCCTACTTAGTTGCTACTCAAATCCGTGAAATGTTTAGAGTTAAATTAGGCAAACAATATGCCGATTATTTAGCTATTCCTCAACGCAATGATCATGGCAATATTATTGATTGGTATATTCCTTTTGATTCAAATCAGCCTGATGGGCAATATGATATTATTCCTTGGACTTCAGCTAGCGAATCTGAGCAACAGTCGGCGCTGGCTTTACTGAAAGAATTTGAACATAAAGTGATGAATTTTGGCAAACAACTAGCCAGTAATCCTAATTTAGAAGGTGATCAACTGCTTTTTAGCCGACTTATTTATGATCCAAAAAATAATGTTGATAGTGCTGAACCTAATTTGATGGCAATACGTTTTCCCAGTAATCAATTTGTTTATATTGTTAACGGTAAACCGGTGATTACTTTCTGGGGATTTGTATATCCGCACACCTCTCAGGGTAATTCTCCATTCTATAGTTTAGAACCGGTAGCAAAAGTTGCACAAGCAGCAGCCGTTACTTCTGCGACGCCTATTGATAATAAACCATGGTGGAAACGTTGGTGGATATGGTTGCTAGGGTTATTACCATTATTATTGTTGCTTTTATTAGCGTTATTTTTGCTACGCGGTTGTTGGTTAAAACCTGAGATATCGATTAATCCGAATGTATCTTTAGATAATAGCAATATTAGTCAACCTGAAAAGGATGACAAGCAGGATAAAAAAGAGACAGAACCAGAATTAAAAACTGAGCCAAGAAATGTGGTTGTTGATAATCGGTTGGGTGTCACAGGTAGTGCTATACCAAATGGCACGATTTTAGACAATGCAACCAATACTCCGACTAACCCCGATGTAGCAAGTGATTCGGTCGATCATTCTGTAGTACCAGATAATGCAAATGAGGGTAATAATACTTCAAATCCAGATGCGCAAGATAATAAAGATAATAAAAATGATCAAGTGACTGCGCCTGATGTGGGTAAAACAGATGATAAAGATGAAAAATCAACGCCTACCGATCCCGATAAAAAAGATAATACAGATGTTCAAAATGGACAAGACAAAGATAGCGCTGACCAAACTTCTTCTTCACCATCAGATAAAGATAATAAAGCAGATTCTAATGCTGCGGTTGATCAAACCAATAATTTAGCCTTACCAGCAGATGCAATCAAGCAAGGATCTACAAAATTCTTAGATGGTCAATGGTCCGCCAATGGTGGTATTCAAGACAAAGCCACAGGTAAACCGTTGCAATTAAGTTATAACTTTAAAGATGGCAATGGCGAAGTCACTATAACACGTAGTGACGGTGTAAAATGTACAGGTAATGTTGGCACCGATATTAAAAATGCTAATTTAGGTATAGCGGGTAACACTGAGGCTGTTTGTAGTGATAATACCAAATATCAATTACCCAAAATTCAATGCACACCAGGCAAAGATAATAAAGCCAATTGCCAAGGAATTTATAATAATGGGACTGCATTCCCAATAACGATGAAAAAACAATAAAGGTTGTATATGCTTCCAGAATTACGCAATTATGGTCAAGAAGTGACACTGATTATGAATAGTGGTATTCAGTTTCTTGATTTTGCACTTAAAATCGATTGGAAAGATAATCAGTGGCGCAGTAAAGTTAATGGATCCTTTATTGATCCATCAGAAAGTGGTGCACTCATCAGGTTGATTGAAGATGTGGAAAGTGGTCAATTTTTTACACCTGATAATCCAACATTTGCTGTCAAACCAACACAAGAAATTAGTGTTGATCAGTCGTTAAAATTATACAATGGTATTTGGTTACCTGTGCCTGTTTTGCGTTCAATACCGCCAGAGCGCTTTGATCAAGGACCGCATAATTGGAGCCGAGTTCGAATTGTTAGCATTCCTGAAGGTGAAGATCCTGATGGCAATACACATCGAATTACGTTTGCTTTTGATACAAAAGTATTTGCTAACTTACAAGATGTGGCTTACCTTGCTCCAACCGAAAATGATGTGATGACTGGTGCAGTCTTTAGTTTAGCACATCGTTCTGATCAGGTTTCATGGTATTTAGAGCTCAAATGGATAACCAGTTGGTTAATTGATCTCTTTCAAGAGCTGGCGCCACAATCTGAGCGGTTAAAGATCCATAAAGATGATCTTAATCAAGAAATTAAAAGCAAATCTTATTATGGACACTACCTAAATATCATCCATTTACTTGCCGATTCATTGCAATTACCGACCATTAAAATTGTGTCAAACAATAAAGATGATGTGGTGAAATCAATTCCTGTCGATATGATTTTAGATGTGGGTAATTCACGTACTTGTGGGATTCTAATTGAAGATCATGCTCAAGATAAAGATAGTTTAAATCATCGTTATGAGCTTGAAATCCGCGATTTAACTCAGCCTGAACATATTTATAATGAACCGTTTGAAAGTCGAGTTGAATTTGCCCAAACTTTTTTTGGCAAGGAACATTTTTCTTTGCAAAGTGGGCGACGTGACACGTTTCGTTGGCCAAGTATTGTCCGTGTTGGTCAAGAAGCAAGCCGACTTGCCAGTCGGCGTGAAGGCAATGAAGGCGCAACGGGACTTTCAAGCCCAAAACGTTATTTGTGGGATCAAGATAAATATGAACAAGGGTGGCGTTTTAACTCTCATTATGTAAAAAGTGATCATGAACCATTTGCAACGGCAGAGCCTTTTTCGAGTTTAATTAATGAATATGGTGAAGCATTGCATATTCTTAGCAATGATATTCAAGAAGAGTATGATCGCAAAATGCCGGTTTTCCACCCAAAATACTCTCGTAGCTCCTTGATGACGTTTATGTTATGTGAAGTATTAATGCATGCATTAATGCAAATGAATAGTGTCGCTCAGCGTAATAAATTAGAGCATGCGAAAACACCACGTAATTTACGTTCAATTATTTTAACGATTCCACCAGCCATGCCAAAACCCGAACAAGCAATATTTAAAAGTTGCGTATATCAAGCCATCGGTTTGGTTTGGAAAAGCCTTGGTTGGGATAGTTCAGATAACAATATTGATTTCAATAACCCTGAGCAATTAAAAAGTGTTTGGCCAAATATTCCTGAAGTTTATATCCAATGGGATGAAGCAACTTGTGGCCAAGTTGTGTATCTTTTTAACGAAACACAAAATAATTATAATGGGCGATGTGAAGAGTTTATTGCCTCAATGATCCGTCCGGATAAAGCCGATAAGCAAAAACTAACGATTGCAACGGTTGATATTGGTGGTGGCACAACCGATTTAGTGATTAATGATTATCAATTAGACTACGGCGGTAACGGGCAAGCCAACAGTAGTAATGCTTATATTGTACCAACTCAGCGTTTTCGTGATGGATTCAAAGTCGCTGGAGATGATATTTTACTCGACATTATCCAAGATACCGTTATAACGGCTTTAACAAATGGTTTAAAACAAGCTGGAATTGCAGACCCTAACCCAATTTTGTCCACCATTATTGGCTCTCAGCAGCTATCAATTCAAGATGCGGTATTACGCCAACAACTTACCTTACAGCTATTTATTCCAGTTGGGTTACAAATATTAAAAGCATACGAACTTTATGATCCATTACACGCAGAGCAACATGTCTATTGTTCTACTTTCGGTGAATTATTACAACACAATATGATGACCGATAACGTGTTTAATTTTATTAATGAACCGATTAAGCGCGCATTAAATAATCCTGATTTTTCAGTACTTGACTTAAGTATCGAAATTAATCTTAAACGTATTCATTATTTATTTATTCGGGGTGATTATTACAATATTTGTAAAACGTTTGATGCGTTATCAGAGATTATTAGTTGTTATCAGTGTGATGTTCTTTTGTTAACTGGTCGACCTTCGCGTTTACCCGGTATCCAAAGTTATTTTCGATCACGCTTATCCATGCCTGCTGGTCGAATTTTGCCTTTGCATGGTTATTATACTGGTGGTTGGTATCCTTTCCATAAACAAGAACGAATTGATGATCCTAAAACAACGGCCGCTGTGGGGGCGATGTTGTGCTTTTTAAGTAAGAATTTACGATTACCTAATTTCTATTTTAGATCCTCTAATATAGATTTATATTCAACTGTTAAGTACATTGGACTTTTAGATAATCTTAATATGATTAAAAAAGAAAATGTCTATTACCAAGATATTGATCTGGATAATCCTGATTATGATTTTCCTAATCTCTCATTTGAAATTCGAGGCACTACAAGACTTGGTTTTAGGCAACTTGATGTTGACCGTTGGCCAGCATCGCCTATCTATATTTTAACGATTGAAAGCAGTGAAGTGGCTAAGCGATTAAGCGCTGAAGGCGTCGTGTTAGAAGTGACTTTAGGCATAAAAAATAAACAAAAAGCGATCGAAAATTTTTATATTAAAGACGTAAAAGCCTCTGATGGGCGAGCCTGTAATAAAAATCAGGATATTAAACTAAGTTTAAATACCATGGTTAACTCGGGGTTAATAAGTACGCAATATTGGCTTGATAGTGGAATGATAAAACGATGAAAAACTTAAATGAACAACTGCCTAAATCTTGGGATCAGGTCTATCAAGCATCTGCAAAGGCCATTGAGTGGGTGAATCAAACACGCCATTCATCTAAACGTTTAAATAGCGAAGCGGATAACTTAATTTTGGATTTGCGTCGGTTACGTAACAGCGCAAAACGATTGGGAGATGTCTCAACTAAATCTGTTGCAGTTGGTTTTTTTGGATTATCACAGGCCGGTAAATCCTACCTTATTTCAGCACTGGCAGCCGGTGAAAATGGTAAGCTTGAAACGGTTGTCGATAATGAAGTGTTAGATTTTATTGACCATGTTAATCCCGTGGGTAGCGGTAAAGAGGCGACGGGGCTTGTCACTCGCTTTAGCCGTATTGCCAAAGGGGGCATACCTAACTATCCGTTAGAATTAAAATTATTTAAAGAGATCGAAATTGTCAAAATCTTGATAAATGCTTATTTTAAAGATTTTGATCAACAAAAAGTATCTAATAAAATCGAGTTTGCACCGTTAAATCAGACCATTCAACGCTTAGAAAATCAGAAACAAACCAATTATGTTGGTGGTGTTAGCGAGGATGATATTGTTGATCTTTACGATTATTTATCTGAAAATTTTGGTAACTCGCTTGAAGAATTGAAAGGAGGATATTGGGAAAAAGTAACGCACCTTATTCCTTATTTATCAATAGCAGAGCGTGGCAAGCTGTTTTCTGTCTTATGGGGTGGAATTACTGAATTGACGATAATTTATACTCAATTGGCGACAACATTATCAAGTTTAGACTATGCTGAAACTGTGTATGCGCCGCTTTCTGTATTAGTGAAAGATAATAATGGCACCAAGTCGCAAATTGACAGTATTATGAATGTCGATATTCTTGAGCGATTAAATACCGACAAAGATTCATCGATTACCATAACGCCATTAAATAGCGCACCAACATCAATATCTTTAGCGCAATTGGCTTTTTTAACCGCCGAATTAATTTTCCCATTAGTCAATAAAACCAGAGTGCCCACTTTTGAAAATGTGGATTTGCTTGATTTTCCTGGATATCGAGGGCGTTTAAATTTGATATCGATTTCAGATGTGAAAGAAGGTAACCCTATTGCTCAACTTTTATTACGGGGTAAAGTTGCTTATCTTTTTGAAAAATATACTGATAGCCAAGAAATGAACGTGCTAGTTGTTTGCACTCCGTCAGATAAACAATCTGATGTTAATGATGTTGGTCCAGTACTTGAGCGTTGGATCGATAAAACCCAAGGTGAAACTGCTGAAAAAAGGGCAACGAAAAAAGCGGGGTTATTATGGGCAATCACCATGTTTGATAAGCGCATTGGTACCTCATTAACGCTATCAGAAGACAATCTTAAAAATAGCTGGGGTAAAGGTGGGTTACTTCAGCAAACTATTTTAGAACGCTTTGGTAGTTACGATTGGTTAAGCAACTGGTCTAACGAACATCAATTTAATAATGTCTTTCTTGTCCGCAAACCGGGATTTGATGTACCGTTTTTAAATGTCGAGCCGAACACTTGCCAAGAGCAATCTTATAATGAAAATTATCAAGGTAAAATGAATGTATTAAGAAATACATTTGTGCAAAATAGTGATATCAAACAGTATGTGTTCCAACCAGAAGAAGCATGGGATGCCATGTTAAAACTCAATGATGGAGGTATAGGGCGAATTAGCCAATACTTAGAACAAGTGGCTATTACTGAAGTCAAACAGCAACGAATTGTTGAACAGCTTAATGAAAAAATTGCATATATTATTAATATGCGTTTTGATACTTGGTATCAAGCAGACAATGCTGAAGAGCTAGCTAAGAAAAAACAAATCATTGCTGATGTTGTTAAAGAGTTACAGAGCAAAGCACTATTATTAGGCGAACTACTTAAAGCGTTTGAACTGCCGGATCAAACCATTAGAGCACTTTATCACTCCAATACTGTCGAAAATGAAACGCAGCAAGCTGGCAATGATAATTTGTTAGGTAATTTATCTAATGATTTTGGTTTAACGGCTGACTTTGAACTATTTTCTGATGTTAATTCATCATCAACCACCAAACAAAGCACCCAATTACCTACTGAATCAAAGTTTGCAAAAACAGTTTTTTCGGCATGGTTAGATCATTTAAGAAATATTGTGCTAGATAAGCATATCTTAGATTTTTTTGGTATCAGTCAAAAATCACTCTCTTTTATGGTAGAAGAACTGATTACTGCTGCAAATCGAATGAAACTTGAAGCAAGTTTAAGTGAACGCATTTTACATAATGAAAATATAGGTAGTAAACGTGATGATCTAGAGTCTAGACAAGTCAGTACTATTCATACGTTACTGGCCGACTTTATTGCTTGGCTTGGTTTTATTCAAGGGCAAGCAAGTGATATACCAATGAGCAAAGTTAATCAGGGTAAACCAATATTTTCTTCACCATTAAGCGAATTTAATGTGCAATCATCGCATTTATTACCAAAGCTAGATGATAATACTAAAAATTATTCTCAGCATGCGATATTTGATTGGTTTATTGCCTTTGCTATGCTTGCGCAAGAAAATGTAGGGCATCATGCAGGACGCGAAATTAGCCAAGAACAAAATAGTCAATTGGGCACCATTCTTGCTTCTTTCAAGCAATCGCAGATTAATTAAAAATAACAAAGTATAGTAGGAAAGTCTTTTTGAGCGAAAAGCCCTTTCCTATTCAATAGTTCAGATAAATAATACTCACATATTTGAGTATAAAAATAGAGGATATCATGGCATTAAGAATAGAATTAGATGGTTATAAACCGGGTATTGCGAAGTTTTTAGCTCAAAAATGGAGTGGTAGTTCTGACATTGATATGCTTATACAACGAAATCAAGACGGCTATTATTTATCTGGTTTGAATCAATGGAGCCCTGAAAAAAACTGGCACGCCGTTGAAAATATGTCTGTTGATAATCAACAATTAACTGGCCAAATTGGCGAATGGTTGGTTGACTCTTTATTATCACAAGAAAGCAGGGTTCGATTTCTTATACAAATTCGTGATAAGCAAAATGAGCATTATGTTGATAGGGGCGTTGTGAGTATTGCTGATTCGGTTCTTGCATCAACAGCATTAAACTTGCAAACAACATTACCGAATGACGAGCAAACTATAGCGCAGCCAGATCCTGTTAGTGATTCTATTATTGAAAATCAAACACCATTAATTGAAGAATCTAGTCTTGACCCTGAAAGTGAAACGTTAGCAGAACCTATCGAACCAGAACTAGAAATAAAACCAGTGGAACCAGTTAAATCGAAAAGTCGCCTAGGGTTAATTATGACTACTATTATAGGTTGTATAGTGCTAATTGGACTTGGCATGGCTGCCTGGTATTTTTTATTTTCTAAAAATCAATCACAATCAACTCCAGCAGTGCAAATTAGTGGTCAATGTAGTTTGAACAACGCCTCTACTGATGATTTAACCTTTATTCAACAATGTTTACAAACTAAACCTAAATCGGATGAAATTATTCAAGTAATTACTGAAGCTAAAAAAACTGAAAAATGTAATATTGCTCAGCGGTTATATGCAAATCAGGCTCAAACTAATTCTAAAATTGCGATGTTATATGCAAAAGAGTATGACGAAAAATATTATGAAGCAAATAATTGCTTTAAAGCAGATAAAGAAACGGCTATTTATTGGTATGAAACGTCTTTGACCAACGATGCAAATAATACGTTCGTTCAAGATCGTTTAACCGAATTACAAAAATAGTGAGGTGCAAGAATGAATAAGCTAGCTATCTCGAAACTCATTTGCACACTAGGTCTAACATGCCTACCTTTGATAGGGTTTGCAACTGAGCCACTTAAACAGGCTGGAAAAACAACCCTATACCAACGAGTCTTAAGTACCCCAACGTGTGAATTAAAAAACAATATTACCGATGCTACAGGCAAATCCTTGCCGGCATTTTCCCGTTATTATGTTTATGAACGCAAAAATGACAATAATCAAGAGTGGCTTAGTGTTGGTCCAGATTCTTATGGAAAAACCATTGGTTGGATTAATAATTCATGTGCGATCGCTTGGAATATGCAAATGACACTGGTTTTTACAAATCCAGTTGATCGTGATCCTTTGCTCTTTTTTAAAGATAAGGCCTCATTAACGGCGATTGTTGATGCAGACAAGCCTGAAGCTTTATTAAAACCTATTCGTGATGCATTAAAAGCCAATAAACCCGCTTCAGACGTGGTAGCTCAAGAACCTAAAGAGTTCGTTGATTTTAAAAGTAACTTCTATTTACTACCTATTTTACAAGGTGAAGAAGTGATGAATGGGCAAGGGTTTTATGAGCGAGTGTTAGAAGTTGCCTCAGTCAGTAAACAAGCACCATTGATAAAAAATAACACAAAACCAACAACTACCCAAACGACTGATGATAGTGCTAACCAAGTAGCCCCTTTTAAAGCTGCCATAGTGTTTGTTATTGATTCGACTATCTCTATGGATCCTTATATTTCAAGAACAAAAGAGGCCGTAACTCGAGTTTATCAACATATTGAAAACGAACATTTGCAAAATCAGGTTAAGTTTGGATTGGTTTCATTTCGGTCAAGTTTAAAGGCCTCAGATAAGCTTGAATTTGTCACTAAAATTTTTGCCGATCCCAATAAAGTTAAAGATAAAGATGACTTTAAACAACTGAGCTCTTCGCTTAAACAAGCTTCAGTTTCTACCTCGTATTTTGCTGAAGATTCTTATGCGGGTGTTGCTCAAGCATTAAATGATATTAATTGGAATAGTTTTGGTGCGCGTTATATGATTTTGATAACTGATGCAAGTGCGATTCCTGGTGATGATAAGCTCTCTAGTACTGGCATGGATGCAGCGCAATTAAGACTTGAAGCTCAGCATAAAGGTGTTGCAATTTATGCATTACATTTAAAAACGCCAAGTGGTGCAAAAGATCATCAAATTGCGGCAGAACAATATTCGGACTTAACGTATAACGATTTTATTCATAAATCACTTTATTACCCAGTGAATGCAGGTGATGTGAATGAGTTTGGTCAAAAAGTTGATTTGCTAGCAAAAGCATTGTCTGAGCAAGTTAAACTTGCTTATAAAGGTGAAGCTTCTGTTGGTAATGCCATCAATGCAAAAGATGATAACTCAGACATGTTAAAAGATGCATTGTTACTAAGCAAGGCAATGCAACTGGCTTATTTGGGGGATGTTAACGGCACTCAAGCACCGTCAGTTTTTAAAGCATGGATTGCCGATAAAGATTTTGTCAAACCAACTATTCCAACAGCAGAGCCACGTATATTATTAACAAAATCGCAACTGAGTGATTTGAGCGACGTGGTTAGCAAAATCGCTAATGCGGCTAATGATGGATTGATTTCTGCCGATGATATGTTCTCTCAGCTTCGTTCTGTTGCAGCGGCAATGGGGCAAGATCCGAGTAAATTAAAATCCGATTCTGTCACAAAAATTGCTGACTTAGGTTTGCTGGGTGAATATTTAGATAATATCCCTTATAAAAGCGATGTCACTGGACTTGATCAAGATACATGGAAAAGTATGAGTGGGCTTGAGCAAGAAAAATTTATCCGTAATTTAAACGGTAAGATTCGCTATTATCAAAAATGTAATGCGGATGTCGATCGTTGGATTTCATTAGCTGACGGCAGTGATCCGCGTGAAAATGTGTATCCTATACCATTAGAAATGTTGCCATAATATGTTAAATATTAAGCAATTATCGATTTCACGCTCAACAGGCAAATCCTTTTTTAGCGTTTGCCTGCCAAAGCTTACTGTCAAAGCAGGTGAAGTTGTTGTTATTCAAGGTGATAGTGGTGCAGGTAAAAGCACGCTACTTGAAATGGTGGGAATGATATTAAAACCAGACCACATTGATGGTTATAACTTAGTTGTTGATAATTATGATATTGATATTGCAACGCTAATCAAGCAAGATAAAATCGAAGCGCTTGCTGATATTCGCGCTCAATATTTAGGCTTTATGCTGCAAACAGGTGGATTACTGCCATTTTTGACGATTCGTGACAACATTTTATTATCATTAAAGTTATTACAAAAAAAAGTGGATAATAGCCGGTTTGATTATCTAGTAAAAAAACTCAATATCGCACATTTGCTCAATAAACACCCTAAACAGTTATCCATTGGTGAAAGGCAACGAGCTTCTTTTATTCGTTCGATTATTCATAAACCCGCGTTATTACTTGCCGACGAGCCGACTTCGGCATTGGACCCCTATAATGCGAGTTTACTGTTTGATTTAATTATTGAGCAAGCTCAGCAAGATAATATTACTGCCATGATTGTCACACATGACTTGCAATGTATAGCTAACAAAGGGTTATTGACGTTATCAGCTAAGTTAACTTCCGCACAATCATCAGAATTTTCACCGTTACAAGATAAGGCGTAAAAAATGACTAAAGCAATATCAAAATGGTTACTTGTTACTCGTTTATCGTTAGCGGACTTATGGTATGACAAAAAAGTATCATTTTGTATTATTGCCTCAGTAATATCAGTAATTACGCCATTATTATTGTTATTTAGTTTAAAATACGGTGTTGTTTCGCAGCTTCGAGAGCAATTACTCAGTGATCCGCAAAATTTAGAAATAAAAATTGTGGGGAATTTGCAACTTAAAGATGAAATGTTTGAGTGGATAAAACAGCAACCTGAAACAGCTTTTGTTATTCCACTCACACGTTCATTAAATACGCAAGCTGATTTAATGAAAGATGCTAGCCATTTTGTTAATAATGCCGAAATTATTCCCACGGCTAAAGATGATCCACTAACAAAAAATTTGCCATTACCTAATAATAAAAAGCAAATTTTATTAAGTTCATTATCGGCCGAAAAAATGCAAGTCACGATGGGAAGCTGTGTGAAAATGGTGATCACAAGGCAGCTTGATGGAAAACTTGAAAAAGGAATGACACAATTAGAAGTGGTTGGTATTATTCCCGAAAATCGTTATAGCCGTGCAGCAGCTTTTGTCTCTTTAGATTTACTGATTGATATGGAAAATTATTATGATGGTTATCAAAGTGATGTTTTTGTGACTTCTACTGGGCAATTAAATCCACCTCATCATACGTCGTTTGCGCGAGCCCGTATTTATGCAGACTCACTGGATAATGTGGCTCCATTAGCATTTAAATTACGAGAAAAGCATATCGAAACGCGTACCGAGGCTAATGCAATTGAAAACATGCAAGCAATTGATCGAGTGCTTAATTTTATTTTTAGCGTTATTGCAATTACGGCTGTATTGGGATGTGTTTTATCATTTACTGGGTCATTTTTATCGAATATTGAACGTAAACGCAAAGATATTGCTTTTATGCGATTGCTTGGATTTCGCTCGAAGAGCATTATGCTTTATTTAATTAACCAAGCAATGATTTTGAGCTGTTTTGCTTTTATAATCTCTTGTGGGCTGTTTGCAGTAGGAAATTGTGCTTTTAATTTAGTGTTAGGTAAAAATTTGCTTTCACAATCGGTTGTGAGTCAATTACAATTTTATCATCTTATTATTGCATTTTTACTGACTTTATTTATTTCAGCGGGCATTGTGGTTATAGGAGGGCGAGGTGCTATTCAAATTCAACCAGCAGAAAGCTTACGTGAAGCATAATTATATCCGATTAGCGTGTTGGGGATTGGCTACAATTAGCTTACTGCCGGCATTAAGCTTTGCTGAACCTTGGGACAGTAAATTTTATAATCCCAAGCCTGCAAAAGATGATGTGATTTTACCGATGCCATGTGACGGTAGTTTAGTGATGAAAAAGGTATTTACCCCTACCAATAAACCGCTAGATGATGTCAAAGTCATTTTAGGGAGCAATCAAAAAGAGCTTGGTTTTGCCGAGTATGCCACGCCTAATTATATTGCTGGTAGCTTTTCTGATGCAGGTAAAGAGCGCTATTATTTGATAGGTAAATATGAGATCACCGCATTGCAATATCAATCCGTCATGAATGATACTTGCCCAACTCCTAAAGTTAATCTTGTCTTTCCTATCACGGATATTAGCTGGTTTGATGCTATTGCCTTTACAGATAAATATAATCGTTGGTTAATTGAAAACCAGTCCAAAATAAAATCAATTAATTTACCTAATGGCTATGTCCGTTTACCCAATAATACGGAATGGGAATATGCCGCTCGGGGTGGTTCAAAAGTGACAGAATCAGAATTTCGTGAATCACGGTTTCCTATGACTAAAAATCTTGAAAACTATGCATGGTTTTCCGGCGCTAAGTCAGCTAATGGTAAATTGCAACTTATTGGTAGGTTAGATCCTAATCCCCTAGATCTGTATGATATTTTAGGCAATGCGAGCGAAATGATGTTTGATTCGTTTAGAATGAATAAACTTGATCGCTACCATGGTCAACAAGGCGGAATGATTGTGCGTGGGGGCAGCTATTTAACGCCCGAATCTTCAACTACTAGTGCTTTTCGTATTGAAAAGCCTTTCTATGATGATAAAGGTGCTTATAAAAGTAAAGATGTTGGATTTCGTTTAGTTTATACCACAGAAGTGATAAATTCGAACGATAAAATCAAAAAACTAGACGAAGAATGGAGTCAATTAGGTCGAGAAACAGACAGCACAAACAATGGCAATGTTGTCAGTGAGCTTGAAAAAATTACCAAACAAGTTGAAGATGAAAAAACAAAAAAAGAGTTAAATCAACTTAATGCACTTTTACGTAGTGCTAATCAAGCGCGCGATGAACAACGAGATCGCTCTATTCAATCAGCATTACAATTAGGTGCATTTTTGTGTGCTAATGTTTCAGATTTGAACGGCAAGTTTGAGTATAATGATCATTTATACAAAACAATGATCAATGAAGTTTGTGATCCAAAAGAAGCAGATACTGTGACCGATGAGAATATGTGCTCAAAAGTGAAGCTAGATAATTTAAAACAGGTTGTTGATGAGTCTAAAAGTGCGCGTGATTTTATATTGAAATATTATTCGGATACGATTGTTAATACGGCGTCAAATTACGAAAAAAATACGATTAATGATCAAGCTAAATCAACGCAATTTATTCTCGAAAATAGTGGCAAAGCGAATATGAGTGATTATTTAAAACTCTATTTCAAACATATTAATCAATATATTGAATCGGGGAAGATCGAGCGAACAGCTTGGCTACAAACGTGTAATGAGATAAAAGGAAAAAAATGATGAATAAAATTATAGTAACGCTGACTTTATGTATATCGCTTATTTTAACAGGGTGTCAAGGTTCTGGAGGCGTAAGTTCTAGAAATGTTGATCCTGCATTAACAAAAAGTAATACTGCTAAATTTTTTAGCAAATCAGCATGGCAATCTTGTGCTGTCGGTGCTGGTTTAGGCGGTATTGGCTGTATGTTAGCTGGTGGAAAAACAGGGGTATGTCTTGCGTCTGCGGCGGTTGGTTGTGGTGTGCTGATGGGGGCTAACTATTATCTTGACAGTAAGCGAGCTGAATATGCGAATGATGAGATGCGTCTAGATGTTTATATCCAAGACGTGCAAAAGAACACCTACGAAGTACAAGCGGTGACCGAAACAGCTAAAGCGGTATTGGATAAGAATTTAGCAACACTTAAAGTATTAAATAATCAGATAAAAAATGACACGCTCAATAAAAAACAAGCACAAAATGATTTGACACAAATTGATGCAAATATTGCTTATTTAAGAGACAAATTAAAACGCATGAAAAAAGTTGAAAACGATTGGGTTTCAATCTCATCTCAAGAACGACAATCGGGTGTTAGAGTATCGAAACTGGATCAACAAATCAGCCAATTACATAAACAAATTGCAGTACTTGAAAATCAAATTAATCTTGTTACTAAACAACGTTCAGCAGTTAAGGTTAGCTAATTATGAAAAAAAAATATCTTTTATTACTCAGTCCGTTTATTTTTTTAGCCGGTTGTTCAACTACGCCTGAACAGTGCGATCCGACTAATACCAACATTGGAATTATGGATAAAATCAGCTGTAATTATTCAGGGAATTATCAGGCTCGAATTGATAACAAAAAACAAATTCTAGAAGATGAAGTAAGAGCTAATCAGCAGTTTAAAGAGATTTATGCCACTATCGAGAAGCAAAAAAAAGCTACCTCGTTAAGCATTAAACAAAAAAAGGCACAGCAACAAAAGTTGAAAACGGATTTAACTAAACTAACCAATGAAGTAAAACAAAAAGCCAAAGGACGTGACGACCTACAGGCTCAAGTGAAAGATATTGAACAGCAGCTAAATAAAGTGAACAATTCAAATAGTTCTGAACTTGAAAAACAAGTTGAGTTAGATAAGTTAAATAAAAAACTTCAACAATTGCAAAAAGCATTAAACATATAAATATATTTCTTGCTTAATCAATCTTATAAATAATAAAAGCAGGCGTTAAATAAAAGGAAATAAATTAGCAATGCAGCGCATAACAAGAATTATCTGTGATAATCATCCCGAAAAGATGTCTTTATTTGATCAATATAATTCTTGGCTAGCATTGCTAAAACCGTATTTGACTGAGCGCACTTTTTCCATTTTAGCAATAGCAAGATTGATTGATGATAATCAATATATTGGTTGGTACACCTCTTTAGAAGGTCAGCCTATCTTATTGAGTGAAATTAGTGATCAATCACATAAAGCTAAGATAGAAAACACGTTACAAAATCGTATTAACGATATCGAAGCTGTGGTTAAGTTAATGTCATTAACGGCTGAGCAGCAGGCATTTATTTCATCATGGTTACCTAGAATTAAAAGTTTAGGTAATCATATTTATGTGATTAATGATGAACCAGTTATTGTTAATACCTTTGAAGATCCTATTCTACCAGCACCTGGCCCAGTTATTCCGCCAAAAACATTTTGGCGTTGGTGGCATTTTTTGCTTTTAGCCTTATTACTCCTTGGTTTACTCGGCATTCTTTGGTATTTCTTTTGCCCATATGCAAAAGAAAAGCCTGCAATTGCTGAGGTTGAGCCCGCCATTACTCAGCCTGTTGAAGAAAAGAAACCAGATCCAGTTGTTGAGCTACCTAAAGAGGAACAACCCGTTGTAAAATCGGAGCCTGAAGCGATACCTGAGCCAGCACCTAAAAATTGTGTTACTCGTGAAGAGATTGCCAATAATACTGACAAGCCTAAAATGGTTATGATATTTGACAATTCAGCCTCGATGACATTGACTTTGATGGAATCTCAAGCGTCCATTAATCAATACTTGCGTGCTGATTGGTATTCAATGACCGAACAAGAAGCTGATGCATACGAACAACGCATGACACGTTTACCTAATCGTTTATCAAGTAGTAAAAAGGTTGCATTGTCGACTATTGATAAAATACAGCCTGATGTTAATATTGCGTTAGTCACCCTTTCTGCTTGCCCTGCTGCACAAACTACCTCGTTTTATCATTATGAAAATAGAGGTAAGTTAAAAACTAAAATTAGTCGATTAAATCCATTAGAAAATAACAGTGCAACGCCTTTATACAGTGGTATAAAGCAAGCGAGTAAAATGCTTGATGGTGTAAACCATGATGATTACATCTTAGTGATTAGTGATGGTGAAGATAATTGTACCAAAGCGAATATTTGTGCTTTAGCCAGTAAAATCGCCACTGAGCAACCTCGACTCAAAATCAATATTGTTGATATTGCTGGACAACATAAAATTGACTGTGTAGCAGATAAAACTGGGGGTAAAGTTTATATCGCTCAAAGTCCAACACAGATAATTGAACAAATGAATAATGCTGTTTCGAATATGAATATTAGTAAACCGATATGCGAATAATTATTTTTAAATAATACTAGATAGTCGAATATCTCATTTTTGGTATATCTATAGGTAAGTAATATTTCAAGTTTATTGCAATTTTAGTATAAGAATAATGGTCAACTGTAAGGAATTAAATCAATAATGCAACGAATAACACGGATAGCCTTTGATTATAATAACCCAGAGAAGATTTCTCTATTAGAACAATATCATTCTTTACTATTATTATTAAAATCACATTTAACCGATCGTACTTTTTCGCTTTTAGCATCACCAAAGCTAATTGATAACAATCAATATCTAGGCTGGTATACTAGTCTTGAAGGACAACCGCTTTCACTTGATAGTATTGCCCTCAAATCGCATAAAATTAAGATAACCAAAACGTTACAAACACGTATTAATGATATTGAAAATGCTATTAAACTAATGCCATTAAGCGATGAAGAGCGAAGTTTAGTTTCAGCATGGCTTCCAAGAATTAAAAGTTTAGGCAATCAAATTTATGTGATTAATGATGAACCGGTTATTGTCAATACCTTTGAAGAACCGGTTTTACCTGCAGCAGCCCCTGTTATTCCACCAAAGCCATTTTGGCGTTGGTGGCATTTTTTAATCTTAGCTTTATTGCTTGTTGGTTTACTTGGTATTCTGTGGTATTTATTTTGCCCATTTGGTAAACAAAAAACAGTTGTCCCCGATCCTATGGCTATCATTGCACCGGCTGTTATAGAAAAGAAACCTGAACCCAAACCGACACCTGAGCCTGTTATTGAACCAAAAGATCCCGTGCCAGAGGAACCTATGCCAATTGCAACATCTGAGCCTAAACCAGAACCGGTACCTGAACCACCGCTAACGCCAAAGGTAAAAAATCCTCCTAACTGTATCACCAAAGAAGAGATGAATAAAGATCCCAACCCATCTAAAATGGCAATAGTGTTTGATAATTCATTATCGATGACAGTAACATTAAATGAATCACCATCAGCGGTTGAGCAATACTTTCAATATTTGACGTATGGTTATGGTCGTAATATGTCAGAGCAAGAAAGAATCAAATACGAAAAGCGTATGACCCGTTTACCAACTCGTTTATCAAGTAGTAAAAGTGTGGCTACTTCAAGTATTGATAAGATACAACCAAACATTGGTATTTCACTGGTAACGCTGACGAATTGCCCCGCAGCAAATGTATCGCCATTTTATAATTACTCTAATAGGGCATCATTAAAGCATAAAATTAAACAATTAACACCCACTGCAGCCGGCGGGGGGGGAACGCCTTTATATAATGGTCTAGAAAAAGCCAGTAAAATGCTAGATGGGGTAAAACGTGACGACTATATTCTTATTATTAGTGATGGTGAAGATAATTGTACAAAAAAGAATATTTGTACGTTAGCTAACTATATAGCTGCACAAAAACCACGATTAAAAATTAATATTGTTGATATTGCTGGTGAACATAAAATAGACTGTATTGCTAACGCTACAGGTGGAAAAGTTTACATTGCCCAAAGTCCGAACGATATGATTAAACAAATGAATAAAGCGGTTTCGAGTTTGAAAATTAATAGGCCTGTGTGTCAATAAAATCAATGCGCTACCTGTAACTACCCCCTAAAATGGTACAGCAAAAAAGTAGAAAATTGTCTATGATAAAAGTAAAAAAGAATTGAAACATGAAAAAGATGACAGAGCACCAAATCATATCGATATTAAAAGAAGCAGTAGTGGAAATCAACGCCATTTTAGAACATTCAACGTTATTGATGACTTTAACCGAGAAGTATTAGGTATTGATATTACGTTCAGTTCACCTGTGGTTAAAATCACTCTTTATCTGGACCAGCTAGCTGAATATCACGGTTATCCGTTAAAAATACGGGTCGATAATGGTTCAGAATTTACTGGAAAAACGTTTGCCAACTAGGCAAAATCACATGGTATCACTATTTCATATTGAGCACGGTAGCCCAAATGGTTACATTGAACGATTTAACCGGATTTATCGCACTGAAGTGTTAGATTTATATCTTTTTAACAACCTAGGGCAAGCAAGGAGAATGACCGAAGAATGGCTAACGATCTATAATACTGAAAGACCGCATGAGGTATTAAATAATATGACGCCCATTGAATTTAAAACACAAAAAAAGTAGCATAATTTTCTATGTCAGTTATATATCTGTAAATATTTATTATATGCGTGTTCAAGTATTTCTTTATTACTCCAAGGGCTAGATTTCAGTGTTGATAATCAAAACTATTATGATATATAGATAATAATTTTAATTCATTAAAACTTATAGAAAATAAGAAAAGCAATACCAATAAATAATATTATCTATTTTCTTTTTCATTCTGATTTTATATTTATCCTTGTTCAGCTAATGTCGCTTGCACAATTCTCAGTGCGTCAAAGGTTTCTTTAACATCGTGTACGCGAATAATGTGTGCACCTTTCATTGCTGCAATCACAGCACACGATACGCTACCTAGCATACGTTCTTGCGGTGGCACATTTAATACTTGTCCTATCATAGATTTTCGGGACATGCCTACTAATAAAGGTAAGTTAAAATGATGGAACTTTTCGAGTGTTGCCAATAGACGGTAATTGTGTACCAGTGTTTTGCCAAATCCAAAACCGGGGTCCAGTATAATTTTTTTACGGTTAATACCGGCATTTATGCAACGATCAATGTGTTTGTCAAAAAACTGGTCAACTTCTTGATAAATATCTTGCTGGTAGTGTGGTGCATTTTGCATGGTTTTAGGCGCGCCTTGCATATGCATAATACAAACTGGTAGTCCTGTTTGTGTTGCTGCTTCAAGTGCGCCAGGTTCTGTTAAGGCGCGAACATCATTAATTAGGTGTGCTCCAACTTTTGCTGATTCAGTCATGACTTGTGGCTTTGAGGTATCAACGGAAATCCAAACATCAAAATAACGAGCGATTTTTTCAACTAATGGCACAACGCGGTTAAGTTCTTCATCAACCGAAACTTCGGCTGCGCCAGGGCGTGTTGATTCACCACCGACATCAATAAATGTTGCACCAGCTTGAATCATGCTGTCAACGCGACGCATAGCATCATCAAGGTTGTTATAGTTGCCACCGTCAGAAAACGAATCAGGTGTCATATTAACAATGCCCATGACTTGTGGAAATGAGAGATCCATCACTTGATTTTGAAAATGTATTTCCATGATTAAAAACCTTATTTGATTAAAATTAATGATGCAGTCGTTTAAATGATCTTTAAAGTTATTAAGCACAATTAAATTGAAATTTTCAATATAATTGTGGTTTTACTCTTGCAAATTTATTGATAAGCTATTTTTATTTTACCGATAAAAAACGCGCCGTAGCGCGTTATGTTTTATTAAAGCAAATTAACTTTCTGATTGTGGCGATGTGTTACTTCCATCATTCGCTGCTTTTTCATCGCTTTCTGTCCAACCATCTGGTGGTGTGACAGGTTGACGATTCATCAGTTCATCAATTTGTTGTTTATTGATTGTTTCATATTTTAATAGTGCATCTTTCATAGCATGAAGAATATCAATATTTTCAGTTAAGATAGTTTTTGCACGTTGATAGTTACGTTGAATAATAGCATCAACCTCTTCATCAATAATTTGAGCAGTACTATCTGAGATTTTTTTCAATGGTCCATAAGATGACTCTTCGTATTCAAATAATACAGGCGGTAAACGTTCTGAGAATCCCCATTGAGTAACCATTGCTCGAGCAACATTAGATGCATATTGAATATCACTTGATGCACCCGACGTAATTTTATCTTCACCAAAGATTAATCCTTCAGCAATTCGGCCAGCATAAGCAGTAGAAATTTTTGATTCTAATTGAGTTCGGCTCTGGCTAATTTGGTCACCTTCAGGTAAAAAGAATGCTACACCTAATGCTCGTCCACGTGGAATGATAGTCACTTTATGAAGTGGATCATGTTCTGGCACAAGATAACCAACAATCGCATGTCCAGCTTCGTGATAAGCAGTATTCGTTAATTGTTCTTTCGTCATAGATAATGAACGGCGTTGAGTTCCCATATTGATTTTGTCTTTGGCTTCCTCAAATTCTTCCATGGTAACCACTCGTTTATTACGACGTGCAGCAAATAGCGCAGCTTCGTTAACTAAATTAGCGAGTTCTGCACCAGAGTAATTTGGTGTGCCACGAGCTAATACCGATAAATTGACATCAGAACCCAATGGAACTTTGCGTACATGAACAGCAAGAATTTGTTCGCGGCCTTTCATGTCTGGTAAGCCAATCTGCACCTGACGGTCAAAACGACCAGGACGGAGTAATGCCGAATCTAAAATATCAACACGGTTAGTCGCTGCAATGATAATTATGCCACTATTAGCTTCAAAACCATCCATTTCAACGAGCATTTGGTTAAGTGTTTGTTCGCGCTCATCATGACCGCCCATTGAGCCAGCGCCACGCTTACGACCGACGGCATCAATTTCGTCAATAAATATAATACAAGGTGCGTGTTTACGGGCTTGTTCAAAGAGATCGCGCACTCGCGATGCACCCACACCTACAAACATTTCAACAAAGTCAGAACCTGAAATGCTAAAAAAAGGCACATTGGCTTCACCCGCAATAGCTCTTGCTAGTAAGGTTTTACCTGTTCCAGGAGGGCCTACCATTAAAATCCCTTTTGGTATGCGCCCGCCTAATTTTTGATATTTGCCTGGATCGCGTAAAAAGTCAACAACTTCTGTGACTTCTTGTTTTGCTTCTTCGCTGCCAGCAACATCGGTAAATTTTGTTTTGACTTGGTCTGGCGTTAGCATTTTCGCTTTACTTTTACCAACTGACATGGGTCCTCCTTTACCACCACCTTGCATTTGGCGCATCATAAATAGCCAAAAACCAATGAGTAAAATGATAGGAAACCAAGAGATGAGAATACTACCTATTAGGCTTGGTTTGTCATCAGGACTACCATAGACAGCCACTTTATTAGCTAATAAATCATCCATTAATTTTTCATCAAGATAAGGGATATAAGTAACATAATTGCCATTATTTTTGGTTGTGGCAACAATTTCGCGTCCGTTAATATGCACTTCTTGGATTTTACCAGTCGTGATATCGGAATTAAATTGGGTATAATTGACTTGGGGACCACTATTGGATATTGAGCTGAATTGGTTAAATACAGCAATCAATACTACAGCGATAACTCCCCAGATCAGTAAATTCTTTACCATGTCGTTCAAAAGAAAAACCTCTCATAAAAATTAACAGTTACGACCAAATTTAATAAAGTATGGTACTACAAAATTATACAACTGGCTACTTCATACCCATTGCAACAATATAAACTTCTCGAGACCTTGCGCGTGAAGCCTCAGGCTTGCGAATTTTGACGGTTTTAAACATTGAGCGCACCTGTTTTAGATATTCTTCAAATCCTTCACCTTGAAACACTTTTACAATAAAATTGCCATTAGGCGCAAGCACGTCTTTACACATATCTAACGCCAGTTCAACTAAATACATTGCTCTAGGTATGTCAACAGCCGGTTGTCCACTCATATTTGGCGCCATATCTGACATAACCACTTGGACTTTTTCTTCACCAACCCGTTCGAGTAAAGCTTTTAAAACTGCTTCATCGCGAAAATCGCCTTGAAGAAAGTCAACCCCAACAATGGGGTCCATTGGCAATAGATCACAGGCAATAATGCGCCCTTTATTGCCAATAAGCGATGCAACATATTGTGACCAACCACCAGGGGCTGCACCTAAATCAACAACGGTAATGCCTGGTTTGAATAATTTGTCACTTTTTTGAATTTCTTCTAGTTTGAACCATGCTCTAGAGCGTAAGCCTTTTTTTTGTGCTTGTTGTACAAAGCGATCATTAAAATGTTCATTGAGCCAACGTGTTGAGCTTGCTGAGCGTTTTTTATTACTCACAGCGAATAAATCCTTAATGTAAAGAGGTCACTTCATTGATTACAAATATATATAAGGGTAGAATAACAAAATTGCAACTTAATGTGATAAAAATTTAATGAATTTATCGAATAAACAAAAACAGTATTTAAAAAGTGAAGCTCATCATTTAAAACCTATTGTGATGATTGGTGCTAATGGATTTACCGAAGGCGTGCTTGCCGAAATTGAAAATGCCTTAAATTTCCATGAGCTAATTAAGATTAAAGTATCTGCTGAGGATCGCGAAACTAAAAAACTCATTTGTGATGCCATTATTCGTGAAACTAAAGCATTACCTGTGCAGCAAGTGGGATCAATTTTCACGATTTTTAGACCAAGTGAGGATAAGAAAATCGCTTTACCTAAATAAAACAACAGGGCTAGTTGCCCTGTTTGTTTATCTGCTTTTGTTGATGATATATATTCAATATTAGATATATTCAACCTTAACAATATCAAATTCTACATCACCGCCCGGCGTTTTAATTTGTACGGTATCACCGTCTTCTTTGCCAATTAACCCCCTAGCAATAGGTGAGTTGACAGAAATAAGATTTTTTCTGTAGTCAGCTTCATCATCACCAACAATGCGATAGGTTGTTTCTTCGTCCGTTTCAATATTTATGACGGTGACTGTTGCACCAAAAATAATACGTCCAGTATTTTTTACTTTGGTGATATCTATAATTTGTGCTTGTGATAATTTGCCCTCAATTTCTTGAATACGACCTTCACAAAAACCTTGCTGCTCTCTTGCTGCATGGTATTCAGCATTTTCTTTTAAATCGCCGTGCGCTCTTGCTTCGGCTATTGCTGCAGTGATTTGTGGTCTTTTGACATTTTTTAGATCTTCAAGCTCAGCTCGTAATAATTCAGCTCCCTTAACTGTCATTGGGATTTGTTTCATCTAGGTATCTCCCGTTTTTACTTATATTAGATAAAAAACCACTCTTCCTTATCTTGATTAAAAGAAAGGAAAAGTGAATTGTTCTGTTAGTTATTTAAAATAACATTATGGTGAATGTTTATATCTTAACTGTCAAGTTTGCTTAATAACAAATCATTTAACCGAAGATGGGATGCTATTTTTATTAAAATCGGTTATCGTAAGGTAATTATTAGTAGTTCATTATAACAATTAAATTTATTTATGCGACGATTACGGTTTTACATAATCATCTCCCTATCTATTGTCTGGTTTTTGGTATTATTGTCTTATTTTGTTGTGCAAACCTCTTTAGGTGCCAAGATAGTCAGTCAGCAATTATCCAAATTAAGTTCTTATAAAATTTCAATCGGCAGAGTTCATCACTCATTTTCAAATTCCTATGAATTAGTTTTTGATGATGTTGTTGTCAGCTCCAATAGACAAGAGCTTGTTAATATTCCTAAATTAGTTGTAGGATTAGATAAAGGTAATCTTTGGCAATTATCTCATTTTAACTATGTTATCGTCATTAATGGCAATATTAATATTAATGATACGCAATTTAGTCATTATGACTTTTCAACCAATACGTTAAAATTTGTCAATTCAAATGCGAATATTCTGGTTAATAATGGAAAGGAAACTCTTTCGTTCACCCAAATCAATGGAGGCATTAAACCCTTTGCTTCATCAGGCGCGGATAAATACCAATTTGATTTTACGTCGCAAGAGGTTTTAGTAAAGCAAATCCCAATAAAATCACTGCTCATTCAAGGATTCCATCGAGATGGTGTAACAACCATAACTAATTTAGGTGGAAATGTTAATGATGGTTTTTTTGTCAGTAAATTAAAAATCCTTACGGACAATAGTTTAAATATTGATCAATTAAAGTTGTACAATATAAACTGGCAATCAGCGAAAGATGATGTACTTAATAAATATTCTCATGTGCTGCCAAAGTTGATGATCAAACAATTACTAATATTTGAAAGCAGCATACAGTTACCTAGCTTTTTAATTGAAAAAGGCAATATTGTAGCGACTAATCTTTGTTATGATAAACAGTGGAACTTTGATCAAAGTGCTTTTATTTTTACTGCTGATCATATTGTTTGGCATGATGAATTATTTTCGTCAGTATTAGTGCAATTATCATCCAATGACCAAGAAGTGGCAATTCAAAAAGCACTAGCAAAATGGAATAAAGGTAGTATCAATTTTGTTGGAAAATGGAAAGATAATACTTTGCATTTAGAACAATTAACCTTAGCGGATATTATTTATGAAATGCCTGAAAAAATAGAATTAGCTGCGTTACCTAATATTTTTAGGAATATCCAAGTTGGTAAGTTGGCTATTTTGCAAAGTTTAATAATTGGAAAGCACAGTGATTTCCCTTTTAATCTATATAACTTTCAAGTTTCAGGTACAAATGTGACCTTAGCGAAAGATCAACAATTAGGCATTTTTTCAGGAACGGCCTTTTTAAAATCTGAAAAAGGATCGTTTAATCGAATTAATATTCGTTATCCCGATCTGGTTGTTAAATTTGATGCTCAAAACCATGCTTTGCTGACTTTTAGCTCTTTAGTGAGTGGTGGAATGATTGAATCAAAAGCAAATATCGATCTATCGCAAAATGAACCATTATCTTTACAGTTTAATGCTTATGGTATCACAAGTGCATTGCTAGAAAACTGGAAACTGGTAAAACAACCACCAAAAGCTTTAAATTATTCCACTAAATTACACGGTAAGTTACTACCATTTAGTTTTTCGGGGACATTATCTACAAACGAGAATGATTATATCATCAATCATGATCATTGATTTTTACAAAAGCATCCTTATATAACTTGTTAAGATGTTTAAGGTATTATGTGCATTTGAGTATAAATTAACTCAATAATTAAGTGTAATATGAGGGTGTAATGGTTCTTGTTAGATTAGATAAATGGCTTTGGGCTGCAAGATTTTATAAGACTCGATCATTAGCTCGCGAAATGGTTGAGGGTGGTAAAGTGCATTACAATGGTCAACGTACTAAACCAAGTAAAATTGTTGAAGTCGGTGCAATTTTAACACTTCGCCAAGGTTCGGATCAAAAAACAATTCAAATTTTAGCTATTAATGAACAACGAAGAACAGCCATTGAAGCTCAACAACTTTATCAAGAAACACCCGATAGTATTGCTAAACGAGAAGCAATAGCACAAGCACGTAAGCTTAACGCATTGACAATGCCGCATCCTGATAGAAGACCGGATAAAAAGGAGCGGCGTAATTTGATTAAATTTAAATATGATAGGCAACAAGGTGACAACAATTAAGATGGATACGCTAAATCGGTTTTTATTTGATAATCATCCTATTCGGGGTGAAATTACTCGTCTTGAACAAACATATCAAGCGATTTTAGATAATCATGCATACCCAATAGCGGTACAAAAATTACTTGGTGAATTATTGGTTGTAACTAGTCTATTAACGGCAACACTAAAATTTGAAGGGGATATTGCTGTTCAATTGCAAGGTGATGGCGCGTTATCTTTAGCGGTTGTTAATGGCAATGATCAACAGCAGCTACGTGGTGTTGCTCGGGTTAATGGTGATATTGCTGATGATGCTGCGCTTAAAGATATGGTTGGCAATGGTTATATTGTTATTACTATTACACCAAAGCATGGTGAACGTTATCAAGGTATCGTTGGACTAGAAAAAGAGACGCTTATTGGTTGTATCGAAAACTATTTTATGCAATCAGAGCAACTTCCTACACGCTTATTTGTTAAAACGGGAGTACATAATAATAAGCCAATGGCTGCTGGTATTTTATTGCAAGTTTTGCCTGCCAATGAGAATACTGCCGAGTCATTTGAGCATCTTAGCGCATTAACCGAGACAATTACGAGCGATGAGTTATTTCAACTTTCTACTGATGAGATTTTATATCGGTTATATAACCAAGAGGAAGTGCGTCTTTTTGAAACACATGATATTACATTTAAGTGTGGGTGTTCACGTCAACGTTGTGAAGATAGTTTAATGACTTTACCTGATAATGAAATTGATGAAATCCTAAGGGAGGATAATGGTAAGATTGATATTCATTGCGATTATTGTGGTAAACATTATCTATTTGATACAATCGATATTGCTGAAATGAGAAGCAAAAGTAACATACATTATCATTAATTTTTCTTAGAAAAATACCATTAAGGTTATTAATAACCTTAATGGTAAAGTGGAATATAGGGAATTAAACTTATATTCAATTTAACAGAAGACCAAAAAGATGCCAAGCTATTTTTGACGGTTTTGTATAACAATCTTGTTAAAAATATTGGTAAACCTATTTGCCATTGAAAATAGTTAAGAAATTTGTTCAGTTTAAAATTTTTAGACTAATGAAGATTTTTTACTTACTACCTACATAGATATCTTCAACAAGTGCATATTGAGTGATGATTCTCCATCTAATATTAAAATGGTAGAGTGTAAGTCCATATGTTTGTTCATTAGGGTTCTTTTGTTTATAGGCCGGCCTTGGATCTTGAGAAATGACTTGTGTAATTAATTCAGTGAGTTGAGGATAATTTTGTTTTTGTAGCTCTAAAACTAATTGTGCCTTTTGTGAAAATGCTACGGCTAGTTTTTTTTCTGGAATGGATTGTGCGTATCCTGCATGTGCTTCTGAATGGCTATCACAATAAGGAAGATAAGGTTTGATATCAATAATGGGGGTACCATCAACTAAATCAAGGCTGCCTAATTTTAAAATAACCTGTTTATTTTCAACGACAATATCTTTTAATTCAACGGCTGACAATCCAATGTGATTCGGTCTAAATGGTGATCGGCTAGCAAATACACCCATCGTTTTATTACCACCTAAACGAGGCGGCCGAACTGTTAATCCCCATTTTTCAGGAGCGATGTGGTGAAATAGAAATAATAGCCATAAATGTGAAAACTGTTCTAATCCTTTAACACTAATAGGATCATTATAAGGGGTTAATAAATATAGTTCACCTTGCCCAGCACTAACTAAATTGGGTTGTCTTGGAACGGCAAATTTTTCACTATAAGGTGAACGGATAATGCCGATTGGTTCAATTTGATATGTCATTATTCGTTGATGATTTTATTAATGGGTAGCGGGTAGCGAATTTTTTAGTTACTTAATTTATTATCTCTATATTCATTTTCCGCCGATATAAACATCGGCGGAATTGAGATTAATCAATCGTTATTGGTAGATTATTACCAACCACGAATTGCACCACCATTAAAGATTTGGTCTGCTTTTTGTGCAACAGCTTCTGTTTGGTATGCTTTAACAAAGTTTTTCACGTTTTCGTTATCTTTATCCGCTTCACGCGAAACGATAATGTTGACATATGGCGATTCCTTATCTTCAACAAAAATCCCATCTTTGCTTGGCGTTAAGTTTGCTTGTCCTGCAAAGGCGTTATTAATGATTGCTAGATCAACTTGTGCATCATCTAATGAGCGAGGTAACATTGGCGCTTCAAGTTCTAAAATCTTATAGTTATAAGGATTACTTGTAATATCAAGTACAGTTGGCAGTAAACCTTTAGATTTATCAACTGTAATCATTCCTTCATGTTGTAATAAAAGTAAAGATCGACCTAAGTTTGTTGGGTCATTAGGAATAGCAATAGTTGAATTAGCCGGAATGAAGAAGGTTTCACCACGTGGTGATGTGACTTTTACACCTTCACCAGTTTCCACAGATTCATCAATGGGTTTTAATTTATGAGAATAGCTTGCAATAGGATAAACAAATGAATTACCTACTACAGCTAATTGATAACCACGTTCTTTCATTTGTTCATCTAAATAAGGCTTATGCTGGAAAGCATTTACCTCAATTAAGCCATCATTTAATGCTTGGTTTGGGGTTACGTAATCGTTAAAAATAACAAGTTCAACATCTAGATTATAAAGATCTTTCGCTTGTTGTTTAACTACTTCAGCAACTTCTTGTTCAGGACCTGAAATCACTCCCACTTTAAGCGTGCTCACTTTAGCTGGCTCCGCTGGTTTATTATCTGCTGTGGCCGGTTGTTTATTATTATCACAGCCAGTTAAAAAAAATGCACTTACTAATGTGGTAATCAGTGCTAGCTTTTTAATAGACATATATTTCTCCAAAATTAATGATGTGTAACGCGTTTAACAATCCTATTGCCAATAAATTGAATAATAAAGACAATAATAATTAATATAACTAAAACTGTGTTCATTATAGCAGGCTTGTAGCCATTGTAGCCATATTGAATCGCAAGTTGACCAAGACCTCCAGCACCAACGGCTCCGGCCATTGCAATGTATCCTGTCAAGGTAATTAAGGTAATTGTCATACTATTGACAATTACAGGTAATGACTCAGGTAATAAAACCTTATATATAATTTGGAGTGGTGTTGCCCCCATTGAGCGAGCCGCTTCAATTAATCCTTTGGGCACATCTAATAATGCATTTTCAATCATACGTGCAATTAATGGTGATACGCCAATACTTAATGGAACGACTGCAGCTTGTTTACCAATAAAGGTGCCCATTAAAATAGTGGTGAAAGGAATAATCCATACAATTAATATGATAAAAGGGATTGAACGAAATACATTAGTAATAAATGAGATAACGCTATTAGCAACATAACAATCTAATATTTGTCCTTTACGAGTTGTGTAGAGTAATATGCCAATGGGTAATCCAATTATCGTTCCCCAAAAACCTGATAAGATGACCATAAAAAGGGTTTCATCTGTTGCTTGCGCCATTTTGAATAGCATTGCTTCATTAAAACCATTAAAGGATGAACAAAAAGCAACAAAATCAGCCCAGAAATTGTATTGAGTTAAGTATCGAAATAGTGATTCAAAAGGTTTAAAAGAGGGAATAAAATCAAACATAGCCTAGCACCTCTACTTTAGTATTATTTTTTTCTAGAAACTGAATTACTGATGCCATGCTTTTTTGTTTCCCTTTCATTTCAGCGAGCATTAGGCCAAACTTAACTCCACCGGCATAATCCATTTGCGCACTAATAATGTTACTTTCAATCTCGAATTCTTTAGCGATTTGTGATAATAAAGGCAAATCAACAGAGACTCCAGTAAAATCTAAACGTAATAAAGGATTGAGTCCTTCTTTATGCTCAGGTGACAGCCTTATTAAATAATCATCAGGAATATTAAGATGCAAGGTTGATTGAATAAATTGTCTCGCAATATCTGTTTTCGCATTAGAAAACATTTCACCTACTGATGATTGTTCAACTAGTTTCCCATCACTGATAACCGCAACTTGGTCACAAATCTGTTTTACTACATCCATTTCGTGCGTAATTAATAAAATGGTTAGTCCCAATTTTTGGTTGATATCTTTTAATAATGCCAAAATTGAACGAGTTGTTTCAGGATCAAGTGCACTAGTTGCCTCATCACACAATAGTACTTTGGGATCACTTGCTAAAGCTCGGGCAATAGCAACACGTTGTTTTTGACCGCCCGATAAATTAGCTGGGTAAACATTTGCTTTCTCTGTTAATCCAACGAGTTTGATAAGCTCATTGACTTTCTTCTTAATGGTTGCTTTAGGTGTTTTATTCAGCTCAAGAGGAAAAGCGATATTATCAAATACGGTGCGGGAAGAAAGCAGATTGAAGTGTTGAAAAATCATACTTATTTTTCGACGTATTTCAATTAATTTTCTATTTGATAGCTTTGTAATGTCTTGATTATCAAAAAGTATTTCTCCACTAGTTGGCTTTTCAAGTAGATTAATACAACGAATTAGCGTACTTTTCCCTGCACCTGATTTGCCAATAACACCATAAACCTGCCCTTTAGGAACATGGATATTAATGTCTTTTAAAGCATAAATGGGAGTTTTATTATGCTCAAATGTTTTCGAAATGTGTTGTAGTTGTATCATAATGTATAAAGAAAAAGATGAATAAATGAATATTAAGACGTCTAGACATCTAAGTCAATCAATAATATTCTATGTAAGATTAGAGTAATATCTAAATTAAAAGGAAAAATTAAAAAATGAAACCGGCTATTTTTTTAGATCGAGATGGTACCATTAATATAGATTATAATTATGTACATACAATTGATAAATTCCATTTTATTGATGGTGTCATTGATGCGATGCAAGAACTCAAAAAAATGGGTTTTTTATTAGTTATCACTACCAACCAATCAGGTATTGCCAGAAATATATTTACAGAAGAACAATTTCATACATTAACTGAATGGATGGATTGGTCATTACAAGATAGAGGCGTTGATTTAGATGGCATATATTATTGTCCCCATGATCCGTTAGTTAATACTTGTGAATGTCGTAAGCCAAACCCAGGTATGATTCAGACCGCAGCCAAAGAACTAAAAATTGATATTGCTAACTCTTATATGGTGGGAGATAGAGTATCGGACTTATTATCGGGTAAAAAAGCAGGCGTTAAAAAGACTGTGTTAGTAAAAACAGGCGATACAATAACTGAAGAAGCATTGGCTCAGGCTGATTGGCTAATTGATAGTTTGGCAGATTTACCTAAAAAAATAAAAGAAATATCTTAATTATTGGCTCAATCTTATAAACAATATAATGAGTTCGCTAAATATTTATGGATTAATTTTAATCAAAATGTATGGTTTTAGTCTATTTTTAGTGTGTATTGCGTAAAAAAAAAGCAAACAGGAATAAATTATACAATAACCCCTTGCATGATTTTTTTAAGTCCCTATAATGCGCATCCACTGACACGCAGTCAGCGACAAGCAGGCGGTGAGTTAGAAAGCGAGATCAAAAATTTTAAAAAA
>NZ_WTEV01000015.1 GCF_009795885.1 Gilliamella sp. Pas-s25 | reverse complement strand
ATCGAGTTATGGTTGTTTTTTGCAGAATTATTATAACTCACATCATGCCGTCTAAAAAATAATCACGAAAGATCAACACGCCCTATTAACCAAGGATAAGTAATAACTTATTTTTTATAATCGATGTCCAAGCTAAGAATAAAGTTGTCTTGTTATTAAATAGTATGATTGATAATGTGCTTCGATATGTTAGATATTTTGTAGGAAAAGTCGCGTTGTTTACACTTCATGATTAAAATAATCCTCTAGAAACTCATAAGGCATTATCCCTGAAATCGCTTTATATGGTTTAACTGTATTATAAAATTAATAAATCGATTAAGTTTTTGTTGCTTATCTTTTGAATCTTTAAATATTTGCTGATTATGCCATATTTCCATATTAAAGCTCGTATCATTCTTTCCGATTTCCCCTTCGTTTGCGGGCAGGCAGGTTTTGTAACTTTTTGATTGATATAATGGTTATTACACGTTTTAACAAATAGGTGCTCGCCTGTGCCTTGATTTTCACGTCCGTTATCGGAATAAATACGCCATCCAAATATGGAGAGCGTAATTATTATTTATTTGAATAAATATTATTTTTGTTGATGTAGCCATTCAGCAACTTGTTTGGCAAAATAAGTTAATACACCATCGGCACCAGCGCGTTTAAAGCAAAGCAAAGACTCCATTACCGCTGATTTTTCATCTAACCACCCATTTTCAATTGCTGCTGTTAACATGGCATACTCGCCAGAAACTTGATAGGCAAAAGTTGGCACAGCAAAGGTTTCTTTGACTCTTTGCACGATATCAAGGTAAGGCATACCTGGTTTAACCATGACCATATCCGCACCTTCGCTTAAATCTTGATAAATTTCTTGTAATGCTTCATCACTGTTAGCTGGATCGAGTTGGTAGGTTTTTTTATTGCCTCCTTTAATATTTTTAGCAGAGCCAACAGCATCGCGGAAAGGACCGTAAAAGCTTGATGCATATTTGGCTGAATAAGCCATAATTTGGGTGTTAAAAAAGCCGTGTTTTTCTAGTTCATTACGTATTGCACCGATTCGTCCATCCATCATATCGCTTGGTGCAATAATATCTACCCCTGCATCTGCTTGCATTAAAGCTTGTTTGACTAGTGTTTCAACAGAGATATCATTTTGCACATATCCTTGTTCGTCAATAATACCATCTTGCCCATGGGTAGTATAAGGGTCAAGTGCGACATCAGTGAGTATACCTAGCTCTGGAAATTCTTTTTTTAATGCGCGAACAGCTTTCGGTACTAAACCATTTTCGTTATATGCCTCTTGTGCAAGTAGCGATTTTTTTGCAGGTTCAATAGCAGGAAATAATGAAAGAACAGGGATCCCTAATTTAGCAACTTGTTCTGCTTCGTTTAGTAATATATCAATACTCATTCGGTTTACATTTGGCATTGAGGTAATAGGTTCAGTAACATTATTTCCGTCAATAATAAAAACTGGATAAATGAGGTCATTGACCGTCAAGCTATGTTCTGCAACCATTCGACGACTAAAGTCATGGGCACGATTACGACGTAAGCGGCGAGTTGGATATTGACCAGTAAATGATGGCATGAAAAACTCCTGTTTATTCTTAATAAGATTTGATTTATTATCCGATGCTATATGTTGTTTAGCAAATTAATTTGCGCTCTTACAATAATACTAATTTTTACTTTACAACATGTATTGATTAGAGGTAAAATTGCGCACTAAATTTTAGTCCCTTGTGATATTAAACAAATTTGAGGTGAGAGGCACATGCCAGTAATTAAAGTACGTGAAAATGAACCTTTCGATGTAGCATTACGTCGTTTCAAACGTTCTTGTGAAAAAGCAGGAATTTTAGCTGAAGTTCGTAACCGTGAATTTTACGAAAAACCAACGACTATTCGTAAACGAGCTAAAGCGGCAGCTGTTAAACGCCATGCTAAAAAATTAGAAAGAGAAAACGCTCGTCGCACTCGTCTATATTAATTATTTTTAAGATTATTTATACTGAAAAATTGAATTGATATTAAAATCAATTTGTTATCTTTTTAATATAAAGAATTCTAACAAGCCGTATTTTTGATACGGCTTGTTGTCTTTCTATAACACCTAAATTGGTTGAAAATTTATCATGAAAGGTCTTATCCCCCGCGATTTCATTTTAGATCTCATTGCTCGAACTAGCATTCTTGATGTGATTAGTAAGCGCGTTAAAATGAAAAAAAAGGGGAATAACTATTTTGGTTGCTGCCCTTTCCATGATGAAAAAACAGCCTCTTTTTCGCTTAATGAGAAAAAGCAGATCTATTACTGTTTTGGATGTGGTGCATCGGGATCAGTTGTTAATTTTTTAATGCAATATGAACGGTTGTCTTTTCCTGAAGCTATCGAAGAATTGGCTAGTATGCAGGGCATTCGAGTACCTTATATTGATAGTGATAACAATCAAATAGATCAATCCAAACATATTGAATCTCGAAATGTACGCCGTGATTTGTATACCTTGATGGCTAAAGTTACGGATTTCTACCAGCAGCAATTAGCATTGCCAACATCTATCGATGCACAAAAATATCTTGAGAATCGAGGGCTTAATGCTGAAATTATCGCTAGGTATAAAATTGGTTTTGCCCCTAATGATTGGCGGTTAACTTCACAAAACATCGTTAAAACGAAAGCTGAAGCAAAGCTTTATGAACAAGCAGGCATGCTTGTAACCAATGATAGTGGTAATCGATATGACCGCTTTCGGGCACGAATTATGTTTCCTATCCGTGATAGGCAAGGAAACGTGATAGCATTTGGTGGACGAACTATCATTAATGACTCTGCAAAATATATTAATTCACCGGAAACCCCAATTTTCCATAAAGGTTTTCAGCTTTATGGACTTTATGAAACACAAGAAGTTAATCGTAATCCTCAACAGCTTATTGTGGTTGAAGGTTATATGGATGTGGTTTCGCTTGCTCAATATGGTATTGATTATGCAGTTGCTGCTTTAGGCACGGCAACGTCAGAAGAACATATTAAGTTATTATTTAGAGCAACAGATTCGGTAATATTTTGTTATGACGGCGATAACGCTGGGCGAAGTGCCGCTTGGCGAGCTCTTAATGTGTTATTGCCTTGCTTAATTGATGGTAAGAAAATTACCTTTGCTTTTTTACCTCAAGATGAAGATCCGGATAGTTTTGTTCGTAAAGTTGGTAAAGCGGGTTTTGAAAAATATTTAAATGAAGCCTCAAATTTATCAAAGTTTTTATTTGATGAACTTTTGAAACAGGTTGATTTAAAAACTGCTGAAGGAAAAGCAAAACTGAGCTCGCTAGCATTACCGCTACTTGATCAAATTAAGGCAAAAGCTTTCAGATTAAATTTATTACAAAAACTTGGCAATTATTTAGGTTTGCTTGATGTCTCTCATCTAGAGCAATTAATGAATGATAATCGATCTAAAGGTGATGAAAAGGCGAAAGAAAAAGCCCCTGTATCGCAAATGAAATTAACCACTATGCGTGTTTTAATTGGATTATTACTTCAATATCCTAATCTTGCTGAGCAAGTTTCTGATATTAATGTGATTCGCCAAGTTAAAATGGCAGGTATAGACATCTTCATTGAATTACTTGAATTATGTCAACGTTATCCCAATATAACCACAGCACAAATATTAACAGAGTGTATAGATAGACCGTTTTATAAACAATTAAATCGTTTATCAACCTGGGAGTGTCATTATCAAGATGATGAAATAGATTCAACTTTTTCACATACTTTAAAAGAGTTGTATGATAACATACTCGCCCAAAGGCAAGATGAACTAATCGCAAAAGAGAGAGTCTCCGGTTTAAGTACCGTAGAGAAAAAAGAATTGGCGACTTTAATACTTGTTTTATCAAAAAAAGACTAAATATATAGGGTACATGTAGATTTCAGATATTATTCTACATATATAATATAGATGACCAAATAACTAAAGTGGATACCTTTTATGGAGCAAAATTCTCAATCACAGCTAAAACTCCTAATCATTCGAGGTAAGGAGCTAGGATACCTGACCTATGCTGATGTCAACGATCACTTGCCTGAAGAGATTATTGATTCAGATCAGATTGAAGATATTATCCAAATGATTAATGATATGGGGATTCAAGTTCTTGAAGAAGCCCCAGATTCTGATGAGTTATTACTTTCAGATAATGTCCCTGATGAAGAGGCCGTTGAAGCAGCAACAGCATTAGTGTTATCTAATGTTGAGTCAGAAATTGGTAGAACAACTGATCCCGTTCGTATGTATATGCGTGAAATGGGGGCAGTTGAACTGTTAACGCGTGAAGGCGAAATCGATATTGCTAAGCGTATTGAAGATGGTATTAATCAGGTTCAAACTTCAGTATCGGAATATCCAGAAGCCATTACTTATCTTTTAGAGCAATATAATTTAATCGAAAGTGGACAAGTTCGCTTATCTGATTTGATTACAGGTTTTGTTGATCCGAATGCTGAAGAAATCGCGGAAGAACTACCTGAAGATTTAGAAGTTAGTGAAACTGAAATTGAAATTGATGATAGCGATGATGATAATGAGGACGAAGAAAGCGATGCTTCAACTGACGATGATGTTTCTATCGATCCTGAAGTGGCAAAAGCTAAATTTGCTGAATTAAAAGAGCAACATGATAAAACTTCAGAGGCTATTAAAACATATGGTCGTGCTCATAAAAAAGCGCAAAAAGAAATTGAAAATCTATCAGAAATATTCAAACAATTTCGTTTAGTTGCTAAGCAGTTTGATATTCTTGTTAATAATATGAGAAGCATGATGGAGCGCGTTAGAACTCATGAACGTGCCATTATGAAGATCTGTGTGGAACAATGCAAAATGCCGAAAAAGCAGTTTATGACGCATTTTACTGGTAATGAAAATAACATGAACTGGTATCAAAAGGCATTAACTGCTAAAAGTGCATTTGCTGTAAGTTTGAAAGAATTTGAAGAGCCTATTCAAGTTCAGATCAATCTATTACAGCAAATTGAAACAGAAACTAATCTTTCTATTGAGCAAATTAAAGATATTAATCGACGCATGTCTATTGGTGAAGCTAAAGCTCGTCGTGCTAAGAAAGAAATGGTTGAAGCTAACTTACGCCTTGTTATCTCTATTGCGAAGAAATATACTAACCGTGGATTACAATTCTTAGATCTTATCCAAGAAGGTAATATAGGTTTGATGAAAGCGGTTGATAAGTTTGAATATCGCCGGGGTTATAAATTTTCAACCTATGCAACTTGGTGGATAAGGCAAGCTATTACTCGTTCTATTGCCGATCAAGCAAGAACAATCCGTATTCCAGTGCATATGATTGAAACAATCAATAAACTAAACCGTATTTCACGTCAGATGTTACAAGAGATTGGTCGTGAACCAACGCCTGAAGAGTTGTCAGAGCGCATGCAAATGCCAGAAGACAAAATTCGTAAGGTGCTGAAGATTGCTAAAGAACCTATTTCAATGGAAACACCTGTTGGAGATGATGAAGATTCCCATTTAGGTGACTTTATTGAAGATACCGCTCTTGAGCAACCGTTAGATGCAGCTACGTCTGAAAGCTTGCGTAGTGCAACGCGTGATATCTTATCTGGTTTAACGCCAAGGGAAGCCAAAGTGTTACGTATGCGATTTGGTATTGATATGAATACAGATCATACGCTAGAAGAGGTCGGTAAACAATTTGATGTCACACGTGAACGTATTCGTCAAATTGAAGCTAAAGCCTTGCGTAAGTTACGCCATCCAAGTCGATCCGATGTGCTTCGTAGTTTCTTAGAATAAATTTTATTTTCTATTTAGATCGCCACAATTGTGGCGATTTTTTTAACTAATTAAGCTAAAAGCTATGAATATACTCCAACGTTTTAAACTTGATCCATTCTTATTAACGCTAATTTGCGTTGTTATTACAGCAAGTTTTTTCCCATGTGAGGGGCAAACCAAAGTTTTTTTTGAAAACCTCACAACCTTTGCTATTGGCTTACTCTTTTTTATGCATGGCGCCAAGCTCTCTTTTCAAGCAATTGTCATTGGTATAAAAAATTGGCGATTGCATTTAGTTATTTTTATGACTACTTTTGTTATCTTCCCGATCCTTGGGGTGATGATGCAAGTTTTAGTTCCCACTTTCTTATCACAAAATCTTTATTTGGGTTTTGTTTATCTTTGTGTATTACCGGCAACCGTTCAATCTGCTATCGCGTTTACCTCAATAGCAAAAGGCAATGTGGCTGCTGCAATTTGTAGTGCTTCAGCATCAACTTTATTGGGAGTATTTATTTCCCCTGTTTTAGTGAGTTTATTGATGCATACTCAAGCTTCAAATTCTATGAATATGCTAGATGCTATCACTTCTATCATGTTAAAACTTATGTTACCATTTGTACTTGGTCACTTATCAAGACGCTTTATTGGCAAATGGGTAGATAAATATAAAAGTGCCATTTCTAAAACCGATCGATTCTCTATTCTATTAGTTGTATATGTAGCCTTTAGTGATGCCGTTGCTAATGGCATTTGGTCTCAAATTAGCTTGTTATCACTTCTAGCAATTATCTTTTATTCAATAGTGTTGTTAACTATTGTTTTATTTATAACAACTTATGGTGCAAGACTACTGGGTTTTAATAAAGAAGATGAAATCACTATTGTGTTTTGTGGTTCCAAAAAAAGCTTAGCCAGTGGTATTCCTATGGCAAGTATTATCTTTCCTATGTCGATAATAGGAATAATGATTTTACCCTTAATGATTTTTCATCAAGTTCAATTAATGATTTGCGCTATTTTAGCTGCGCATTATGCAAAACGAAAAATTTAAAAATTGTTTTGCTCATTACACTATTCTCAAGGATAATAGGCGCGCTATTAACAACAGAGAGATATGTTATGTTACATCTATTTGCTGAATTAGAATTTTCGACCATTATGCTATTGGTTTTGGCGCTGTTTTTTGTTCTCTTTTATGAAGCAATTAATGGATTTCATGACACAGCTAATGCTGTTGCAACAGTTATTTATACAAGAGCCTTAAAAGAACAACTTGCTGTTTTTATGGCTGGTATGTTTAACTTTTTTGGGGTTTTGCTTGGTGGTCTTAGTGTGGCTTATGCCATAGTTCATCTACTACCTACAGATTTATTACTTAATGTAAGTTCATCACATGGGCTTGCTATGGTCTTTTCTATTTTATTTGCAGCTATTATTTGGAATCTTGGAACATGGTATCTTGGTATTCCAGCGTCAAGCTCACATACCCTAATTGGTTCAATTATTGGTGTGGCACTTACTAATGCATTTATTATGGATACATCAATAATAGATGCCCTTAATATTCCTAAGATGATTCATATCTTTTTATCATTAATTGTTTCCCCTGTTGTTGGTCTTGTGGTTGCTGGCTTGATGATCTTTTTACTGCGGAAATATTGGACTCGTAAAAGTCAAAGTAAAAAAAGTAGTAAAAAACGAGAACGTATTTTCATGACACCAGAACAACGTGAAAAGCTCTATGGCAAAAAAAAGCCTCCTTTTTGGATCCGCATTATGCTTATAATTTCAGCTGCTGGTGTGAGTTTTTCGCATGGTGCTAATGATGGTCAAAAAGGTATCGGCTTATTGATGTTAGTATTAATGGGCATTGCGCCAGCTGGCTTTATTGTTAACATGAGTGCCTCTACCTATGATATTGCAAATACGCGCAATGCGATTCACAATATTCAAGAGTACTTTGTTACTCATAACAATGATTTAAATACGATAATTGGTACTCAACCTGCGTTAGACACCAGTATTCCAGAAGGCGATTTGAATAAATATCATTGTGATTATTCTCGGTCATTTATCACATTAGATATTGCTAATCATTTATTTAACAAAATAAATGATTACGACTCACTGACTGTTGAACAACGATCTCAAACTAGACGTATATTGTTATGTCTATCTGATACAGTATCTCATGTTGCTAAACAACCGAATGTATCATCAGAAGATAAACAATATCTTAAATCTTTAAAAAATGATTTACTTAAGACGGTAGAGTATGCCCCAATTTGGATTATTGTTGCGGTTGCCTCAGCATTAGCAGTAGGGACGATGATTGGTTGGCGTCGTGTGGCTATTACTATCGGTGAAAAGATTGGCAAAAAAGGCATGACTTACGCACAAGGTGTATCGGCACAAATCACAACAGCTTTATCAATAGGGATTGCAAGTTACACTGGCATGCCAGTATCAACAACTCAAGTTCTTTCTTCATCGGTTGCGGGGACGATGATTGTTGATGGTGGGGGGGTGCAAAGTAAAACCATTAAAAGTATTGCATTAACATGGATTTTAACACTTCCAATTTCGATTTTGTTATCTGGATCACTTTTTTGGCTTGCTCAAAAATTGATTTAGTAGTAAAAGTAGAGTACTGATTTTCAATTTACTTGAGCGTTAAAAATAGGAAGGAGTAAAGTATCATGGCTTATAAACATATATTAGTCGCTGTAGATTTATCACCTGAAAGTGAAGTTCTAGTCGAAAAAGCTGTTTCAATGGCTAGGCCATATAATGCTCAAATATCATTGATTCATGTTGGTATTAACTATTCAGATCTTTACACGGGGTTAGTTGATATCAATATGAATGATATGAAAGATCGTATCACTGAAGATGCACATCTTGCATTAAATAAATTAGCGGATGATGCAGGCTATCCTATTGCCCATACTCTTTCAGGCAATGGGGAATTTGACCAAGTATTAATTGAAGCTATTCACGAATATAACATTGATCTGGTGGTGTGTGGGCATCATCAGGATTTCTGGAGTAAATTAATGTCTTCTGCTCGTCAACTTATCAATAATACCCATATTGATACTTTGATTGTTCCATTAAAAGATGAAGAGCCAATGGAAGAACCCGTTAAATGAAGTGTTAAATATCAACCCGCTTAATTAGCGGGTTTTTTATTAGTAATTTCATAAATAAATTTGTAAAAAACTTTCAGAAAAGTATGTGTTTCAGTCTATTTTTATTTACTACTTTCTTGTTTGTGCCTATTAAATTTATGGAAATATACTAAAATTATTATATAGTCAATAAGGGGATTTAATATGAATATCGCTTTAGTTACTGGTGCATCTTCTGGATTTGGGCAAGCTATTTGTCGTAAGCTAATTGCAGATGGCTATAAAGTGGTCGGTGTCGCTAGGCGTGCAGAAAAATTACAAAAGCTAGCCGATGAATTGGGAAGAAACTTTATTTTTTTAACTTTGGATGTCACAAAAAAAGATGCAGTAGAGTCAATATTGTTGCAGCTACCTACAGAATTCCAACCTGTCGATATTTTAATTAACAATGCTGGATTAGCTTTGGGGTTAGAGCCTGCTTATCAAGCGGATTATAATGATTGGGAAACAATGATCCAAACTAACATAATTGGATTAATCCACTTGACCCATCAGCTTTTGCCTAGTATGGTTGAGCGCAATTTTGGTTATATCATTAACCTTGGTTCTGTAGCTGGTACTTATGCTTACAAAGGGGGAAATGTATACGGTGCGTCTAAAGCATTTGTTAAACAATTTAGTGCTAATTTGCGTACCGATCTTTTAGGAACAAACATTAGAGTGACTAATATCGAACCTGGATTATGTGGAGGTACTGAATTTTCTAATGTTAGATTTCATGGAAATAATGAACAAGCAGCTGCCGTATACAAGGGTATTGATTATATAACCCCAGACGATATTGCCAATACTGTCTCATGGCTAGTTAATACACCAACACATTTTAATGTCAATTCACTTGAGATCATGCCTGTTGCACAAGCTCAAGCTGGATTAGCGGTTTACAAAGAAAATGAATAATCAAATGGCATCGGGATTAAATTATAAATACCGATATTCTTTAATTTTAAAAAATAGATATGAAAAACAAAATAGACTTGCACTTCTTTCTTTGGATTGCTATTCTTTTCCCTTGTAATTTCGATTGAGGTTAATGGTAATGACATTTACTGAAGTGATTAAAACATTTTCAACAAGCTTACCTGGCACAGATAGCTATGTGAAACTGCGCAATGCTATGCGGACATTGATTCAAAAAGATTCAAAAAATGCAGCGGTTTATTTTTTGATCTTTGGATTTGCGCGTACTTATGTCATGCTATATGAAGATCAGGAAATATCGCCAACGTTTGCAGAAGACAATCAAAATTTAATGTTATCGTACCTCAATATTCTTGATGAAGCGTTAAAAAAACAAGATACTGAAAGTATCTACCAAGCCTTGAATAAAGTTGTTAATGAGTACGAAAACAGCAAAAAAGTTTTTTAAAATTACAGCCTGACATGAAAATGTCGGGCTGTTTTGTTTTTAGAGTTTAAAGTATTAATTGAGTTAGGAAAGTGATGAAAATGATAACGACTATTTCAAACATTATTGGCACCTTAGGCACTATTATTCAATATAGGGCGGGTTGATTTTTCCTTAAAAAATATAAAAACCCGCCAAAAAAGGCGGGTTTTTAGTTTATATAAAAAGTATGTTCAAAAAGAATAAAAATAAATAAAAGATAAAATTTTAACATTTTGATATTTATAGTAATGTTCTTTAAATTGCTGGTTTTTTGGCAAAAGGTATTTTGGGTTTTAATGGGCATAAATTAGAAAAATAAGTAAAGGTGTGATATGAAAGTTTTAAAATTTGGAGGAACGTCTGTCGCTAACGCAGAACGTTTTTTACGCGTTGCAGAGATTATTGAAAATAATGCTAAGCAAGAGCAAAACGCAGCCGTTTTATCAGCACCGGCTAAAATTACCAATCATTTAGTTGCAATGGTAGAAAAAACGGTTGCAGGGCAAGATATACAAAATAATATCTATGATGCTGAAAAAATCTTTGCTGATTTATTAGAAGGCATTGCAAAAGCACAATCTAATTTTGCTTATGAACAGATGAAGCGTTTTGTGCTTGATGAATTAAATAATATTAAGCAATTGCTTGAGGGGATTGGTTTATTAGGTCAATGCCCTGATAGCATTAATGCATCAATTATCTGCCGTGGTGAAAAACTTTCTATTGCCATTATGGAAGAACTACTAAAGGCTAAGGGGCATTTAGTTACAGTAATCAATCCAGTCGCTATGTTAGTTGCCGAAGGTAGCTATTTAGAATCGACGGTCGATATTGCAGAGTCTTCACACCGAATTAGTGAAATGCGTATCCCACAAGATCATATTATTTTAATGCCTGGCTTTACAGCAGGTAATGAGAAAGGCGAGTTAGTTGTTCTTGGGCGTAACGGTTCAGACTATTCAGCTTCGGTACTAGCGGCATGCTTACGCGCTAATAGCTGTGAAATATGGACAGATGTTGATGGTGTTTATACTTGTGATCCCCGTATTGTTCCAGATGCTAAACTGCTTACAACGATGTCTTATCAAGAAGCCATGGAGCTTTCATATTTTGGTGCAAAAGTACTTCATCCTAGAACTATTTTACCTATTGCACAGTTTCAGATCCCTTGTTTAATTAAAAATACGAATAACCCTGATGCACCAGGAACACTTATTGGTGCTAATGTGGTTGATTCAACAACACCTGTAAAAGGTATCACTAATTTAAATAACATGGCAATGATCAATGTCTCAGGTCCTGGATTAAAAGGCATGGTTGGCATGTCGGCCCGAGTTTTTTCTGCAATGTCTTATGCAGGTATTTCAGTTGTACTTATTACACAATCATCATCCGAATACAGTATTAGCTTTTGTGTACCTCAAACTGAACTGTATCGCGCTGAAGAAGCATTAAGTGATGAGTTTTTTTTAGAGTTAAAAGATGGGTTACTTGAACCAATTGAGATAATCGAAAAACAGGCAATTATCTCTGTTGTCGGTGATGGTATGCGGACATTGCGAGGCTTATCGGCTAACTTTTTTACAGCGCTTGCTAGAGCCAATATTAATATCGTCGCGATTGCACAAGGTTCATCTGAAAGATCTATTTCAGTTGTGGTTGATAATGATGTTGCCGTGATGGGCGTACGTGTTGCACATCAGATGTTATTTGGTACTGATAAAATGCTTGATGTGTTTGTGATTGGTGTTGGTGGTGTTGGAGGCGCATTAATTGATCAAATCGGACGCCAACAGAAATGGCTAAAAAATAAACAAGTTGATTTGCATGTTTGTGGGCTATTTAATTCTAAACATAGCGTGCTTAATCGCGATGGTATTGATCTTACTAATTGGCGAGAGCAAATCAAACACAGTGAAAATGACTACACATTAGATAGTATTATTGAGTTTTCAAAAAATAATCGGTTACTCAATCCAATTTTAGTGGACTGCACTTCTAGTAGTGAAGTATCTGATAAATATGCAGACTTTTTAGCCAATGGTTTTCATGTTGTCACGCCAAATAAAAAAGCAAATACAAGTTCAATGGCTTATTATTTACGTTTACGTCAAGAAGCCGAAAAAAGTAAACGTAAATTTCAGTACGACACCAATGTTGGAGCTGGCTTACCCGTTATTGAAAATTTACAAAATCTACTTAATGCTGGGGATGAGCTAATTAAATTCTCTGGCATATTATCAGGTTCGCTCTCTTTTATTTTTGGAAAACTTGATGAGGGAATGTCATTGTCTGAAGCTACTAAATTGGCAAAAGAAAAAGGCTTTACTGAACCTGATCCTCGTGATGATTTATCGGGTACAGATGTCGCTAGAAAGCTATTAATTTTAGCTCGAGAAGCAGGATTACAATTAGAGCTTGATCAAATCGAAGTTGAATCAGTTTTACCTGATCAATATGCACAAGGTAGTATTGATGAGTTTATGGCTAAATTACCGCAATTAGATTTAGAGTTTAAAGCAAAATCAGAACAAGCGGCAAAAGAAGGCAAAGTATTACGTTATGTTGGTAGCATAGAAAACAATCAATGCAGTGTTAGAATTGAAGCTGTTGATAGTGAAGATCCGCTTTATAAAGTCAAAAATGGCGAAAATGCCTTAGCATTTTATACACGTTATTATCAACCAATTCCTTTGGTCTTACGTGGTTATGGGGCAGGGAATGATGTCACAGCAGCAGGAGTTTTTGCTGATATTTTACGGACAACATCAGGCAAAATTGGAGGTTAAATGAATCATAAATCTTTAACTGTTTATGCTCCAGCATCAATGGCCAATATTAGTGTTGGCTTTGATATATTAGGTGCAGCAATTAGCCCTATTAGTGGTGCGATGCTGGGGGACTGTATTACCGTTGAATCTGCGAAGGAATTTTCTCTTACTAGCAAAGGACAATTTGTTAAAAAACTACCACGCGATCCCAAATATAATATTGTATTTCAATGTTGGCAACGCTTCTGCCAAGCAATGGGTAGAACGTTACCGGTTAGTATGACGCTTGAAAAAAATATGCCAATTGGCTCGGGACTAGGATCAAGTGCTTGCTCTGTGGTTGGGGCGTTTGTTGCCTTAAATGAGTTTTTTGATAAACCATTTAATGAGTTTGAAATGCTTTCAATGATGGGGGAACTTGAAGGGCGGATTTCCGGTAGTGTGCATTATGATAATGTGGCGCCCTGCTATTTGGGCGGAATGCAACTTATCCTTGATGAAATGGGCATCATTAGTGAATCGATACCTCATTTTGAAGATTGGTACTGGGTTATGGCATATCCAGGCATTAAGGTTTCAACCGCTGATGCGCGCGCAATATTACCTGCCCAGTATCAAAAAGCTGATTGTGTAGCGCATGGGCGCTATGTTGGCGGGTTCTTGCATGCTTGTTATACCAAGCAATCTAAGCTAGCTGCGACAATGCTTTTTGATAATATTGCTGAGCCGTATCGCAAACAGCTATTGCCTCACTTTGATGAAACACAAAAACGGGTTAAACAACTTGGTGCGTTGGCATCGGGTATTTCTGGTTCTGGTCCAACAATATTTGTGATTGCCGATAAACTTGAAACTGCTCAGCAAATTGAATTACTGCTTAAACATTGTTATTTACAAAATGATGAAGGTTTTACCCATATTTGTAAAATAGATAGCCAAGGTGCAAGAGTGATCTAAGTTTATTGATTATAAAAAATTGGATTAAACCTAAGAAGACGCCAACTTTTCACTAATTAAGTTGACATCAGAAAGAGCACAAAATTAAAGCATAAAGATAACTGGAATATATTATGAAATTGTATAACTTAAAAGATCATTACCAGCAAGTTAGTTTTGCTGATGCGGTACAACAAGGATTAGGAAAAGGGCAAGGTTTATTCTTCCCTCAAGAGCTACCTAAGTTTTCTATAAACGAAATTGAATCATTATTAAAACTCGATTTTGTCACTCGTAGTGCTAAAATCTTATCCGCTTTTATTGGCGATGAGATCAGCTTTGATGATATGCACAGGCTTGTTAAAAATGCGTTCCAATTTCCTGCACCTGTAAAATCAGTAGAAGCAGATATTGGCTCCCTAGAACTCTATCACGGACCAACGCTCGCATTTAAAGATTTTGGTGGACGTTTTATGGCGCAAGCATTAGTGCAAGTTGCTGCAGATAAAAAAATTACTATTTTAACCGCTACATCTGGTGATACTGGAGCTGCTGTCGCCCATGCATTTTATCATTTACCTAATATTCGGGTCGTAATTTTATATCCTGAGGGAAAAATTAGCCCATTACAAGAAAAACTTTTTTGTACACTTGGTGATAACATCCATACAATTGCGATTCAAAGCGACTTTGACGCTTGCCAAGCATTAGTTAAAAAGGCATTTGATGATGAAGAATTAAAAATTAACATTGGTTTGAATTCTGCTAATTCTATCAATATTAGTCGATTACTAGCACAAATTTGTTATTACTTTGAAGCTTACGCACAACTAACGCCTAAGCAACGTGAACAACTTGTGATTTCAGTACCAAGCGGTAATTTTGGTGATTTGACTGCTGGTTTACTAGCAAAAACAATGGGCTTACCAATTAAACGGTTTATTGCTGCAACAAATGCGAATGATACCGTACCAAGATATTTAGAAACTGGGAAATGGGAACCTCACGCAACAGTTGCAACGCTATCTAATGCAATGGATGTTAGCCAACCTAATAATTGGCCTCGAATTGAGGAAATTTATAAAAGAGCAGGTTGGGCACTTAAATCACTTGGTCATGCTGCTGTGTCTGATGAAGTTGCTAAACAGACCGTTCGCGAACTTAATGAAAAAAATTATTTGTCAGAGCCCCATGGTGCAATTGCCTACCGTGCATTACGTGATCAACTGCAAGATGGTGAATATGGTCTATTCTTAGGTACGGCCCATCCAGCTAAATTTAAAGAAGTAGTTGAAGATATTCTTGGCAAGTCAATTCCACTACCAAAAGCGCTAGCGGAACGAGCAGATATGACATTACTTTCCCATAATATGCCTGATGATTTTGCCAAATTACGTGATTTTTTAATTAACTTAGATTGGTAAATATTGTGCCGTTGCCCAATAGGCGACGGCATTTTTTACTTAATGATAGTGCTCCATATTTGTTTATTTCATTGAATAGCCAATTTTATCCTCACTGTCATCATCTTTATGTTCAACGCTTAAATTTACTTATACTAGCCGATCTAAAGATAGAAGATACTAATCAACCTTGTTTAAATTAAAATTTTCAGCTATTGTAAGCTTAATTATGTCATTATAAGGATATTGTTATGTACTGTCCGTTTTGTAATGCAGATGATACAAAGGTGATTGATTCACGTCTTGTCGGTGAAGGATATCAAGTTCGCCGCCGCCGCCAGTGTGTCGAGTGCAATGAACGTTTTACCACATTTGAAATTGCTGAATTAATTATGCCTAATGTCATTAAAAGCAATAAAGTTCGTGAACCATTTAATGAGGATAAATTACGTAATGGCATCCAAAGGGCACTTGAAAAACGCCCAGTGAGTTTTGATGCTATTGAAGATGCCATTACACGTATAAAATCTAAAATTAGAGCAACTGGTGAACGTGAAGTTCCAGCAAAATTAATTGGTAACTATGTGATTGAAGAACTCAAAAACTTAGATAAAATTGCTTATATTCGTTTTGCTTCGGTCTATTTTAGTTTTGATGATATCGAACAATTTAGTAATGAAATTGCCAAGTTACAACAGAAATAATACCCCAGATGACGATGATAAACGACAATGATTATTTTTATATGCAACAAGCGATTGAGCTAGCTAAGCTTGGTCGTTTTACCACATCACCTAATCCTAATGTTGGTTGTGTGATTGTGAAAGACAATCAAATCATTGGTAAAGGCTATCATCAAAAAGCAGGGCTCCCACATGCCGAAGTTTATGCACTACAAATGGCGGGGAATAATGCTAAAGATGCAACAGCATACGTAACACTAGAACCCTGTAGCCATTTTGGTCGAACGCCACCTTGTGCTGATGCTTTAATCAAATCGCAAATTAAGCGTGTTGTTATTGCCATGCAAGATCCTAATCCAAATGTTTCGGGCAATGGTATAAAACGATTGCGTGATGCGGGAATTGAGGTGGTTGTTGGGGTATTAGATAGGCAGGCTGAAACTCTCAATCAAGGCTTTTTAAAACGAATGCGAACTGGATTGCCATATGTACAACTTAAACTTGCTACTTCTCTTGATGGTAAAGTGGCAATGGCATCGGGTGAAAGCAAGTGGATCACATCAAGCACGGCAAGGCAAGATGTACAAAAATTTAGGGCACAGGCAAGTTGTATTTTAAGTACCCGTATGACGGTACAAACCGATAATGCGAGTTTAACAGTGAGACATGCCGAATTACCTGATAACATAAAACAGGTTTATTGCGCCGAAAAAATTCGGCAGCCCATTCGGGTCATTATTGATGGCCAAAATAAATTAACCGGTGATGAGAATCTTTTTAAGCAATTAGGCGAAATATGGGTAGTGCGGAAGCAAGCTATTTCCATCAATAAGCCTAACAGCCAATTAATAGTTGAATCCTCACCAAACAATAATATTGATTTAGTGCATTTAATGACAATTTTAGCTCAAAAAGGTATTAATTCTGTCTGGGTTGAAGCGGGTGCTCAGCTAGCTGGTGCTCTAATAGAACAAAACTTAGTTGATGAATTGATTATCTATTACGCGCCTAAATTACTTGGTCATAATGCAAAAGATATGTGCATATTGCCTAACTTACAGAATCTGTCAATGGCGCCAAATTTTCGATTTGAATCGGTTGTTATGGTGGGCGAAGATCTGCGGGTTATTTTAAAACGGATATAATTCTATTAACAAAAAAATCACCAATTAAACGATATAGTCAAAAGCTAAAATGGGATTCATTATAAAACTACAAATCTAGGTTTTGATTTTAAATTAGGACGTCTGTTTGTTTTTAACTGATACCTTGAATCGTAGCTAGATATTTAAACATCATATCAAGAAGATGATAAACGTTATTATTCTAACATCAATGAACAATTTATTGTCTTTAGTCTTAGCTTTGAAAAGAATTTAGTATTATTGGAAATAGATAATAATAAGAGCATTATCGATAATAGGTTCAAATATTTCGAATCTTAAAAATAATTTTATAGTTAATTCAAAGATTAAGCTTAACAGTTGATATCAACTAGTATTAAATAACATAAAAAAATCAATCCCATGAATGAGAATACAATCTCATCATGGGATGATTGATATTAACCACCTTGTAATATTTTTAATAAATCTTCAGTGGTATTAATTGCTTTAATACGCTCAAGCGTATCTTCCGCAATTACAGCACGCGTTAATTGCCGTAAAATATCTAGATGTTCATTGCTTTTTGCTGCTATACCAATGATAACATAAGCAATATTGTTATCTTCATCCCAATAAATTCCTTCAGGATAATAATTTATTTTTAGCCCTGTTTTAATGACACTATCACGTTTGTCTGTAGTACCATGCGGAATGGCGATGCCATTACCTAAAAAGGTTGAGATTTGCGCATCGCGGTCAAACATAGCTTGGGTATAATCATCTTTAACTAAACCAGCTTTGATCATCGCTTCTGATATTGACTGAATGGCTGCTTGCTTAGAGTGAGCTCCGCTTATGATTGAAATATCATTAGTTGTCAGTTTTAAATGACTCATTTTTCGTCCTTATTAATTTTGATATACCGAAAAGCTATCGATATATCAATTAGTTAATTATATTTTGTTTTTAATTGTTAATTGTCGATTTTGATGAATACGAACTAAACCTAATAATATGGCACCAATAAGTGCTCCTGCGAAAATGCAACCCACCCAGAGAAAAGGTTTATTTACCAATGGCAGTACCAAAAAACCACCATGAGGCGCAGGGACTTGAATTTGGCTTAAAAAAGTCAATACAGAAGCAATGGCCGATGAGAGCATCATGATTGGGATCACGTGTAATGGATCTTTTGCGGCAAAAGGAATAGCGCCTTCGGTAATATGTGTTGAACCTAAGACATAGTTTACCATTCCAGCTGCACGTTCTTCTTCAGTAAATGCTTTGTCGCGGAAAATAGTCGTTGAAAAGGCAATCACAAAAGGTGGCACAATACACGCAGCAGAAACTCCAGCCATAAAGTAAAAATTACCTTCACCTAGTAGCATGGTGCCAGTCACATAGGCTGCTTTATTGACAGGACCTCCAAAGTCAAAAGAGCACATAGCGCCAATTACTATACCAAGTAAAATAGGGTTAGCGGATTGCAATGACTCAAGGAATGATTTCATGGCATTGTTAATTGTTGCAATCGGCCCGCCTAGTAAATACATGCCTGCACCGATCACAAATACGCCGATTAATGGCATGATAAAAATAGACTTTAGTCCTTCAAATGAACGGGGCAAACAGTCTAACCACTTTTTGACATAAAGCATCAAGTAGCCTGCAGCAAAACCAGCAATAATGCCGCCTAAAAAACCAGCTCCGGTAATATTGGCAATCAATCCGCCAACAAAACCAGCAACCATTCCAGGTCTTCCTCCAATAGAGTAAGCGACAAAACCGGTAAAGATTGGCACCATAATACCAAATGCTTGCCCGCCTATTTTCATCAATAATGCAGCAAATTCATTGTATTGTGCATTGGTTTCATCTGCTGAATAGATCCCCCATAAAAATGAGAGTGCAATTAATACTCCACCAGCAACAACAAAAGGCAACATGTTAGAGACACCACTCATAAGGTGTTTATAAATCTGTCGACCAATAGATTCTTTTACCTCTATTGGGTTAGATGATGAAACTGAATTTTTGGTGTCGTTTTTATCGCCTTTGCGGATAGGAACCTTACCTGAAGTGATTTGTTCAATTAGTGCAGCTGCTTTATGAATACCATCTTTGACAGGGACTTCAATAACTGGCAATCCATCAAAACGGTTTGGATTGACATCTTTGTCTGCTGCTATAATAACACCTATTGCATTTGCAAGATCCATATCGGTAATGGCATTATCAACCCCTCCTGCACCATTGGTTTCTACTTTTATTGCAACGCCTGCTTTTTCAGCAGCCGCTTTCAAGGCTTCTTCTGCCATATAGGTATGGGCAATGCCCGTTGGGCAGCCTGTTACAGCTAATATTTTTTTCATAATAATTTCCCTTACTTTATTTGGGTAACTTCAAGCTGATCCATATAAATATTGATTTTATCTAATAACCCTAATCCATCTGATTCGGCCACGTTAGCACCAGTTGCAGCCGCTTTTTTCATTGATTTTTCAACGTTTTGTTGCTCAGGTAACCATTCACTAACAAAAGCCGCCAGTGAAGCATCACCAGCACAAGCAGAGCTGATTAATTTGATTGCTATAGCATTGCAATACCAAATATGCACTCCATTAGAAAAGTAGAGTCCCTTAGCCCCCATGGTTAATAAAATGTTTTGTGCACCTTGCGCATGTAGCGTTTCTAGTGTGGTGATGATTTGTGATGTAGTTCTTGTTTCAAAACCAAAAATCTCTTTTACTTCATCATCATTGGGTTTAATTAATAGTGGTTTATAGGTAAGTAACTCACTTAATTTTGGATGGCTAATATCAAGAATAACTTGAATATTTTTTTTGTTACATAAATTTAAGATAGTGTCATAATATTCAGGCTCAATATTATTTGGCAAACTACCACTGATAACTAAATAACTATTGTTGGTTAATGATTCAATAATAGTGAGCATCTCTATTTTTTTATCGTTCGGTACAAATGGACCTTTACCTACCAATTTATATTCATTTTGTCCATCATTAATAAAAACATTAATACGTGTAATATCATCAATAAAACAGGGTTTTGTCTCAATCTGCATTTTAGTTAGTTCATCAGCAATATATTTACCTGAAAACCCACCAAAAAAGCCTAGTGCACAAGTTGGTTTAGCAAATTTATGTAAGACAATTGAAACATTGATTGCTTTACCATTGGGACTATATTTCGTGTGTAATGTGCGATTGACGCTATTAGGGTTAAGCCCCTGACAATGAATATTCATATCGATTGCCGTGTTAAGTGTTAATGTATAGATCATCATCTCGGCCTCTATAATTTGCCTGCACATCCACATGTCGCAATAATTTTTTTGACAACATCTTTCATAGCTGCTTTTGCAGGTTTCATATAGTGGCGAGGATCATTAGCATCAGGATGTTCAATAAGATACTGTTTTAGGGCATCTGAAAATGCAATTTTTAATTCGGTTGCGACATTGACTTTACAAATGCCACGTCGAATACACTCACGGACATCCTTTTCTGGCACGCCAGATGCGCCATGTAATACAAGGGGGATATCAACCATTGAACGGATTTCTGATAAGCGTTCAAAATCTAGTTTTGGTTCTGATTTATAAAGACCATGTGCGGTACCAATGGCGATAGCAAGAGAGTCAATTCCTGTTTTTTCAATAAATTCTACTGCTTGCTTAGGGTTGGTATATAAAGCATCTTTTGTATCAACAACGAGATCATCCTCAACACCACCAAGACGCCCTAATTCAGCTTCTACACTGACATCATAACGATGCGCATAATCCACTACCCGCTTAACAATCGCAATATTTTCTTCAAATGGACAATGTGAACCATCAATCATTACCGAGCGAATGCCTGCGTTGATTTTATAAGCTATATCATCGAATTGTTCATGATGATCTAAATGGACTGCTAATGGAATGTTATGTTTTTTCGATAACTCATCAGCAATGGCTATAATATTTTCTGTTCCGGCATAACTATATGTCCCAGGTGTGCCAGCTAAAATGACAGGGGACTGCAATTCGGCGACAGTTTCGACAACAACCTGCATGGTTTCTAAATTATGGATGTTAAAGGCAGGTACGGCATAGTGTTCTGTTTGCGCTTTTTTTAACATATTGTGGCTTGAAATAATAGACATATGACTTTCCCTTGATAATTTGGTTTCTATTGATATTGCGCTGATAACTTTCTTTTTGAAATGTATCATTGGTGAATATACTTTCAAAACGAAAGTTAAGCTAGTATTAATCACGTGAGATAGATCACAAAATTCAACTTTACTTTCGAGACGAAATAAAAATCATTTATAAATTTTTGTTTTGATAGTTAATATGTATATAGGCAATGTTGCAGAATAAAGAATGTGTTAAGCATTATTAATAGGATTTATAAGGTATAAACATTGAACCTGTTTGATGTTGACCAAGTATTGGATTAATTCTATTATCACGGCTCTTCATTTTTATCTACAGCATGGGAAATAAAATTGGCTAGAGCATCTTCAGCCCTATTAAAGCGACGATTGCAAATTGCAGGAATAGTTCGTCAGCAAGGCGAAGTTAAAGTTGATGAGTTATCAGAATTGCTTCAAGTCTCAAATGTGACTATTCGTCAAGATTTAACTTATTTAGAGCAGCAAGGATATTTAAAGCGATCCTTTGGTGGAGCGATTTATATTGCCCCAGAGGGTGTGTTTAATCAGGCTAGTACCATTACCCCAAGTTATGCACAAAGTGTTAGTGATAGTCGTGATATTGAATTAGTCAAAATCTGTTTAAGTTATATTAATGATGGTGATACGTTGTTTTTAAGTCATGGTAATTTAATAAGGAAATTGATTCCGTTTTTACATGGCAAAAAATCATTAATACTTATTATGAATGATATTAGTAACGCACAATTAGCAAAAGAATTTACCGATGCTGAAGTAATTGTTGTTGGCGGCGTGTTACTTGATGACAATCTTTTGCAAGATAACAAGATGATTAATTTTGTCTTGAATCAATTTTCAGTCACGCATTTTATTATTGAATTAAGTGCAATTAATGCTGATAATCAATTGATTATTGAAAATTTAGAACAAGTTAAAACTTATCAACAAATAATGAGAAAATCGGCACATACTATCGGCATTTTGCCACAACGCATCGCCCATAATGATAACAATAGCATTGGGATATTAGCTGATATTGATATGGTGGTTTTGTCACGACCGGCTGTAACTGAATATCATCAACAATTATTAGATACTCATTTTGATCAGCTTATTTCCAATAAATATTGTGTGACTTATCAAAACATATTGGAGACATAATATGTATTTTAAAATCTGCACGATAGGTGAGCTGTTGGTTGAGTTTTTAGCGAAAACACAAAATCAGCGTTTCGATCAAACCGGCGAGTTTATCGGTCCTTTTGTTAGTGGTGCTCCAGCAATATTTGCAGATCAAGTTGCAAAATTAGGTTTTCCCGTTGTCTTTTTTAGTTGTGTTGGAAAAGATGCCTTTGGCAAAATGTGCATAAGTCGCCTAAAAAATGATGGTGTGATTATTGATGGCATTACCTCACATCATAAAGCCAATACAGGCAGTGCGTTTGTCACTTATAAAGATTCTAATGAAAGAGATTTCATATTTAATATTCCAAATAGTGCATGTGGTTTACTGTCGTTTAATCATATTAATGAAAACTTATTAAAAGATTGTACCCATTTACATGTAATGGGTTCATCGCTTTATTCATTTCGAGTGATTGATGCCATGCGTAAAGCATTAGATATTATCAAAAGTAAAGGTGGTACAATTTCATTTGATCCTAACTTACGCAAAGAGATGTTTGATATACCCGAAATGGAACAATCTTTTGATTATATTATGGAATATACCGATATCTTTTTACCCAGTGAAAATGAAGTCAGCTATTTCGCTGAACATAATGGTGAAACAGAACAACAAACTATGTCTACTTTGCTCAAAAAAGGAATTAAGCATATAGTGGTAAAAGGGGGCAATAAAGGCGCTAATTACTATGGACTTAATGAACAAGGTAATTTAAAGACGTTGCATATTGACGGATGTACAGTCAACTCGGTAGATCCAACCGGAGCGGGTGACTGTTTTGGTGCGACATTTGTCAGTTTAATGTTAGCGGGTTATTCGGTCGAAAAAGCATTGCAATATGCAAATGCCAGTGGTGCACTTGCTGTATCTAAAAAAGGCCCAATGGAAGGAACATCTACCTTAGTTGAACTTGAGCAATTTCTTTTGCATGTTTCTAGCAAGTAATAATTTAACGCAATAAGGTTATTCAATTTATAGGCAAAAAAAATCCCAATAACAAAGTTATTGGGAAAACATAAGGAATAGGAAAACAATGAAATAAATGCATTGTCGGGATACATTATGCACTTTTTTTAAAAAAAAGTATGTAAAGATAACAGAATGATTGATTAAATAGTTCGTATCTATCATGTTAAATAAATGTAAAGAATTGTTTATTTTAAATAATTCAATATATATCAGTTAATTAACTATAAAAATAGCTCTAATAATGAATTCAAAAATAACTTTCCATGATCGGTTATTTGCCAGTTTTGTTTTTCTTCAATTAAATAATTTTTTTCAATGGCGGTTGCTATTTGTTTCTCTACTATTTGTAAAGGTAAATAAGTCCGTTGTTCAAATTCGTGTTTAGGTGTTGGTTCAAAAAGCCTAAAACGATTCATAAAAAATTCAAAGGGTAGATCTTCTTTTGGTACCGTATAATATTTATCCAAATAACGTCCTTCTAAATAACCTTTTGGATGACGTGTCTTTATGGTGCGAATAACTTTGCCATCAGGTTGTGTTAATTTACCATGAGCACCACATCCAATGCCTAAATAGTCTCCAAATCGCCAATAATTTAAATTATGTTGGCATTGTAAATCCTCTTTAGCATAAGCCGAGGTTTCATATTGCAGGTAACCATGTTTTGTTAATAATTGATGACCTTGTTGATAAATTTCCCAAAGTTTATCGTCATCTGGCAAAACGGGAGGCTTTGATCCAAATAGTGTATTGGGTTCAATAGTCAATTGATACCAAGACAAATGAGGTGGTGCGATAGCAATGGCTTGTTCTAAGTCATATATGGCATCATCAATACTTTGATTTGGCAAGCCATGCATTAAATCTAAATTAAAACTTCTTAAATTTAATGTTTGGGCTAGTTTTCCTGCTGTGATTGCTTCTTTGGGATCATGTATCCGCCCTAATTTAACCAGCTTATCGGCTTGAAAACTTTGCACACCGATTGATATGCGATTTATACCTGCTTGCTGATAGCCATTGAATCTTTCTATATCTACAGAATTAGGATTGGCTTCAATGGTGATTTCTGCATTCTTATTTATGGGGATAATCTTATTTATATTCAATAATAATTTATCAATTAATTCAGCAGAAAACAGGCTTGGTGTCCCTCCGCCAATAAAAATTGAATTAATTGAACGGTTTGAACAAAAAACAGCATCATGCTGTAAATCTTTAATCAAATGCTCTATATAAGCTGCATAATCTGGCGTTTTTTTTACGGTATGTGAATTAAAATCACAATAAGGACATTTTTGTACGCACCATGGCATATGAATATACAAACTCATTGGGATTTTATACATAAACGTAGTCTTTCCTGAAACTTTTTAACAAAAATAACCCGTGTGTTACCTTATTTTTTATAGCGTGCTATTTTACTCCAATTTATTAAAAAAAGCTTTTGGCATCTATAGTGTTTTCATTATTAAGTTAAAAAGCGTACAATCATCGATAAATTTTGATATTAATGGTTGATTAAATTTATTATTTAGGAGTAAGTATGAGTATGTATAAAGCAATTTTAGATAGTAGCTTATCAGGCGTATCACTAAGCTCATCGGTTAAGCAATCGACTTATGGTGAACTCCCTATTGTGGTTATTAACCATAAAACTTGCAAGGCAGCGGTTACATTACAAGGTGCTCATTTGTTATTTTGGCAGCCTGCTACTGAACAAACCCCCGTTGTTTGGCTAAGCGACAAAACAAATTTTAAACAAGGGGTGGCTATTCGAGGTGGAGTACCTGTTTGCTGGCCATGGTTTGGTCAGTTAGGAAATCCTTCTCATGGTTTTGCGCGTATTGTTGAATGGCAATTAGATTCTTGTAAAGAGGATGACAATGGTGTTGATCTCATTTTGTCACTCACGAATAATCAGCAGACAGAACCTTATTGTCGCCAACCTTTTACTGTGTCATTAAATCTTCATTTAGGTAAAACTTGTGAAGTTACTTTAAGCTGTTTTGCTGACTTTGATGTAACTAGTGCGCTACATACTTATTTTGGTATTGATAATATTGACCATGTTGTTGTCAAAGGTTTAGGTGAAACTTATCAAGAACGACTTGCTGTTGAAAACAAACCGGTGACAGTAGGTCAATTGACTTTTAATCAAGAAGTCGATCGTATTTATACTGATGCGAGTAAACAACTAACGATAACTGATGGTATCCGAACAATTCGATTAACCAACACTAATGTCAGTGATGTAGTTACTTGGAATCCATGGATAAATAAAGCTAAAGCAATGGCGGATTTTGGTGATGACGAATATAAATCAATGGTTTGTGTTGAAGCTGGTTGTATTACAAAACCATTGAAATCATCTCCCAATAAGAAATCAACTTATGGTTTTCTTATAGAAGTGAACTAATCGTTCATATTTTATACCACATACGCAATCAATGTTTTACTCAATTTGTAATATGATTAATTGATTGCGTTTACAGGGATAACACTTTATAATCCACACCACTTTTTAAAGTGCTAGTTTGATAGTCAACTACTGGGTCGCCTGTAATTGGCTTTTATTTTAAATCATTAAGAGAAATAAATATGTTTACATTTAAAGCTGAAGTTAGAAAAGAGCATGGTAAGGGTGCGAGCCGCCGCCTGCGTCACGCTGGTCAATTCCCAGCCATTATTTATGGTGGAACTGAACCTGCAATCTCTGTTGTGCTTGATCACAACCAAATCTTTAATATGCAAGAAAAACCAGAATTTTATTCTGAAGTGTTAACTATCGAGGTTGACGGCAAAGCAGTTAAAGTAAAAGTACAAGCAGTACAACGCCATGCATTTAAACCAAAATTAGTTCATATGGATTTTGTACGCGTATAATTTATATATTGGAATATTATCCAATTATTTGTTTTAAAAAAAGGTCACCACAGTGGTGACCTTTTTGTTTTAGGGCAAATGTAGGCTAATGCCTATTGTTATGATTTAGCCTGTACACTAACCATCCAACATAATAGAATAATTACATTATACCATCCTAGGAGAAAACCATGTCTGATATCCCAGCTTGCGATTTAGTTATTTTTGGTGCTAAAGGGGATTTGACAAGACGTAAATTACTACCGTCTTTATATCAACTAGAAAAATATGGAAAACTACCTGAACAAACTAAGATTTTAGGCGTAGGACGCGCTGATTGGGATCATGCTGCTTATTGTGAAGTTGCAAAAGATGCACTCATTTCATTTATGCCGGAGCCGTTAGACGATAGTATTTGGCAACGATTTAGTCAACGATTGGATTTTCATAAACTAGATGTTAATGATAGCGCTGGTTTTGAACGATTGAAAAATAAACTTGATTCAGGTCATCCCGCTATTTTCTATTTTGCAATGCACCCAGGTACTTTTGGGACGATTTGCCAAGGTTTAGCTGCTGCTGGATTAAATCAATCACAAAATCGTATTGTGATGGAAAAGCCGCTTGGAACTGATTTGCAATCATCTCGCGAAATCAATGATTCGGTGGCTAAATTCTTTAGCGAATCGCAAGTCTATCGTATTGATCATTACTTAGGGAAAGAATCAGTACTAAATCTCTTGGCCTTACGTTTTGCTAATACAGTGTTTGCGTCATTTTGGGATCGTAATTCTATTGATCATGTCGAAATTACGGTGGCAGAACAAGTTGGCATTGAAGGACGTTGGGGGTATTTTGATAAAGCTGGTCAAATGCGTGATATGGTGCAAAATCATTTATTACAAATATTAACCATGATTGCAATGTCACCACCTGCTAACCTTGAAGATGATAGTTTACGTAGTGAAAAGATAGCGGTACTAAATGCCCTTAGACCAATTGATAAAACCAATATACGCGAAAAAGTAGTTCGTGGACAATATACAGCAGGATTTGTTAATGGTGTTAATGTACCGGGCTATTTAGAAGAAGACGGCGCAAATCAAAAAAGCAATACCGAAACATTTGTTGCCATTCGAGTTGATATTGATAACTGGCGTTGGGCGGGCGTTCCATTTTATTTACGTACAGGTAAGCGTTTACCGAGCAAATGTTCTGAAGTTGTTGTTTATTTTAAACCATTACCACTTAATCTATTTAGTGAATTTTATCCACAATTACCACAAAATAAATTGACGATTCGTTTACAACCTGATGAAGGAATGGATATTGAAATTCTAAACAAAGTACCTGGGTTAGATAGCACTCACAATCTGCAAACCACAAAACTTGATTTAAGTTTCAGCGAAACTTTTCACCAACAAAGCGCTGATGCTTATGAGCGTTTATTACTTGAAGTTATGCGAGGGCGCCAAGCGTTATTTGTTCATCGTGATGAAGTTGAAGCAGCATGGAAATGGGTTGATTCAATTATTAGTGCATGGGAAACAGAAAATGAACCACCAAAAACGTATCAAGCGGGCACTTGGGGACCCGTCGCATCGGTTGCCTTAATCACTAAAGATGGGCATTCATGGCACGAATTTGAATAAAGGAAAAGTAACTATGTTTACGTTAAATAAATATCAAAATAGTCAGTTATTGATCGAAGATTTAACCTCACATATTGTCAATGAATTAAAACAGGCCATTGTACAAAAAGGACATGCTTCTATTGCGGTTTCGGGAGGTAAAACACCTATTCCATTATTTGTTTCACTAAGTCAACAAAATATAGAATGGAGCCGAGTTTTTATTACGTTAGTTGATGATAGATGGGTTGATGATAATGATGATGCCAGTAACGAAAAGTTAGTGATGACGCATTTATTACAAAACAATGCAAAATTGGCTAATTTTGTCGGTTTAAAAAACAGTTATGATAATCCATTTGATGGCGCTGAAATGACTGACAGGATGTTAGATAAAATTCCGATGCCATTTGATGTAATTGTTTTAGGTATGGGCGAAGATGGACATACAGCTTCATTATTCCCAGGTGCAGCTAATTTAGCGGCCGGTTTAGATATGAAATCAGGTCGAAAAGTTGTCGGAATGACACCATTAACAGCACCACTAGATCGTATTACTTTAACGTTACCTACTATTTTAAATAGTAAAAATATCTATCTACATTTAGTTGGTGAAAGTAAAATGCATGTATTAGAACAAGCCGAAAAAGATCATAATGTTAATCAAATGCCTATTCGAGCTGTTTTGCAGCAGGACAAAGTGAATGTCACCGGGTTTTGGACTGCATCTTAGCTTTTCTACTGTTTTGTTTGCCGAACTTGCGTCGGCAATGAATTTTTATAATAAATTTTGTTTCCAAAGCACTGGCTCAGCAGTGCTTTGACCTTACCAATTAATCCTCTGCATTCTCTTTTATGGACTTTTCTGCTTGTTTTGCTGTTTTTGTTTTTCTTTTTCGGCTGGCTTTTTTCTTGGGTCTTTTAAATTGACCATAGTCGATAAGCTCACCCGTTTCGTCATCAATCACGCCCCACTCTTGGCTACTATCTAAAATCGCCTTTTGTACCTCGGCTGGGTAATCTGATAGGGTGGTTTCTTTTGGTCGGGGTTTACCGGGTTTACCCGCTTGCCTGATCACTTTTGGCCAACGAGGTTGCCAGCATAGGCATTCCGAAATAAAGTAACCCTTCATTGCAATGTTATCTTTGATTATTTTATTGACTTATCGTCATATCGTTGTTTTATTCTGACTATTTTCAGCATAATGATAATGCAAACAGAATATAAACGATTTTAACGCAAAATTTAACTTTTTTAATCAATGCCTTTGTTTAATATGAATAATTTCAGTTAGTTAAACCAGTAAGTGATAGCGCCTTAACGCCTTTATTAAACAAGCGATTTAAGCAACGTTAGGCTTTATCGATAAAAAATTTAACTTATTAAATTTAAAATAATTTTATTCTGAAACGGTATAGACTCCTGAATATTTTTTACAAAAATTAATCTATTTTTGCACCAATAAAATAGGGAGTAATCCTTATATAAATGAAAATTCACTCAATCTGCCAGCCCATAAAAGAATAGGAAAGCAGAAAGCGTGATTTACCGTTGGCTTTGTTCATTTTGAGGAAGAAAGCCAATCTTTTATAAATAATTAACCAACGACCTATTATTTTGTGAGAATTTGTGGTAAAAAGTGGGGGTTAGTGGTAAAAATAGATTATTTAATTAACATTATGATTTATATTAAATAAAAATTAACAAGAAATTTATAAATAATGGTAATTTTATGTTTAGTGGTGCAATTTCAATCAATTTAGATAATAAAGGACGGTTAGCAATTCCTACTCGTTACCGTGAATCTTTATCTGAAGGTATGGTTTGCACAATTGGTTTATACCATTCTTGTTTGACACTTTATTCTTTGTCTGAATGGAAATGCATCGAACAACAACTTGCGACATTATCAACAATTGTTGAAGCTGAACGTAGAATTAAGCGATTGTTGTTGGGTTATGCAACTGAGTGTTTGATGGACAATTCAGGTCGAATTTTATTGCCACCTACGTTACGTACTTATGCAAAACTAGAAAAAAATACAATGTTTGTTGGTCAATCTAATAAATTTGAAATTTGGGATGAAGCGATTTGGTATCAACAAATTAACGATGATATTGCTGCATTACCAACCGATATTGAAAACTTATCAGATAATTTGAAAAGTTTAACTATTTAATAAGAGTAAAAATTGATGGATTATCAACATACAACGGTTTTATTAAACGAAGCTGTAAACGCATTAAATATAAAAAAAGATGGCATTTATGTTGATGGTACTTTTGGGCGAGGCGGTCATTCTCGTTTAATACTTGAACAACTTGGTGCACAAGGTCGGTTGATTGCAATTGATCGTGATGAGCGTGCTGAGCAAGTTGCTTTACAGATAACAGATCCTCGATTTACTTTTATTCGTGGTGAGTTTTCAAATATGTACCAATATATTGATAAACTTGAACTAATGGGTAAGATTGATGGCATCTTGTTAGATCTTGGTGTTTCATCACCACAACTTGATGACCCCGAAAGGGGATTTTCTTTTATGCGTGATGGACCACTTGATATGCGTATGAATAACCATAAAGGTTTAACAGCAAGTGAATGGTTACTCAGCAGTGATGAAGACGATATCGCGTGGGTGTTAAAGACATTTGGTGAAGAGAAATTTGCCAAGCGTATTGCTCGAGCGATTGTGGAGCAAAATAAAGTTTCACCGATCAGCCGTACTTTGGAGTTGGCTAATTTAATTGAAAAAGCAACACCAAGAAAAGATAAAAATAAGCATCCAGCTACACGTAGTTTTCAGGCTATTCGTATTTATATTAATAGCGAATTGGAAGAAGTTGAGCAAGCATTAAATAGTAGTTTATCCTTGCTTGCTAATCAAGGAAGATTAGCAGTGATTAGCTTTCATTCTTTAGAAGATAGAATTGTAAAGCAATTTATTAATAAACAGAGTAAAGGTCCAGATTTACCTGCTCGATTACCACTAACAGAACAACAAATTAAACAATATGGTGGTGCTAAATTAAGATCTCTTGGCAAAATTAAGCCAAATACTATTGAAATTAATAATAACCCGCGTTCTCGCAGCGCACTATTAAGGGTAGCAGAAAGGAAAGATGAATAGCAACCAATACAATGAGACTTTTCCAAATAAAATTGACTTTGATAAAGATATTCAAAGAAGGCCAAGTAGGAGTTTATTTGGTTTAATTATTGGTGATTTATTTGGTCATCAAAAAATTTCATTGATATTACTTGTAATGATTATTATTTCTGCTGGTGCTGTATTAATAACAACGCAACAGGTTCGTAAGCAACTATTTGAACGCGAGCAACTTTTATTGGAACAAGATGTATTAGAAAGCGAATGGCGAAATTTAGTTATTGAGGAAAATGTACTTGCAGATCCCAAGCGAGTAGAAGAAAGAGCAAAGAATCAATTAGGTATGTCTTATGTGACGCCGCTAAATGAAACAGTTATTGTGATAAAGAGTAAATAATGAAATCCGTCACTAAAAATAAAAAAAACAAAGTAAAAAAGACGACGAAAACAAATAAAGCCAATAAGTTGAATAGTAAAAAGCAATATTTTACTTCTAATCGTTTTTATATTGTATATGGTTTTATTATTTTTGCGATTATTTGTCTTATTGTCCGAATGGCATTGTTGCAAATTATTGAACCCGATAAACTTATTGCAGAAGGTAATAAACGTTCGCTTCGTCATCAAGAAATGGATGCGCCAAGAGCTATGATCACCGATCGTAACGGTCGTGCATTAGCGGTCAGTGTACCAATGTTTGATGTTTGGGCAGATCCTAAAATTGTTATAAAAAAGGGGGGCGTTAAAGCAGATGATATTAGGTGGCAAGGGTTAGCTAAAACGTTAAATATCCCAATGTCGACATTAGCGCAAAAATTGGGTAATCCATCAATGCGATTTGTTTATTTGTCTAAGCAAGTAACGCCAACAATATCTAACTATTTAAAAAAACTAAAGCTACCAGGAATATCGTTTGCGAAAACATCTAAACGTTATTACCCAGCAGCAGAAAATATAGCTCAATTAATTGGTTTAACAGATATTGATGAAAATGGTACTGAAAAAGGTTCTGAGGGTATCGAAAAAAGCTTTAATAAATGGTTAATTGGTGAATCAGGGCAGAGAATAGTGCGACGTGACCGAGTAGGTCGTGTTATTGAAGAATTGGAACGTACAGAAAGTGAAACGGCATCAGACTTAACGCTAAGTATCGATGAACGTCTACAATCATTGGTGTATAGTGAACTTAGTCAAGCTGTTAAATTTAATAAAGCAGACAGTGGAACAGCGGTATTGATTGATGTACATACCGGTGAGATTTTAGCAATGGCAACAAGTCCATCTTATAATCCTAATAATCGTTCATCAATTGATTATAATTTATTGAGAAATAGAGCTGTCACTGATGCGTTTGAGCCTGGTTCTACGGTTAAACCTTTAGTGGTAATGGCCGCTTTAGAAAAGAAAATAGCTAATTTAAATACTATTATTGACACTAGACCATTTTATGTTAATCGCTATGAAATTAAGGACGTGTCATATCAAAAAGCGCTCAATTTAGCTGGTATCTTGGAAAAATCAAGTAATGTTGGCGTAAGTAAATTAGCTTTACAAATGCAACAGGGCGATCTTGTAGAGTTCTATAGCCGCTTTGGACTTGGTCAACCAACGGGGTTAGGTTTAGGTGGTGAGGTTAGTGGCTCAATTGCAGCTGATAGAACCAGAAAATGGGCTGATATTGAACGAGCGACATTTGCATTTGGGTATGGGTTAAGTGTTACACCGTTACAGCTAGCAAGAGCTTATGCGACCATTGGTAGTTATGGAATTTATCGACCTGTATCAATTTTAAAAGTCACAAAACCGGTAAAAGGTCAACGTGTAGTTGCTGAAAAAGAGGCTAAAACAGTAGTTCAATTAATGGAAGCGGTAGCTGTTACTGGTGGAGGAACCAAAGCATCGGTTCCTGGTTACAGTGTTGGTGTTAAAACAGGAACAGCAAAAAAATTATCGGGTGGGCGATATGTTAATCAATATTTAGCGTATACCGCAGGTATCGCGCCTGCAACAGAGCCAAAATATTCCCTTGTAGTTGTGATTGATAATCCAAAAGCAGGTCAATATTATGGTGGTTCGGTTTCTGCTCCTGTTTTTAGCCGAATTATGGGCGGCGTTCTTAGAACGATGAATGTAAAACCAGATCGCCAAGTTGATGGCCAAATGATTATTTATTAATAGGTGGAAATGATGGCTACAAGCTCGTTTAAAACATTATTTGAATTATTAGGTGGAAGTCGTAATCTAAAATTAAACGATGTCCCACTTAATCATTTGCGTATTGATAGTCGTAAAGTGAAAAAAAATGATGTTTTTGTTGCGATCAAGGGACATACTGTTGATGGACGAACATTTATTCCTCAAGCCATCTCAGCAGGTGCAGCTGTCATCTTGATCGAAACAAAAAGAAAATCGAATGATCTAAAAATAGATTATCTTAAAAAAGATAATAAATCGGTCATCCCACAAATCAGTGTTTTTCAACTTTCGCAACGTTTATCATTAATTGCCAATGAGTTTTATCATTCGCCATCGAAAAATTTATCGGTTATTGGCGTAACAGGGACTAATGGAAAAACAACCGTTACCCAGCTCATTGCGCAATGTACAACATTACTTAATGACAAAACAGCTATTTTAGGTACTATTGGTAACGGAATTTATAATCAAATTGAGCCATCAGTTAATACGACAGCTTCGGCAATAGATGTGCAAACATTATTAGCTGATTTTGTAAAAAAACAGGTCAAAGTTGTGGCCATGGAGATTTCTTCTCATGGTCTTGCAATGGATCGTGTTAAAGGACTAAATTGCGTAGCTACCGTATTTACCAATTTAAGTCGTGATCATCTTGATTACCATAAAACCATGAGTAAATATGCTAAAGCAAAATGGTCATTATTTACTCCTGATGAAAAAGAAAAAAAAGTTTTAACTGCCGGTAAATCGATTATTAATTATGATGACAAATATGGTAAACGTTGGATTGAAAAACTTCCGCAAGTGACAGCAGTATCATGCCAACCTAAGTCATTGCGTCGATTAAAAGCCTTAAATATACCTTATGTTGGGGTTTCTATGATTGATTATCATGATAAAGGTGCTCAAATTCATATGGAATCAAGTTGGGGAAACGCCATTATCAATAGCCGATTATTAGGTGAATTTAATGTTTCAAATCTATTATTAGCTATAGCTACGCTTTTAACATTGGACTTTCCATTTTTTGCGGTAATTAATATGGCTTCTTTTTTGAAACCTATTTGTGGACGAATGGAAGTATTGCATATTAAAAATAGTCCAACGGTCATTGTTGATTATGCGCATACTCCTGATGCATTACAAAAAGCATTACAAGCAAGTCGAATTCATTGTAAAGGAACTTTATGGGTGATTTTTGGTTGTGGAGGTGATAGAGATAGCGGTAAAAGACCTTTAATGGCTGCAATAGCAGAACAGTTTGCCGATAAAATTGTTTTGACAAATGACAATCCACGTACTGAAGATGAAATGAAAATTATTGAGGATATTCAGCAAGGTTTACATCATACCGACAACCTATACATAATTACCGATAGGGTGCAAGCCATTACACAAACGTTAAAACAAGCTAAACCTAATGATGTAATTTTAATTGCAGGTAAAGGGCATGAGGATTATCAAATAGTGGGTAAAACTAAATATCACTATTCAGATCAAGAAACAGTTAAAAAGCTTTTAGGAGTAGAGAATCAACCATGATTCCATTAGAAATTGAGCAAATAAAAAAAATAGTGAATGGTAAATCTTATCATATTCCAGATGAAAGTGCTGTGATTGATTGTATTTGTACTGATTCACGAAAAATCGTTAAACAATCGTTGTTTATTGCACTTGTTGGTGATAATTTTGATGGGCATGCTTTTGCTGAGCTTTCTATCAAAGACGGTGCTATAGCTGTGATTGTCGATCATAAACTTGATAAGGCAATACCGCAGATTGTTGTCAAAGATACTCGCTTAGCTTTAGGGGAAATTGCCAATTTTGTCCGCCAAAAAAGTACAGCCAAAATTGTGGCACTTACAGGCTCATCAGGTAAAACATCAGTTAAAGAAATGACAGCAGCCATTTTGCAAAATTGCGGTCAGACTCTTTATACTCAAGGTAATTTCAATAATGACATCGGTGTGCCATTAACTCTTCTGCGCTTAACCAAGCAAGATCAATTTGCAGTAATAGAACTAGGTGCTAATCATATTGGTGAAATTGCCTATACTACTAATCTTGTTAAACCGCAAAGTACTTTAATTAATAATATTGCTGAAGCACACATTGAAGGGTTTGGTTCGCTTGAAGGTGTGGCAAAAGCTAAAGGTGAAATCTTTCAAGGATTACCTAATGATGGTATGGCTATTATTAATTTAGATAGTTGCTCAGATAAATGGTTTGCTCAGCTAACAGATAAAACAGTTTGGACATTTGCGTTGGCCAATACATCAGCCGATTTTTATGCGAGTAATATTCAATATGCTCAACACACGACATTTACATTACATACCCCAAAAGGTGAATGCGCAATTGTGTTACCGCTAGTTGGACAACATAATGTTGCAAATGCTATTGCGGCATCAGCTTTAGCGCTTTCTGTTGGTGCAACCTTTAATCAGATTCAGCAAGGTTTAGCTACTTTAAAGCCAGTAAAAGGTCGGTTATTTCCAATACAATTAAATCAAACCCAATTAATTTGGGATGATACTTATAATGCTAATGTTGGTTCAATGTCGGCAGCAGTGAAAACCTTGGCAAAACAAGCAGGATATCGAGTATTGGTTGTTGGTGATATGGGAGAATTAGGGGTTGAAGCTGAAAAATATCATCGACAAATTGGTGAGCTTGCTCATGATGAAAAACTTGATTGTGTTGTGAGTGTTGGCAATTTAAGTCAATTTATTAGTCAGTATAGTGGTGTGGGTCACCATTTTAACAATAAACCAGATGCTGTGAATTTTCTGTTAACGTTATTACGTCAATATCCAACTTTAACTATGCTAGTTAAAGGTTCACGTAGTGCCAAAATGGAAGAAATCATCGAAAAAATTCAAATTGAACAATAGTGAGTTAGGATTAAAATTATGTTGGTGTGGATATCAGAATATTTAGTGAAACATTTTACCTTTTTTAATGTTATCTCTTATTTAACAGTAAGAGCCATTTTAGGGTTATTAACTTCTTTAGCGATTTCTTTATTTTTTGGTCAGAAAGTGATTGATGGGTTACAAAAACTGCAAATTGGGCAAGTTATTCGTCATGATGGACCCGAATCACATTTAAGTAAAAAAGGTACGCCGACTATGGGGGGCGTGCTTATTTTAGCATCGATTATCTTATCGGTATTTTTATGGGCAGATCTTCGTAATCCTTATGTTTGGGTTACCTTATTTGTTTTAATTGGTTATGGCATTATTGGATTTGCCGATGATTATTTAAAAGTGATTCGTAAAAATAGTGCTGGTCTTATTGCAAGATGGAAGTATTTTTGGCAATCGGTTATTGCATTAATTGTTGCTTTTGGTCTGTATGTTTATGGGAAAGATAGCGCAGTAACAGTACTGGTTTTACCCTTTTTAAAAGATGTTATGCCACAATTGGGGTTATTATTTATTTTGCTTACTTACGTTGTGATTGTTGGCGCTGGTAATGCTGTGAATTTAACCGATGGACTTGATGGACTAGCCATTATGCCAACTGTCTTTGTTGCAGCTGGTTTTGCTCTCGTATCTTGGGCAACAGGTAATGTTAATTTTGCTGCTTATTTACATATTCCTTATATTAAATTCAGTGGTGAATTGATGATTGTCTGCACCGCAATTATTGGTGCGGGTCTTGGCTTTTTATGGTTTAACACATATCCAGCAATGGTTTTTATGGGCGATGTTGGGTCGTTAGCTTTGGGCGGTGTGTTCGGTATTATTGCAGTTTTATTAAGACAAGAATTTTTATTACTGATAATGGGCGGAATATTTGTTATTGAAACACTATCAGTCATTTTACAAGTTGGTTCATATAAATTACGCGGTAAACGGATATTTAAAATGGCGCCGATTCATCATCATTATGAATTAAAAGGTTGGCCTGAGCCTCGCGTTATTGTTCGGTTTTGGATTATATCATTAATGTTGGTATTGATTGGTTTATTAACCTTGAAGTTGCGTTAATTAAGAATAAATCAGGATGGAATCATGGTTAGCTATCAGGGCAAAAATGTTGTTATTATTGGGTTAGGCATCACAGGGCTTTCTTGTGTTGACTATTTTCTCGCTCAAAATGTTATACCTAAAGTTATTGATACACGTTCATCTCCATCAGGGATTGAGCAATTAGATAAACGTGTTGCGTGTCACTTAGGCGAGCTAAATATTGATTGGATGCTTGATGCTGACTTAATCATTGCCAGCCCTGGTATTGCTTTATCTACGCCCGAACTGCAACAAGCAGCTAAAAAAGGGGTTGAAATTATTGGTGATATTGAGCTATTTTGCCGTGAAGTAAATGCGCAATCCAATAAACAAATTGTCGCTATCACAGGTGCTAATGGTAAAACAACGGTAACAACTCTTGTCGGCGATATCATTAAATCATCCGGTATTAAAGTCGGTGTTGGAGGGAATATAGGCGAACCTGCACTATCCCTTTTAAAGCAGGATTACGATATCTATGTGCTCGAATTATCAAGCTTCCAACTAGAAACAACTTACACTTTACAAGCGACAGTTGCGACAATTTTAAATATCTCAGAAGATCATATGGATCGCTATCCGCTTGGTTTAATGCAGTATACCGAGGCTAAACAACGCATTTATCATAATGCAAAATATTGTGTCACTAACTATGATGATAAATTAACATCACCAATATCTAAGCACCATGCTTGTGTTTCATTTGGATTAAAAATGGGCGATTATCATTTAGATAGTCAATGTGAACATTTAATTGCTCAAAATAGTCCTGTTTTATCGACCAAAGTGATGAAGCTAGTTGGTTGTCATAATTATCTTAATGCTTTAGCTGCTTTGGCTATAGCAGATAAATTAAATATTGCTCGAGAGTCAAGTTTAGCAACAATCGCTTCATTTCAAGGTTTACCGCATCGTTTTGAATTGGTTTTTGAACAAAATGGTGTGAAATGGATTAATGATTCTAAAGCGACCAATGTGGGGAGCACGGAAGCAGCCTTAAAAAGTGTTGTTTGTCAGGGCAAATTATATTTATTATTAGGGGGAGATGGAAAATCAGCGGATTTTTCGCCTTTAACTCCTTATTTACTGAATAACAATCTTGAAGTTTTCTGTTTTGGGCGAGATCGTAATTTGTTGGCTAAATTAGCGCCAGCTGTCACAACAATGACTGAAACAATGGCCGATGCCATACAAATTATTGCACAAAAAGTAGCAGCAAATGATGTGGTTTTACTTTCTCCAGCTTGTGCAAGTCTCGATCAATTTAAAAATTATATTGATCGAGGAAACCAATTTGCCAAACTTGCCAAAGAATATGTTCATAGGAGTAAACAATGACATTTTTTTGGATAAAAAAACAAGTTAATCCAAATATACCATTTGATAATTCATTACTTTGGACTGTGTTTGGTTTAATGATATTTGGTCTGATAATGGTCACATCAGCATCGATGTCATTTAGCGAAAGTAATCCTTTCTTTTATACACAACGAGAGCTTATTCAGTTAGGACTATCACTCTTTTTAATGTTTATTACGTTGTATATTCCGATGCAACGTTGGCAGCAGTTTGGTTCAGTGTTACTAATTATTGCTATTATTATGTTGATCGTTGTGCTAGGCATTGGATCTTCAATTAATGGCGCATCTCGTTGGATACCCTTAGGTGTATTCAATTTTCAACCAGCAGAGCTTTCAAAATTAGCACTCTTTTTATTTTTAGCGGGTTACTTATCTCGTAAATCCGAAGAAGTGCAAAGTGGTTTTTGGGGATTTTTTAAACCAATGGTTGTCATGGCCGTACTTTCAATTTTATTACTTAAGCAACCCGATTTGGGTACAGTTATTGTTTTGTTTATGGTGACTATTGGTATCTTATTTATTGCTGGTGCTCAATTGTGGCAATTTATTGCTATTTTGCTAACAGGGGTTGGTGCAGTGATTTGCTTGATCTTATATGAAGCCTATCGATTAACTCGGCTATTGACCTTTCTTGATCCCTGGCAAGATGCAACAGGTTCAGGTTATCAATTAGTTGCATCTTTAATGGCAATTGGTAGTGGAGGAATTACTGGTCAAGGTATGGGAAATTCTATCTTGAAATTGGGATATTTACCTGAATGCCATACTGATTTTATTTTTTCAATTATTTCTGAAGAGTATGGATATATAGGCGTGGTTGCTTTATTGTCATTACTTTTCTTTTTGACATTTAAGGCGCTTGCAATTGGTTATCGAGCTTTGAATGAAGGTTCATTGTTTTCAGGTTATTTGGCCTGTGAAATTGGTATATGGTTTGGTTTTCAAACATTCGTTAATGTTGGCGTTACATCAGGTATGTTACCGACTAAAGGATTAACCTTACCATTTATTAGTTATGGTGGTTCAAGTCTTATCGTGATGAGTATTGCGGTTGCCATATTACTCAGAATAGATTTTGAATTTAGACAACAACAAGCGCAAGCAAGAATAAGGTTATTAAAGTAATGAAAAAATTATTAGTTATGGCGGGGGGAACAGGAGGACATGTTTTTCCAGGTATTGCTGTTGCGCATTATTTAATGAAGCAAGGTTGGCAAGTAAGATGGTTAGGTACCGCCGATCGAATGGAAGCTCATCTTGTCCCAGAAAATGGTATTGATATTGATTTTATCGAAATATCAGGGCTACGAGGCAAAGGTATGATGGCACTATTAAAAGCGCCTTATAAAATTCTAAAAGCAGTTTTACAAGCTCGAAAGATTTTAAAAACCTATCGTCCTGATGTTGTTTTAGGTATGGGAGGATATGTTTCTGGTCCTGGCGGGATCGCCGCCAAAACCCTTGGCATACCAGTTGTATTACATGAGCAAAACGGCATTGCAGGATTAACTAATAAGTGGCTAGCTAAAATTGCCACTAAAGTTTTGCAAGCATTTCCTACCGCTTTTCCTAAGGCTGAAGTAGTGGGTAATCCTGTGCGTTGTGATCTTTTAACTGTTGCAAAACCTGAAGAACGATTCAAAGATCGTCATGGACCAATTAGAGTATTAGTCATGGGAGGAAGCCAAGGCGCTAAAGTTCTTAATGACATTGTGCCTCAAGTGATAACAAAGTTGTCGGATAAATATGTGGTATGGCATCAAACAGGAAAAGGAATGTTAAATTCAGTAATTGAGTCTTATCAAGATTGTGATATGACAAATAATAAAGTGACTGAATTTATATCTGATGTTGCCGGTGCATACAGTTGGGCAGATATTGTAATTTGTCGCAGTGGAGCATTAACTGTTAGTGAAATTCAAATTGTCGGTATTGGCGCTATTTTTATTCCGTTTATGCATAAAGATCGTCAGCAATTTTGGAATGCAAAATCATTAGCTGATATAGGGGCGGCTGATATTATAGAGCAACCAGATTTTAATGTTGAATCGTTAGCAAATTTATTATTAAATTTACATCGCGACAAATTACTTGAAATGGCAATTAAAGCTAAAAGTCTCTCAATTGTAAATTCCACTGAAAAAGTGGCACAAACCCTTGAGTCAGTGATAAAATGATTAGTTTATGATATAAGTTTATGTAATAATTTTGCCAAAAAGTTTCAGGTTAGGTGCATGTTTGAGTCAATGATTTGTTTGGACTAAAAAAATAATTGCGATACAAATATTTAATGATGATATGACGCAATACACTGCACAACAAAAGAATAATTAGGAGTTCGATAGTGAATACAAGGGAATTAGCGGAGTTAAGGGCAATTATTCCTGAAATGAAACGAGTCAAACATATTCACTTTGTGGGTATTGGCGGCGCGGGTATGGGGGGAATTGCTGAAGTGCTAGCTAATGAAGGATACGAAATTAGCGGTTCAGATATTGCTGAAAATGCGGTAACCCAACATCTAGAAACGTTAGGTGCAAAAATTGTCGTTGGTCACGCGGCTGAAAATGTGATTAATTCTAGTGTTGTTGTTATATCTTCGGCTATTTCACAAGATAATATTGAAGTGGTTGCTGCTCGTCAAGCACGTATACCCGTCATTCAACGAGCTGAAATGCTCGCTGAATTAATGCGTTTTCGCTATGGAATCGCTATTGCTGGCACACATGGTAAAACCACAACAACCGCGATGGTAACTGCAATTTATGCTGAAGCAAAACTGGATCCAACTTTTGTTAATGGTGGGTTAGTAAAAGCGGCAGGAACTCATGCTCAATTAGGTAGCAGTCGTTATTTTATTGCCGAAGCCGATGAAAGTGATGCATCGTTTCTTCATTTGCAACCAATGGTGTCAATTGTAACCAATATTGAACCTGATCATATGGATACTTATCAAGGCAGCGTTGAAAACCTGAAACAAACATTTATTTCATTTTTACATAATCTACCGTTTTATGGTTTAGCTGTTATGTGTTATGACGATCCGATTAACCGTGAGCTGTTACCTATTGTAGGACGTAAGATTATTACTTATGGATTTAATGAAAAAGCGGACGTTGTTATCAAAAATTACCGACAAGAGCGAGGTGTAAGTTATTACACTGTTTGTCGTCCAAATCATAAAGATCTACATATAGAATTAAACGCACCTGGTAAACATAATGCTTTGAACTCGGCAGCAGCAATTATTGCTGCAACCGAAGATGGTATTGATGATGAATCAATTATAAATGCATTAGCTAAATTTGCAGGTACCAGTAGGCGCTTTGATCTGTTAGGTGTATTCCCCCATATTAATGGAGGGGATATTATGATGGTTGATGATTATGGTCATCATCCAAGTGAAGTTAATGCAACAATTCAAGCTGCTAGAAATGGTTGGCCTGATCGTCGCTTAGTTATGTTATTTCAACCTCATCGATATACACGAACTCGTGATTTATTTGATGACTTTGCACAAGTACTTTCTCAAGTTGATGCTCTTGTGATGTTAGATGTTTATTCAGCGGGTGAACCGCCTATTGCTGGGGCTGATAGTCGATCTTTATGTCGTTCAATTCGTAATCGGGGTAAAGTTGATCCTATTTATGTTTCTGATTTAGATATCTTACCTGAAATTATGGAAGAGATATTACAAGGTGGAGATTTATTATTAACACAAGGTGCTGGTAGTGTTGGTCGTATTGCTCGTCAACTAGCCAAAACTCAATTATTTTCAAAAGAGGTTTTATAAAAATGGTTGATAAAGTTGCTGTATTGTATGGTGGTACCTCTGCTGAGCGAGAAGTGTCTCTTAAGTCAGGTAAAGCTGTACATGCAGGATTATTGGCAAATGGTATTGATGCTCATCTTATTGACACGAAAAATTACGCTATCACACGATTAAAAGAAGAAGGATTTACAAAAGTATTTAATATTTTACACGGACGTGGTGGAGAAGATGGTATCATTCAAGCAATGTTGACTTATCAAGATATTCCTTATACTGGTAGTGATGTTCTTTCATCTGCACTGACTATGGATAAGTTAAAAACTAAGTTAGTTTGGAAAGCGCTTGGTCTACCTGTTGCTGATTATGTTATGGTTAATAAATCGCAGATGGTTGATATTGATGCTATTGTAAAACAACTTGGATTACCGTTATTTGTAAAACCAATTCATGAAGGCTCTAGTGTAGGTATGGCTCGGGTTAATGAAGCCTCTGAATTGAAAAGTGCGATTGACATGGCGTTTCAATATGATGATGCGGTTATGATTGAATCATTTTTAGCTGGTCCAGAATTTACAGTGGCAATTGTTGGTGAAGAAGTTTTACCTGCAATTGGCATTAAACCCACTACCAAATTTTATGATTATGATGCAAAGTATTTATCGGACTCAACGCAATATTTTTGTCCAAGTGGATTACCAGATGACAAAGAACAACAGATTCGCAAATTAGCATTAGATGCTTATAAAGCGGTTGGATGCAGAGGCTGGGGACGGGTCGATGTTATGTTTGATGCGAATCAAAATCCGTACTTGCTTGAAGTGAATACAGCACCTGGTATGACCGATCATAGCTTAGTACCAATGGCAGCCAAACAACATGGTTGGTCATTTAATGAACTTGTAGCCAGAATCTTAAATTTGGCAACGCTATAATTGGCCTTATTTTATGAAACAAGTTCGGCAAGCAGCACATAGACGAGATGATAAAAATAAAAGGCGGCTGCTTATTTTTCGTAATACAGAACAATTGATAGGCTTTTTGTTCTTTATTATGATTATTTTCATTAGTATTTGGGTAGTTCAAAGCTTTAAAAATTGGATGGATGATCCAGAACAAATGGTATTGTCGCAATTAACGTTAAGTGGTGAACATACCTATACAACTGAGGATGATCTTCGGAAAGCCATTCTAGGATTAGGCTTACCTAATACCTACATTGGACAAGATGTTAATGATATACAGCAAGAAGTGATGCGATTTCCATGGGTTAAACAAACCAGTATACGTAAGCAGTGGCCAGACAGATTAATTGTCTATGTGGAAGAATATAAACCAGTGCTTTATTGGAATGACCTATTTTTACTGGATAAAAACGGTAATGTTTTTAGCGTGCCACTTGATCGTATTGCCACATTACAATTACCAAGGCTATACGGTCCTGAGGGCAAAGCAAAACCAGCGTTAGAAGTTTATTATAAATTAGATAATCTTTCTAAAAAATTAGCTAATAATCAGTTGGCATTACATATAAAAGCAGCTATAACTGATGAGCGTAATGCATGGCAATTAATGGTAGAACAGTGTATATCTGGTACTTGCTTTGAAAATCGGGAAATGAAGTTGCTGTTAGGTAGTGAAAACATTGAACAGCGATATCAACAATTTATTAAATTATTTCCAGAAATTCAATCAAGAGTGCCAGAAAGTGAAAGAATAACGGTAGCTGATTTACGTTACGAAAATGGTATTTCAGTGCAAAAAGAAAAAATGGTGCAGTAAGGAATAAATTAAGGCTGAAGTATGAAAGCAACAGAAAAAAAATTGGTTGTTGGACTAGAAGTTGGTACATCCAAAGTACTCGCTCTTGTTGGTGAAGTTCTTCCTGATGGTATTGTTAATATTATTGGCGTAGGGCATTGCCCATCAAAAGGGGTTGATAAAGGTGGTGTAAACGATCTTGAGTCTGTCGTGAAATCAATCCAGCGAGCGGTTGATCAAGCAGAATTAATGGCTGATTGCCAAATATCTTCAGTATATCTAAGCCTTTCAGGTAAACATATCCGTTGCCAAAATGAAATAGGTATGGTGCCAATATCGGATGAAGAAGTAACAGCTGAAGATGTAGAAAATGTTATCCATACAGCAAAATCAGTTAGAATTTTAGATGAGCACCGTATTTTGCATGTCATTGCACAAGAATATTCTATTGATTTACAAGAAGGCATTAAAAATCCTATTGGCTTATCAGGGGTAAGAATGAAAGCCAAAGTTCATTTAGTCACCTGTCATAATGATATGGCTAGAAATATTGTTAAAGCCGTTGAACGTTGTGGATTGAATGTAGATCAACTTATTTTTTCTGGATTGGCTTCTAGCTATGCAGTTTTAACGGATGATGAAAAAGAACTAGGCGTTTGCGTAATTGATATAGGTGGTGGCACAATGGATGTCACGGTTTATACTGGTGGTGCTTTACGTCATTCTGTTGTCATTCCTTATGCGGGTAATGTTGTTACGAGTGATATTGCCTATGCCTTTGGTGCACCGCCAATGGATGCTGAAAATATTAAGATTCGTTATGGGTGCGCTGTCGGTTCGTTAATTGGTAAAGATGAAGTTATTGATGTACCAAGTGTAGGTGGTAGACCATCTCGCTCACTACAACGACAAACTCTAGCTGACGTAATTGAACCACGTTATTCAGAACTTCTCTCGTTGGTACAAAAAGAGTTACTTACATTACAAGAAGAACTTAAAAAACAAAATATCAAATACCAATTAGCGGCAGGTATTGTATTAACTGGTGGCGGTGCTCAAATAAAAGGAATGGTCGAGTGTGCTGAAAAAGTGTTTCAAAATCAAGTTCGTATTGGGCAGCCATTGAATATATCTGGATTAACAGACTATGTACAAAAACCTTATTGTTCAACAACGATAGGGCTATTACATTATGGAAAACAAAGTTTATTAAATGATGATGCAAAAGATAGTAATAAATCATCATTAAAAGGGATAGCTAAACGATTGACCGGTTGGTTTAAAAAAGAGTTTTAGCTAATATATTTCAAGAACTTCGTGGACATTGTAGATGATTATCTGTACAATGTGCCTAGATCGTAAATTTGGAGATAAGTTATGTTTGAGCCTATGGTTGCAGATGATGAACCAGCAGCAGTCATTAAAGTTATTGGTGTCGGTGGTGGCGGAGGTAATGCTGTCGAGCATATGATTGCTGAGCATATTGAAGGTGTTGAGTTTTTTGCGGCAAATACCGATGCACAGGCATTAAAAAGAATTAAGGTAGGTCAAACTATCCAGATCGGTACTAATGTTACTAAAGGACTTGGTGCAGGTGCTAATCCAGAAGTGGGTAGGAATTCTGCTGAAGAAGATCGTGAGGTCATCCGTAGTGCCATCGAAGGTGCTGATATGGTTTTTATCGCAGCTGGAATGGGGGGAGGCACTGGAACAGGTGCTGCACCAGTCGTTGCAGAAATAGCAAAAGAATTAGGTATTCTAACGGTTGCTGTTGTTACTAAGCCTTTTGGTTTTGAAGGTAAAAAACGAATGGCTTTTGCTGAGCAAGGTATATCTGAATTGGCAAAACATGTTGATTCACTGATTACTATTCCGAATGATAAGTTATTAAAAGTGTTAGGTCGTGGCGTTAAATTACTGGATGCTTTTGCTGCTGCTAATGGTGTTTTAAAAGGTGCTGTGCAAGGTATTGCTGAGCTTATTACTAAACCTGGTCATATCAATGTCGACTTCGCTGACGTAAGAACAGTGATGTCTGAAATGGGATATGCGATGATGGGATCTGGTCGAGCTAGCGGCGATAACCGTGCGGAAGAAGCTGCCGAAATGGCAATTTCGAGTCCATTGCTTGAAGATATCGATTTATCAGGGGCTCGAGGTGTATTAGTCAATGTCACTGCAGGGCTAGATCTTGGTTTAGAAGAGTTTGAAACAGTTGGTAGTACAGTTAGAGCATTTGCTTCTGACAATGCCACCGTTGTTGTTGGTACGACTTTTGATCCTGATATGTCTGATGAGATTCGAGTAACAGTGGTTGCAACTGGTATTGGTATGGATAAACGTCCAGAAGTTAAAATGCCTAAACCTGTGCCACGCAATGATTTATTTGGTCAAAGTAATACTCTAGGTCAACAAGAAGATAAATTAGCGAAAGTTGTTAATGAACCAACAGCTTCTCCTCTTGAGGATCACAAGATTTTAGATATTCCTGCTTTTATCCGTAAGCAAGCGAATTAAAATGAACTTATTTGATTTTTTATTGTCAAAGTCGATAAGAACACATAACAAAGTAGGTGCAAAGTGAAACAAAGAACATTAAAAAAGACTATTCAAGCAACTGGTGTTGGTTTACATACCGGTAAGAAAGTTACTTTGACATTACGTCCTGCGCCAGAAAATACAGGTATCATTTATCGTCGTACCGATCTAAATCCATATGTGGATTTTCCGGTAGATGCAAAATCTGTGCGCGATACCATGCTTTGTACTTGTTTAATAAACGAAGACAATGTTCGTATTTCTACTGTTGAGCATATCAATTCTGCTTTAGCAGGGCTTGGTATTGACAATATTATTATTGAAGTTAATGCTCCTGAAATACCTATTATGGACGGTAGTGCAAGCCCATTTGTTTATTTATTACTTGATGCGGGTATTGCAGAACAAAATGCACTCAAAAAGTTTTTGCGTATAAAAGAAACAGTTCGAGTTGAAAATGGCGATAAATGGGCTGAAGTAAGGCCTTACAGTGGTTTTAGATTAGATTTCACTATTGATTTTCATCATCCGGCTATTGATAGTAGCTCGCAACGTTATCAATTAGATTTTTCGTCTGAATCGTTTATTCGCCAGATTAGCCGTGCTAGAACTTTTGGTTTTATGCGTGACATTGAAGCGTTACAGTCTAAAGGCTTATGCTTGGGCGGTAGCTTAGATTGTGCAATTGTGGTTGATGATTATAAAGTGCTTAATGAAGACGGTTTACGTTTTGAAGATGAGTTTGTACGTCACAAAATGCTTGATACTATCGGCGATTTATATATGAGCGGTCATAATATGATTGGTGAAGTAGTTTGTTATAAATCTGGTCATGCATTGAATAATCAATTATTGCAAGCATTGCTAGCAAAACAAGATGCATGGGAATATGTGACATTTACAGAAGAGCAAACAGTGCCACTAGCATTGGGTACGCAGCAGCTTATTCTAGCGTAAAATCATAAGTAATATTGTTATATATTATAAACGCTCCTATTTTTAATGGGGGCGTTTTTATTTTATATTAAAGAGATAATTAAATGAATAATAGCCATTTTTTTGCTCATTTGTCACGATTGAAACTAATTAATCGTTGGCCTTTAATGCGTAATGTAAGAATTGAAAATGTATCGGAGCATAGCTTACAAGTTGCTTTTGTTGCACATGCTTTAGCAATAATTAAAAACAAAAAATTTAATGGTCATGTGAATCCCGAGCGAATTGCATTATTAGCCATGTATCATGATGTTTCAGAAGTCATAACTGGTGATTTACCAACACCTACAAAATATTATAATCCGCAAATCACGATTGAATATAAAAAGATTGAAAAAATAGCACAACAAAAACTTATTAATATGCTCCCTGAAGAGTTACAAGATGATTTTAGAACGTTAATCGATGATGATTTTTATGATGAATCAGAAAAAAACATTGTAAAACAAGCGGATACGTTATGTGCTTATCTTAAAACGATTGAAGAACTCAGTGCGGGTAATAATGAATTTAAATTGGCTGAACAACGTTTAAAAAAGACTTTATCCGAACGCAGTAGCCCTGAAATGAATTACTTTTTAGATGTTTTTATTCCAAGCTTTAGCTTGTCATTAGATGAAATAACTATGTAATAATGATTTATCTAGCTAATTGTTGCCTATTGTGCCTTTATCATATTTTATATTATGAAGTGTAAATATCTTGGTGTTTTCCTGTATTTTAGATGTGACCGCTTGGTGTCGACATGCAGCATTTGGCCTATACTGGTTTTGTTATACCATTTAGCTGCCGGCTTAATTGATCTTCAGAGAATTTTCAATTTAGGCATTTAAATTTAAATAGCGCAAAATCTCAGGTATCAATAACAATATTTAGACAGCGAAACTGGCTTATATTACAATCTTTCCAGATATTATGACGCTTTAGCCAGCCTGAACAGAGTGGTTGACTCTGTATCCGTATGCGCCTAATAGGTTGCTTGGATCGATTCGACTGCGGCAGTTTTGTCGATACAATTAAACATGCAATTACAACAACAGGCAAAAATTCCAAATTGCAGAAATATTTAAATTTACAAGTAAAATAAAAATTAATAGAGTTCCTTTCAAGAAAATCGATTATTTCTATCTACACAATATTCACAAAGAACGTTATAAGGCATTTTCATCTTGAAATAAATCTAAAGGCGTATTCAATTCAGATGGTACATTTAATAAAAAGAAATCTGTGTTAACAAAAAGAGAGACTAGGTTGTTGAAATGAACTTACACATAAAAAATGACTTAAAAAATAAAATATTGCAGAATAGAGATGATTTAATAAAAGATACTTTTTGCTATTCATTATTTGAAGAAGGTTTTTTTCATGCCAATTTAATTGAGATTATAATAAAAAATGTAGAACAATATCTATCTCTAGTTAAAAATGACATTGATATAAAAAAACTTTTAATTTGGATTTGTCAATGTGTCGACCAATGTTTCATTTCTCACCATGATAAAGATGATTATTACACTATAAAAAACTATTCCCCTAAAATTGAAAATAAATGGATTAATGGCTGGAAAGCAAGAATACAATTATTAGTTGAAAAATTATAAAATAAAAAATGAAATATTATCGGGTTACCTCTTAATTTTGCCATTCACATTGCGACTACCGTACCGATCTGAATGGCTGTTTGTGAGAGCTTACTGGTGCGAACGGCGAAATACTCTGTGGGAATGAAACTATCAGGTTTGAGGTAAGCGTATTTAGGAAATTGAACACGAATCAATAGAGTAAAACTTCAGATATCAGGGACAATATTTAGACAGGAAAACGTTTATTAATTATGAATAAGAGCAAATACAATAATCCTTATCATCCATTTCCCTATGAAATGAAAGGGCAATTTTTTGAAAGATTAGAAGAAAATAAAACTCGTTTTATTGAGATTTATTCTATTGAATATAAGAAACCTAAGGAAGACGATGACGAATGGGAATTTTCCTTGTATTCACTTTATATAGATCAACTTATAAGACCAATAATAGATGAAGAAGAAGTGTTTTTTTTATACAAGCTCCGTACATATTATGCAGACCCCGCATTAACGGATAATGATAGTGCATTCAATCAATCAATAACTTCATTTGAACAATATGTTTTTTCTAATTTCGATGAGTTATTAGAATATGTTGAGCAACGATGGAAAATAGGATTAAGTGATTTTGTTCCAATTAATGAAACAAATATACCTTATTAAACAATGAAAATATTAAGTTACATAATATTCCAAGGCGGTTAAGTGTCAATAAAAGTAAATTAAGAGGAAATTACCATTACAGTAGTTTCTCAAATTATTGTGAAACAACACAATTAGTTTTTTGATACCAAAATAAATAATAGAATTAAAAAATATATTGAAACCAACTCGTTATTGACGTAATAAGCATTCTTGAATTTTATCAACTTCTTTATTGAGCGCTTCAATCACAAGGTTAGGATGAGCGCTCTCAAGCGTTTTAACATTCTCAAATCCATCATTTACGACTGAACCAGTATATTGTTGCGCTTGCTTAATGTTGCTGAATAAATAATGGATGTTATTTTGATTGCGAGTCGTTGTTAAGGTATAGCTGACAAAATATTTAGTGTGATGTAGATAGTCAGTTACAGCTTCGGCGACAACATGATTACCTTCAACTAGCTTGATTGTGTCACCACCACTAACCGCGATTGATTGTTGATTTGGTATATTATAATAAGACCACCAAGGCGAACCAAAATAATTTTCACTGGTTAATACAACAGGGCTGTTATCCAGTTCTTGAGCGATGCATAATGATAATGATGAGTGAAAGACTGTAATAGGCCGTGACGTGTTATATTTATTTAAAATATCCACACCTGATGAATTTTGAGCTATTTCAACGCCACTAGTCTGATAAATGGACATCATTTTTTGAGATGCGCAACTAGTTAGCATAGCTAAAACGGCAACATAACCAATTAACTTTTTCATACCCTATCCTTTTTGAATAAGCTAATTAATTCTAGCTGTTTATTGATCAATTTGCTAGTGTTGGAAAATAGTGAATACAAATTTTATTAATATGCAGACACTATTTGCCTTGTCTACAGTAATTTTAAAAACTACAGCAATGAATAAGCATAAAACAAAACTAACGCCTTATTCCAGATAAGAAATAGGTGCTTATATCATAAAGATAAAATCACCGTCACTGATTAGGCGAAACGTTTTATGGTCAGCTGTTCGATTATTTAACGTTATAAAACAAAACCATAAGAGATGGATTAAACGTCTGAAGTTGAAAACTCCATTGAAGATAAATTAAGCTGGCAAGCTAGATGTTCGCGTTTTAGGTTATATTTTTGTAAAAAATATTCAGGATTCTATACCGTTTCGTGGTTATTTGACAATTGCATTATCTATTGGTTAAAACATGTGATAACTATCGTGCCAATCAAAAATTAACAACCCTTACTTACTAACAAATGAATGGGAAATCCGAAGACTATAGGTGCTTTAATGAAGATGTGATATTTCTTTTTTAGGTTATATTTTTGTAAAAAATATTCAGGATTCTATACCGTTTCGTGGTTATTTGACAATTTGCAGTATCTATTGGTTAAAACATGTAATAATCATCGTATCAATCAAAAAATCACAAAATCTATCCACCAACAAATATTTAACGATTTAAAAGATAGAAAATGATTTATTTACTTTTACGATTAAACCATATAAAGCAATTGTGGGTAAAAACGCCTTATACGTTTTAGCGGATTATTTGAATCATGAAGTATCATAATCGGGTAGTTTTACTACAATGAATACTATGGATTAATCGAAAGGTTATGTATTAATAACTAACGTTTGATGCTCGCATTAATTATCATTGTGAGTAACTAATTCCTCACAATGATAAAATGTTTAATCTTCTTTACCACGGATTTTACGAGATAACCGTTTAAATCCATGAGTAAATTTTTTAATTGCCATGGCAAAAAAAGGAACCTTAATTTTAATATTAAAACGTTCTTTTAATTCGATTGCGTCATTGGCTTTAGTTAACCAAATAAAACCTGAGTTAGTTAAATCAATGGCTTTGATTTTTCCTTCAGGTGTTAAGATAAAATTACCGCCATGGACATCATTAGAGACTAGGTTATAGCTGTGTAGTTTTTCTATGCAGTTTTTTATTTGCTCGCCATACTCTTTCATTTCTGCCCATTTTAAAGATCGTCCTTCAATATAATTGAAAATCATATAATGACGCTTTGTTTTTTGGTCGAAAGCAACCAAATAAAGTTCATAAGCAATATCACATTTATCAAGTGATATTTTGGCAAGTTTACGAATTAAATTGAAATAAAAATCACCTGTAATTTTAGCAATCAAGCGACGCTCTAAACGGTGTTCAACGCCACCATCAATTTTAAAAATAAATTGACTTTTATTATGATTGATTAAATAAGTATATCGCTCTAATCTATCGCTAGGATCGAGTAATTCATGATGCCCTTCTTCCGCCAAAAATTGGTCAAAAAGGTCTAGATAATTGATTTCATCATTTTGTACATAAGCGAATTTCATATCGCCACGTTGGATTTCAATAATTTTTGCAAAGTTATTCAAATTTATTGCCTTAAAATACATAAAAAATTATGCCTATCTTAAACATTATCCCCATTAAAGTAAACGAAGCTATCACTTTTGCATTACTCGATCCACTTTACACAAAAGTGACTAAAATCGGTGTTATACTGATAATAAGATGAAAATACTATTATTAACAAATAGATAAATCGATTATTCTTGATTATTTATGAAAAACAACGTATCAGTATGGTTTTTATATATTATTAGAACAGCAAAGCAATCATTGTACACAGGTATTACCACCGATGTTGCTAGGCGTTTGCAACAACATAAAAATGGTAAAGGTGCTAAACATTTAAAAGGTCATAAAGATCTCAGTATTGTTTATCAAGTTAATGTGGGTGATAGGTCAACTGCGCTTAAAATTGAGTATCGAATAAAGCAACTATCTAAGCAAAAAAAAGAGCGATTGGTTTTGCAACAACCTGATTTAGAACAGTTGTTGCTTTTAATTGCGTTATAAATGGTACACTTTAGTGTCTTAAATTGTAAAGCCTTAAGGCGAATTTTGTTGTTGCTTGATTTCTTAATTTGGTAACATTGCCATCAATTGTGGTGGTGATTTTATGGTAGTAATTTGCTGTGCAAATTCAATTAATTGTTGACGCCAAAAATCATCATCAGTCATCCATGGAAAGGCGATAGGAAAAGCAGGATCTTGCCAGCGTTCTAAAATCCATGCTAAATGATGAACCATTCTCATTGCTCTTAAAGGTTCAATAAGTTGTAATTGATGGTTATCAAAGTCATAAAACTCTTGATACATTTCAATTAGCATATCTAGCTGTATGCGTCGCTCTTGCTGATTGCCAGAAAGCAACATCCACAGATCTTGAATAGCAGGGCCATTACGCGCATCATCAAAATCAACAAACATTGCATTATCACGCCATAAAATATTACCTGCGTGACAATCGGCATGTAGTCGAATAGGTTGCCAATCGTTATGCCAGTATTGCTCAACGGTTTTAATTAATTGCGCTAAGGTTATTTTAAGATCGGATTGCAATTTCTTAGGAATTAATCGACAAGATAATAAAATTTCTTGAGGATGATAGAGATATTCTTCTAACCCAATAGTTGGGCGATGCAAAAAAGGTTGCTTTGCGCCAATTTGATGAATACGGGCAAGAAACATAGCCACCGATTCCATTTGTACTATATTATCTATTTCGTATTGTCGCCCCCCCACACTTGGGAACAGGGCAAACAGATAACCTTGATACTGGTGTAGTGAGGTATGATTAAATGTTAATGGCGCAATAACGGGTATTTCAGCATCAGCTAATTGCTGCGTAAATTGATGCTCCTCCAAAATCTGATTTTTATTCCAGCGAAGAGGGCGATAAAATTTCGCAACATAACGTTTGCGATCCTCATCTTGAAATTGATAAACTCGATTTTCATAACTATTCAATACGGTTAAACCAGAATCTACATATACGCCTATTGAAGATAAGCTATCAAGAATAAGATCCGGCGATAAAGATTGAAACGAAAATGTTGAACTATCCATTAAAGGATTTCCTTTATTGCTGACTAAACCATTCATCTAGTTTTTGTTTTAGCGCTTCAAGTCCAATGCGTTTAGGCGATGAAAAAGGCGCAACAGTAATATCCCCCTGAAAAGGTAAGATAGCTTCTTTGACCATGTTAACCTGTTTTTTTTGCGCACCAGAAGCCAGTTTATCGGCTTTAGTCAGTAATAACATAACAGGAATATCAACGGAAACTGCCCATTCGATCATCTGTTGATCTAAATCTTTTAAAGGGTGCCTTATATCCATTAATACAACCAGTCCTTTTAGGCTTTCGCGTTTTTGGAGGTATTCGCCCAGTGATTTTTGCCATTTTCGCTTTATGGCTTCCGGTACCTGAGCATAACCATAACCCGGTAAATCAACTAAACGGCAATTTTCTTCAACTTTAAAAAGGTTGATAAGTTGTGTTCGCCCTGGGGTTTTACTCGTTCTAGCGAGACCTTTTTGATTGGTTAAGGTATTTAGTGCACTTGATTTACCTGCATTAGAGCGACCCGCAAAAGCAATTTCGACACCACTGTCAATAGGTAGATGAGAAATATCGGGCGCACTTAAAATAAAATGAGTTTTGGCATAATTTAATGGGTGAAAATCGGTCATAAATAAGTATCCTTTAAATGCAACGGCACTTAATTGATTAAAATGCCGTTACTGTATAGAAAAACTTAAGCATTGACAACCTTTTCCACTGCTTTTGCAAATCGCAACATACCTTCTTTTATCTCATCATCTGAAATAATCAGTGATGGTGTAAAACGCAGCACATTTGGACCAGCATTTAAGATCATCACCTTAAACTCAGTGGCAACGTTCAAAAAATCGCGCGCTTTATTGTGAAATTTCGGTTGTAACTCTGCTCCTAATAACAATCCTTTACCTCGATATTCGCGGAATAGTTTAAATTGATCATTAATTTCTTCGAGTTTTTCAATGAACAGCGCACGCCGTTTTTGTACGCCGTCAAGTACTTCAGGGGAGTTAATAATATCAAAAGCTTCACAGCCCACCGCACAAGCAAGAGGGTTACCACCGTAAGTGGTACCATGCACGCCAGGATGCATGACTGACGCAATTTCATTGGTTGTTAACATAGCACTAATTGGAAATCCTCCCCCTAATGCCTTAGCTGAGGTTAAAATATCGGGTTTTATATTATATTGTTGATAAGTATATAAACTGCCTGTTCGCCCCATGCCACATTGTACTTCATCAAATACAAGTAGTGCTTGATGTTCATTACATAACTGACGTACACCTTGTAAAAATTCTGGTGTTGCTGACGTTAATCCGCCTTCGCCTTGTACTGGCTCTAATACAACCGCACAAGTATGGTCATCCATTACCGCTTTAACGGCATTAAGATCATTAAAAGGAACGTGAATAATATCAGCAGGTTTTGGTCCAAAACCATCAGAATATTTTGCTTGACCGCCAACAGATACAGTAAAAAACGTACGACCATGAAAAGATTGATAAAAAGCAATGATTTTGCTCTTATAAGGGCTATATCTTTGTGCTGCATAATATCGCGCTAGCTTAAACGCGGCCTCATTAGCTTCCGCTCCTGAATTGGCAAAAAACACACGCTCAGCAAAAGTATTATCAATAAGCTTCTGCGCAAGATTTAATGACGGTTCATTCGTAAAAACATTGCTGACATGCCATAACTTTTCACTTTGTTCATGTAGAGCTTTAACTAGTCTTGGGTGACAATGACCCAGCGCATTAACAGCTATGCCACCTGCAAAATCAATATACTCTTCACCATCTTGATCCCAAACTCGGCTACCTTGACCTTTAACAGGAATAAACTGAGCGGGTGCATAAACAGGTAAAATAACTTGATCAAATAGTTCTCGTGCAATTTTGGACTGCATTATTTAATCCTTAATTTATTTTTACTAAATAGCTTATGTTATTTTAAGCAAATTAACCGCCGTGTAAAGTAAATAATTATTCAGTTATTTTAAATTTATATTCATTTTGCAACGATATTAATTTAAATGCTGATTCAATAATTTTCTTCTTATCTACCATTATTTTCAGGTATAATCAGCCATTAGTTCGTTAATTGTACTTTAAAGAGATAAAAATGAGTCGTGTTATTTATTGTCATTATCTAAAAAAAGATGCTGATGGTTTGGATTTTCAACTTTACCCTGGTGAGCTTGGCAAACGTATTTTTAATGAAATATCAAAACAAGCATGGCAAGAATGGCTTAAAAAGCAAACGATGCTAATTAACGAAAATAAGCTCAATATGATGAATCCTGAGCATCGTAAAAAGATTGAAGCGGAAATGATTAAATTTCTATTTGAAGGCGAAGAAATTGTTATTGATGGTTATAAACCCCAAAATTGAGATATCAAATGACAAATAATAAAAAAATTCTCACATTACTCATCACTGTGAGCCTTTTATCGGGTTGCCCTAGCAAAAATTCGAAAAATCGTAATGATGATTATTATGTTAAAGATACCAATGCCTTTAATATTTTGATTAGTCAATATGCTAATAATATTGAACAAATTTGGGGACCTAAAGAAATTTTGATAGCTGGTCCTAAAGACTATGTTCAATATGAAGATAATTTACAAACGCGCGTCCATATTAACTTTGTTTCAGGTATGATTACGATTGAAACCATGTCTGAATCACCAATAGAAAATTTAAAAGAGGCGATAGTTTCGACCTTACTTATGCCTGAACCGGTGGATATTATTCGCCATGATAAAATCAGTCAAGATTTGTCTGGTGAACCATTTTTATATAATCAAGTATTGGATCAAGAACATCAACCTATTCGTTGGCCTGGTAGAGCAACTAGTTTTGCTGATTATGTGCTAGCCAATAATTTGAAACAACGAACATCAGGTATGCACCAAATTACTTATGTTGAAATCAAACTTGTGCCAAATCATATTAATCAGCGAGCTAGAAAATTCTTACCAATAGTAGCTGAAGCTTCTAATCGCTATTTTATTGATGAACGCTTGATTTTAGCCATTATGGAAGTTGAATCAGCATTTAACCCATATGCTGTCAGCCGTACTGATGCACTTGGACTAATGCAAGTACAACAACACACTGCTGGGCGTGATATCTTCAAATTACAAGGCAAATCAGGAGAACCAAGTCGAAAATTCTTACTCGATCCGCGTAATAATGTTGATATAGGTACAGCTTATTTATCTTTATTGAAAACGAAATACTTAGCCGGCATTAGTAACCCAATTTCATTAAGATACGCCGTGATTACATCTTATAATGGAGGAGTAGGAAGTGTGTTGCGTACGTTTTCTAACAATCGCAATGAAGCCATCAACATCATAAACTCAATGACACCACAACAAGTTTATCGAAAACTCGTCACTTCTCATGTTTCTCAAGAATCACGTAATTATCTAATAAAAGTCAGTAGGATTTTAGATAATAAATAAGCGGGTAACCAATATAAATAACTCCTCCTTATTATTTGTAACGAATAATAAGGAGCTATTCCATTCTAAAAAACAACAATGGTGATAAAGTTTAATTTATATCATTTTCTACTAAATCCCAACCCATACCAAACAGAGATGTTTGGTATGGGTATATTAGTTAGGAACACAAATTTGTCTGGAACATATTAAAGCATCTGAGCAAAACGAAGATAGCCTCGAAGTGGCGAGTATTAGGATGATGCAATTAAATATAAGTTGGTCATATTTTGTAGACAAAGCGTGAGTCGGTAATAAATTCAAGAGCATCCTAACTCGACCCTTGTCACTGCTGCTATTTATTTCACCAACAGCTCAACACATCCGAACCCCAAACCCGAAAATTATAAAAAACAGTTAAATAGAGTATTTATTTTATTATATTTTTTTGTTGTTTTTTAACAAAGACTAAGATTTTCAATCCCTTAAATCTTTCCCCAAAGCTTAACCCGCCTTTTTCTTTATATTTCCTTACAAAAAATCCCCAAAAAAACTAGCTAAGTTTTTTTAAGTCTTATAATCTTAACGGTAAAAATTAAGTTATCTTATCTTATAGGTTAACGAACATAAAAAAAGACAAGTAAAAAAATATTTTAATTAACGGACAGGATGCTATGAAGTATAATTATGGACAACTGACATGGCAAACCTATGCCTTAAATTTATCCAATAACCGCGTTAGATGGTTTTTTATCTTTTTCTCGTTTATATCATCAAAATTATCCACAGAATTATTTGCAAAAATCCCGTTGTCATTAGCGGCATTGTTGTTATTGCCATATTCGCAATGTTCCCAGTCATTAGTAGCGCATACTAGCCAAGTGATTCAAGGTAGTGCGCCGTATTTAACGTTTGATGGAGGTCAAACTAAAGTGACTACCATTGATGCGTTGTTGTTTATTACCTTGCCGGATGGTACAACGGTTACGCCATCAACCAATACATCAAGTGCGACAAATCCAATAAGGCTAATAAATGAAAGTAATCTTAGTAATATAGGGATGTTGGTGCCGCCGTCAACCAACTCAATAGGATTAGATGCACTTATTCGAGCGCCGTATAACTATTGGGGAGATGATGATGGAGATGGTCAGGGTACTAATGGGGTGACTGCAACGGGGAATTTATCGGTGAGTTTTACTGATAAGAATGGCAGTACAGTAAGTCGTAGTGATACATTAGATATATGTAGTGCACCTTATAAGGTAACATTAAGTAGTACAGATGGTAATTTAACTACCCAATATGGTATACCGAATAGCAGGAATTTCGGGGGTAGTACGGTGACGTATTATATCTATCCAAATGCACAGTCTAAAGTTTGTTACGCAAGGCCGAATCTTTACTATGGTGAAAATGAAGCGGCAGGCCCTGCTAGCATATGGAATTCTGATAATGGCTTTCTTACTCAGTCAATAAATCCATCATCTTATGGTCTTAATTTTCCGACAACAGGTGCTGATGGATTATATTTTGATTTAGATATAGGTGGAGTGGATGCAAGTCAATTGACCTGGTCGCCTGTTACTCATGGTGGAATAATGGCTACTGTGAGTTGGACACAGCCACGTTCGGACTCATTTACAAGCATGTGGGGAGTAACAGAATACGATTCATGGATTGATGATAAATCTCAGTATGTAACGCGGGTAACATTAAATGGTCCTAGAGCAAGTGATGCGCAAATACGGTTAGATAATCCTAGTCCACTTCGTAGACCTATTTTACCGCAGACCTTTGAATTAGAGGGTAGGGATAGAAGTGGTCATGTGGTGATTAAGTACGGTTTTGTATTGCAGAAGTGGTTTATCAATCGAGGTCATAAACTGAGGACTTATTCTGAACAATCATCGTGGTGTAGTAGTTTGGGGTATCGTTTGTCACAAGTCAGAGATTTAACCAATTCGAAATGTGGTAAGGATAAGTGGTTTCCATGCTTAGAAGGCATAGAGGGTGCCACGCCGTCATCAAGTGGTAATTATTTCCAGCGTCAAATAGGAGCAGGCTTTTTAACCGAGTGGGGCTACTTAAGTTATTACCCTGATGAAGTTTTCCAGACTAACAGCTTTTGTGTAGATTCTGACTATGGCAGCAAGGTTATGATCTCAAGTGAGTACTACGAGGTATCCTACATAGACACCTTTGACGAGCACAGTGTTATTTGCACTGCACCTTAGCTTTTAGCATTTAGTTCTTACTCATTAAGGCGCAGTGATACTTATATGACTGTAGTTGGTTAAGTTATAAAAGAACAACCCCGCCTCATTTTTGGGGGCAGGCAGAGCCTGCGAGCTTTGCGCTTTAATGACGGAAAATCAAAAAGCTCTTCCCCGACTGACGATGCCAAAGGAATGGTTGGCATTAAAAGGATCAGTCTTAAAGGTATTTGGGTCGGTAAGTTTTTGGATTTTGATACTAACGTTGTTTATTTTCCTAAAAAGGTTAAAATGTCCAAAACTTAACCATATCCACATAGGCTTTACTCAAATACAAAATCTCCCAAAAATACACTATAAGTACTTAATTTTACCAAAAAATTATTAATTAAAAAACTTAAATAAAATCAACATTCTACTTGAGCTATTTTTATGGAAAAACAGTTCAATTTTTTACAACACCAAAAAGCTAATCTAACTATTAATTTAGTGTTAGAATGCAACAATAAATAAACAACGTACGTTGCCAATCGTGGATAAGGTTCCCAGAAAACTTGCCTTACTTATTTTTTACGATAAGCAACTCTTTTAATAAACAGCGATTTTTTTAGTTTTAACATTTTTTAATAAAAAAAACGTGATCTGCTTCAAATTTTGAGTATACTATGCCTCTCATAAAACCCTAGTTTTTTTGAGGATGTTAGTTTGAGTATCGATAAACTTGTAGATTCCTATTCTCCCGCACAAATGACCCAAATTGCCGAAGATATTGGTAATTACAAAGTAAACAAACACCCATGTAGTACAATTTTATCCGCAATGCTTGCGGGTGTTTTTATCTCTATCGCTTTTGTATTTTATATTACCGTAACAACTGGAACCGCAACCGTTGCTTTTGGTTTAGCAAAATTAGTCGGCGGTATCTGTTTTTCATTAGGACTTATGCTGGTTGTTTGTTGTGGTTCTGACTTATTTACTTCAACCGTATTAACCATTTTACCCAAAATGACTCGCAAAGTGAGTTGGGCGAAAATGATCCGTAATTGGATTTTGGTCTATATCGGTAACTTTATTGGTGCTATACTGTTTGTCACAGTTATTTGGTTTTCTGGTCAGTATATGGTTGCTAATGGTTTGTGGGGATTGAATGTTCTACAAACTGCTGATCATAAATTACATCATACCTTTATTGAAGCTGTGTGTCTTGGTTTTCTCGCTAATTTAATGGTTTGTTTGGCTGCTTGGATGAGCTATGCTGGACGTAGTTTACTCGATAAAATGCTCATTATGGTATTACCTGTCGCCATGTTTGTCGCCAGCGGTTTTGAGCATAGCATTGCAAATATGTTTATGATCCCAATGGGCATTGTCATTAACAATTTTGCTTCTCCTGAATTTTGGCAAGCAGTTGGTGTGTCACCTGATGCATTTAAAGAGCTAACAGTCACACATTTTATATTTAACAATTTAATCCCAGTGACAATAGGGAATATTTTAGGTGGTTTAGCTGTGGCGCTACCTTATTGGGCTTTATATTTACGTAAGCCGCATTGATTTTATAATATTTACCCTCATATATGTGGGGATAAATAGATATTTTTGTAAACCTGAGGTGAAAAACTATGAGTAATTTAAACGAAGTACAAGCAGTTGCTTGGAAAGGCTTTAAAGATGGTGATTGGCAAAATAATGTTAATGTCCGCGATTTTATTCAAAAAAACTACACGCCATATGAGGGCGATGAGTCTTTCTTAGCTGGCGCAACTGAAGCGACAACTAAGTTATGGGATAAAGTAATGGAAGGCATTAAAATTGAAAATGCTACCCATGCCCCTGTGGATTTTGATACTAGTGTTATTTCGACAATTACTGCTCATGATGCAGGTTATATTGAAAAAGATTTAGAAAAAATTGTTGGTTTACAAACTGAAAAACCACTAAAACGTGCAATTATTCCGTTTGGTGGTATCAAAATGATCGAGAATTCATGTAAAGCTTATAACAGAACTCTTGATCCTTTAGTAAAAAAAATCTTCACAGAATACCGCAAAACACATAACCAAGGTGTTTTTGATATTTATACACCAGATATTCTTCGTTGTCGTAAATCAGGTGTTATCACTGGTCTTCCAGATGCTTATGGTCGTGGTCGTATTATTGGTGATTACCGTCGTGTTGCACTTTACGGTATTGACTACTTAATGCAAGACAAATTTGCACAATTCAATTCATTACAAGCAGATTTCGAAAACGGTGTTGATTTAGCAATGACTATGCAACGTCGTGAAGAAATCGCAGAACAACATCGTGCGCTTGGTCAAATTAAAGAAATGGCCGCTAAATATGGTTACGATATTTCAGCTCCAGCTAAAACAGCACAAGAGGCAGTGCAATGGACTTACTTCGGTTATTTAGCTGCGGTTAAATCACAAAATGGTGCAGCAATGTCATTAGGTCGTACATCGACTTTCTTTGATATTTACTTCCAACGTGATCTTCAAGCAGGGTTAATTACTGAAAAAGATGCACAAGAAATTGTTGACCATTTCGTTATGAAATTACGTATGGTTCGTTTCTTACGTACTCCTGAATATGATGAGTTATTCTCTGGCGATCCAATTTGGGCAACTGAATCTATCGCAGGTATGGGGGTTGATGGTCGTACTTTAGTTACTAAGACTTCTTTCCGTTTCTTAAATACTTTATATACAATGGGGCCATCACCAGAACCTAATATGACTATTCTTTGGTCTGAAAAATTACCAAGTGGATTTAAAGAGTTCGCATCAAAAGTATCAATTGATACTTCATCATTACAATATGAAAATGATGATTTAATGCGTCCTGACTTTAATAATGATGACTATGCTATTGCATGTTGTGTAAGCCCAATGATTGTGGGGAAACAAATGCAATTCTTTGGTGCGCGTGCAAACCTTGCTAAAACACTTCTATACGCAATCAACGGCGGTGTGGATGAGAAATTAAAAATGCAAGTTGGTCCTAAAGAAGCCCCAATCACTGATGAATATTTAGATTTTGATACAGTGTTTGCTCGTTTAGACCACTTTATGGATTGGTTAGCAAAACAATATGTAACAGCATTAAATGCTATTCACTACATGCACGATAAATACAGCTATGAAGCATCATTAATGGCGCTTCACGACCGTGATGTTATTCGTACTATGGCATGTGGTATTGCCGGTCTTTCTGTTGCGGCTGACTCACTTTCTGCAATTAAATATGCAAAAGTGAAAACTATCCGTGACGAAGATGGTTTAGCGACTGACTTTGAAATCGAAGGTGAATATCCACAATTTGGTAACAATGATCCACGAGTTGATGATATTGCTGTTGATCTAGTTGAACGTTTCATGAAGAAAATTCAAAAACTTAAAACTTATCGTAATGCAATTCCTACTCAATCAGTATTAACCATTACTTCAAATGTTGTATACGGTAAAAAAACGGGTAATACTCCAGATGGTCGTCGTGCTGGTGCTCCATTTGGCCCAGGTGCTAACCCAATGCATGGACGTGACCAAAAAGGTGCAGTGGCTTCATTAACCTCTGTTGCTAAATTACCATTTGCTTATGCTAAAGACGGTATTTCTTATACTTTCTCTATCGTTCCAAATGCATTAGGTAAAGATGATGATGTGCGTAAACGCAATTTAGCTGGCTTAATGGACGGTTATTTCCATCACGAAGCAACAATTGAAGGTGGTCAACATCTAAATGTTAATGTATTAAATCGTGATACATTATTAGATGCAATGGAGCACCCTGAAAAATATCCACAATTAACCATTCGTGTTTCTGGATATGCGGTACGCTTCAACTCATTAACTAAAGAGCAGCAAAATGACGTAATTAGTCGTACATTTACGCAAGCAATGTAAGTGCGACAAGAGGCGCACTTGTACGCCTAACTCTTTGATTTTTAATCAAAAGTTAGGCGGGCTATTAAGGTGAATAACTTTAATTAGCCACCCCTCGCAATATCTGAGTAGGACGGTATACAATGTCCGAAAGGATATTGCATAACCTATATTCGGTAAAGAATGTACCTTAGTCTGTGGGAGATAAATCTCATAACTAAAGAACAAAATTCTTTGGACAATTCAATTAATCCTATCTGATATTCTGGAA
>NZ_WTEV01000014.1 GCF_009795885.1 Gilliamella sp. Pas-s25 | reverse complement strand
AATTGTTTAGTATGAATTGTGGGCTAATTTTTTGAGTATCACTGAATTACTCTGTTCTATCTTGGAAAGTAAAATCACATTTAAAAATTAATATAACTTGTTTTATAAATTCTAATGGACTAAGATCGATTTTATATTGGAGCGGGAAACGAGGTTCGAACTCGCGACCCCGACCTTGGCAAGGTCGTGCTCTACCAACTGAGCTATTCCCGCGTAAGAGGTGTTTGTTTAATGGTGCCCGGGGCGAGACTTGAACTCGCACGGCCAAAAAGGCCGAGGGATTTTAAATCCCTTGTGTCTACCGATTTCACCACCCGGGCTCAAAACTTATTACCGAAAGGTAAGTGCGTTTTGAATGCTGTGCATTTTACCCATCTTAAATTTTCCGTCAACAAAAAAATTTAAATTATTATCTAACTGCTCAATGTTTGTCACATTTTGTGGGTTTATTCATCTATCCCGCTTAAAAACTAAAAAATTCGGATTTATTGTTTAGCAATATGTGTTATTAGTATTTAAAAAAAGCTTAAATATGACTTAAACACTAAAAGATGAACCACAACCACAAGTCGTTGTTGCATTAGGATTGTCAACCACAAAGCGAGAACCTTGTAAGCCTTCTACATAATCGATTGTGCCACCGACAAGATATTGTAAGCTCATGGGATCGATAACGAGTGATACGCCATTTTTTTCGATAGCTAGATCATCTTCATTTACCTTTTCATCGAAAGTAAACCCGTACTGAAATCCACTACAGCCACCACCAGTAATGTAAACTCTTAGTTTAAGGTTTGGGTTTTCTTCTTCTGTTACTAATGATTTTACTTTATTGGCTGCTGCATCAGTAAAGTTGATTGGTAAAGCATCGCTCATATTCTTCTCCTAATATATTTATCTTAGCATTATATACCCTTGCTAAATGAAAATACAAAATAGAAAACTTCTATTAAATAAATTTCTAATAGCTAGCTTGAATTTATTTTGATTTTATGAATAAATACCACAAAATCTTATAGAGAGCATCTCAATTATGCGAAATACATTTAAATCAGAAAAGCTTTATCATCAGGCCTTGTCCATTATGCCTGGCGGTGTTAATTCACCGGTCCGCGCTTTTAATGGTGTGGGTGGCACACCTTTATTTATTGAACGCGCAAATGGGGCATATATTTATGATGTAGACGACAAGGCCTATATCGATTATGTCGGTTCTTGGGGACCAATGATCCTTGGGCATAATGATCCTGATGTAGCCAATGCGGTAATTAATGCGGTGCATAATGGTTTAAGTTTTGGTGCACCAACCGAAATTGAAACCAAAGTTGCCAATTTAGTGACGCAATTAATGCCTTCTATTGAAATGGTGCGAATGGTGAATTCGGGAACTGAGGCAACCATGAGCGCCATTCGTGTTGCACGTGGTTTTACTGGCAGAGATAAAATTATTAAGTTTGAAGGTTGTTATCACGGGCATGCTGATTATTTGTTAGTTAAAGCTGGTTCTGGTGCGCTTACTTTTGGACATCCTACTTCGCCCGGTGTACCTAATGATTTCGTGAAGCATACATTAGTTTGTGATTATAATAATTTAGAGTCAGTCAAAAAGCAATTTCAGCAATATCCTAACGAAATAGCTGCCATTATTATTGAGCCTGTTGCTGGCAATATGAATTGTGTTCCAGCGAAAAAAGAGTTTTTACAAGGATTGCGTGAACTTTGTGATCAATACGGTGCGTTATTGATTATTGACGAAGTGATGACGGGTTTTAGAGTGGCGCTTGGTGGTGCTCAAGATTATTATGATGTGGTGCCCGATTTGACTTGTTTAGGCAAGATTATTGGTGGTGGTATGCCTGTTGGAGCTTTTGGTGGTCGTGCTGATATTATGATGCAATTAGCACCAACGGGTCCAATATACCAAGCTGGAACCCTTTCAGGTAATCCCGTTGCAATGGCAGCAGGTTATACAACTTTAACCAAGCTAATGGAAGTTGGGATCTATCAAGAGTTAGCAGATAAAACTGCATCGCTTGCTGATGGATTATTATCGGTTGCTAAAAAACATAATGTGCCATTAGTGGTGAATTATGTAGGTGCAATGTTTGGGTTGTTTTTTACAGCTGCTTCTGAAGTAACCAGTTATCAAGATGTTATGCAGTGTGATATTGAATTATTCAAAAAATTCTATCATCATATGCTAACTGAAGGTGTTTATTTTGCACCGTCAGCTTTTGAAGCTGGTTTCATGTCACTTAAGCACACAGATAAAGAGATCAATCACACCATTGATGCAGCAAATCGTTTTTTTAGTAACTTAATTTAAAAGTATGACAATACTTTTAATATACCTAAACAGATCAAATTTAAACTATTAAAATAGGTAATAATTATATGGTTAATCCACTTAAAGAAGGTGAAAAAGCACCACAGTTTTCGTTGCCAGACCAAGATGGAGAGCTTGTAGGCTTGAATGACTTTAAAGGTCAACGTGTTTTAATTTATTTTTACCCAAAAGCAATGACACCAGGTTGCACTGTGCAAGCATGTAATTTGCGCGATTGTTCTGATGAGTTTAAAAAATGCAATGTGGCAATCCTTGGAATTAGTACCGATAAGCCAGAAAAGTTATCTCGATTTGTTGAAAAAGAGTTATTAAATTTCACGTTGCTTTCTGATGAGAATCATGAAGTTGCCCAAGCGTTTGGTACTTGGGGCAAAAAAGAGTTTATGGGGAAAACCTATGATGGGATTCACCGTATTAGCTTTTTAATTAGCAAAGACGGTACAATCGAAAAAGTGTTTAATGATTTTAAAACATCCAATCACCACGAAGTAATTTTAGATTATCTAAAAACCCACTGTAAATAATTTATACGAAAGCAGATTAACCATTAATCTGCTTTTACTTCACTATTATTATTTAACTCATCTGTTTTTGGCCAAGCATTTATAATTGCTTTGACCAATGTAGCCAAAGGTATTGCAAAAAATATCCCCCAAAATCCCCATAGACCACCAAAGACAATCACCGCTAAAATAATAACAAGTGGATGTAAATTGAGCTTTTCAGAAAATAAACAAGGTACGAGTAAGTTGCCGTCTAATGTTTGAATCAGAATATAGAAAAATAATAAATAACCAAATTGCGCGGTTAACCCCCATTGAAATAGTGCAATTAATACAACGGGAATCGTTGAAATAATAATGCCAACATAGGGCACTAAAACAGATAATCCGACAAGCACAGCTAATAAGAGTCCATAATCTAAGCCAAAATACCAAAATGGAATATAAACACAAATCGTTAAAATAATAATATGTAGTACATTGCCAACAATATAATTGGATATTTGCATATCCATTTCAGCGGCAACTTTGTTTAAAATTGTGCGGTTTTTGGGTAAGATTTTGGAGCAGTATCCCCATATCTTTGCTTTATCTTTTAGTAAAAAGAACATCATTATTGGCACTAATACCGCATTAATCGCAACAGATACCAATCCCAATAAAGAGACAATTGAAAATTGCAGTAATGAATTACCCGTTTGTACAACTTTTTCAGTAATACCTTGAAGCACCGAATCGAATAAACCGACATCGATTAATTCGGGATAGTGTTCAGGCAATGTGGTTAAAAAATTGTTAGCAAAATTGAGCATGTTTGGGATATTGGTAATTAAGCTAACACTTTGTTGCCAAATTAATGGTAATAAAATCATAAATCCAACCAATACCACCATTAAAAAAAGTAGTAATACCATCACAACAGCAAGAGTTCTTGGAATATTTTTTTTATGTAAAAAGTTAACTGGTCTATCCAGTAAATAAGCAAGCACAATAGCAATTAAAACAGGCAGTAAAATTTTATTAAAAAAATAGATGATAATAAATAAGCCAACAATAACAGCCATTAGCGATACAACATGCGGATCGCTAAAACGCTTTTTATACCATTCCATAAACATTTTTAACATTAAAATACTCCTATTTTGCTAACTTTTGGGATAATAAGCTCAGTTTTATTATTTTTTAAAACCACCTAATATGCCACGGGTGATCTGTTTACCAATTTGATTAACAACTTGCCTTGTTGCACTTTTGGCTATTTGTTGAGTAATACCATCATGTTGACCTCCTTTTGGTCCTTTTTTACCAAAAAGGACAGTGCTTAAAAAATTAAGCAATCCACCATTATTTTGTTTATTGCTTACATCGTTATCCATGTTTTGGTTAGATAAGTTATCTAATGAAAATCCATTTTTCAATATTTCATAAGCAGATTGACGATCTAAGATTTGCGCATATTTATTGTAAAAATGGGATTGATGAATAATAGATGATTGATTGTCTGGCGACATTGATCCCATTTTTGAACCTGGCGCAATAATATAACCACGCTCAACCATGTTTGGGCGACCCTTTTCATCTAAAAACGAAATGAGTGCTTCACCAACACCAAGTTCCATGATTGCTTTTTCAGTGTCAAAACTTGGATTTGCGCGCATGGTTTGGGCGGCTGTTTTTACCGCTTTTTGGTCTTTAGGGGTAAATGCACGTAAAGCATGCTGCACACGATTACCTAATTGCCCTAAAACTGTATCAGGAATATCGCTTGGGTTTTGCGAGGCAAAATAAATCCCAATCCCCTTAGAGCGAATTAAGCGCACCACTTGCTCTATTTTTTCTAATAATGCAGGCGAAATGTCATTAAAAAGTAAGTGAGCCTCGTCAAAAAAGAAGACAAGTTTAGGTTTATCGAGGTCACCAACTTCTGGCAAATGTTCAAAAAGTTCTGATAATAGCCATAATAAAAAGACTGAATATAATTTAGGCGAGTTATATAATTTGTCGGCCAATAATATGTTAACTATGCCATGACCGTCAGGATTAACTTGCATCAAATCTTGAATATCGAGCATCGGTTCGCCAAGAAAAAAATCGGCACCTTGTTGCTCGAGCGTTAGTAATCCGCGTTGGATTGCACCAATTGACGATAGCGAAATGTTTCCGTATTGTGTGGTGAATTTTTTAGCATTATCACCCACAAATTGAATTAATGCTCGAAGATCTTTGAAATCAATTAATAATAAGCTGTTATCATCCGCAATTTTAAATGCTAACTGTAACACGCCTGCTTGAACGTCATTTAAATCAAGTAATCGACCAAGTAAAATCGGTCCTATATCTGACACGGTACTGCGAACAGGTATGCCTTTTTCAGCAAAGACATCCCATAATTCAATGGGTGACGAATCTGGTTGCCAGTTATCGACTCCAATGTTAGCTAAGCGAGCTTGTAGTTTTTCAGATAATATGCCCTTTTCACCAATTCCTGTTAGATCACCTTTAACATCAGCAAGAAAAACAGGTACGCCTATTTTTGAAAAACCTTCAGCCATTTTTTGTAATGTGACAGTCTTGCCGGTACCCGTTGCCCCAGTAATTAAACCATGACGATTAGCTAATGAAGCTATAATAGATAAATCTTTGTCATGGCTTTTGGCAATTACAATCGATTCACTCATGGATTAACCCCTTATAAAATTTGTGATTAAAACAGTTTTGTTATAAAAATAATTTTGCTATTAAAACAATTTTCTATTAATGCGACAAATAATATTGTATTCTGAATTGGCAATAGCTGCTATTGTTATTATTCTATTTAGCCTATATAAGGAGGCGCTATGTTTCCAGAATATCGAGAAATCATTTCTAAATTAAAGAATACCGATTTACGTTTTCAAAAATTGTTCGATCAACATAATGAGCTTGATCAAAAGATTAAAAACATTGAATCAGGCATTATTGTCAATACGACCGACACAATAGAGGCATTAAAAAAACAAAAACTTAAAATTAAAGACGAAATTTACGAAATTTTAAGAAAAGCATCTCAAACGCATCTAAACTTATAATCAACTGCAACCTGTAATTATTTTAATTAATAGTTTTTAATATTAAAAAAGATCAAATAAAAAACCCCAATTATTGGGGTTTTGTTATTATGTGTTAACTTAACATTATTATGCTAACTACTTTTTATTTAATTGCTTAATTGGTTCTTGAGCTTTTTTTTGTTTTCGAGTTTTGATTAGCATAATTAAATTTTTATGTGGTGTTTTCATAGATTATTTCCTTCTAGTTATTATTATAGGGCAACTAAATTAGTTTTTTATAAATTTTAAAATAGCTAAGCTACGTTAATATCGCTTAGCTATTATTAGTCAATTAAAACCATTGACCAAAGCGTTTGATATAAATGCGTTTCATCAATTGTGCAACACAGCAATAGCTAAACAGGGTTGCTAAAAGCCATGGAAAGTATGACCAAGGTAATGGTTGCAAACCGATTAATCCACCCAGTGGAGAAAACGGAATATAAATACCTACAGCCATAATTAACAATGTCATCACAATAACAGGAAATGCCGCGGTGCTTTGCACAAATGGAATTTTTTGTGTTCTAAGCATATGCACAACTAAAGTTTGTGACAATAATCCCTCAATAAACCACCCTGAATGAAACAGCGATTGCGCTTCAACACTGTTTGCACTAAATACAAACCACATTAGTGCATAGGTTGTGATATCAAAAATAGACGATGTTGGTCCAATCCAAATCATAAAGCGTCTAATATTTAGCGCATCCCATTTGCGCGGTTTTTGTAAAAACTCATCATCCATTTTGTCCCATGGTAATGAGAGTTGAGAAATATCATACAGTAAGTTTTGAATAAGTAAATGGATTGCTAGCATAGGCAAAAATGGCAGAAACGCACTAGCCACTAATACTGAAAAAATATTACCAAAATTCGAACTTGCAGTCATATTTAGATATTTCATAATATTACCAAAAGTTTCGCGACCGCATATTACACCTTCTTCCAATACCATTAGGCTTTTTTCAAGCAGAATAATATCGGCAGATTCTTTGGCAATATCCGTTGCAGTATCAACCGAAATTCCTACATCAGCATCGCGCAGTGCCGGCGCATCGTTTATACCGTCTCCTAAAAAACCAACAGTATGACCGTTATCTTGTAATAATCGGATAATTCGCGATTTTTGCAACGGTGTTAATTTAGCAAAAATAGTGCGTTGTTCGATTTGTATTTTGAGTTCAGCATCATCCATTTTTTCAATTTCAGTACCAAGTAATGGAATACCTGGCTCTAAACCGACTTCTCGACACACTTTGATGGTGATAATTTCGTTATCACCAGTTAAGACTTTAACGCCGACACCATGTTCATTCAATGCTGAAATTGCCTCGAACGCACTTTCTTTTGGTGGATCTAAAAAGGTTAAAAAGCCACGAATAGCAAGCGCTGTTTCGTCTTGTACCGTGTATTGTTCTTTTGTTTCGCTAGCTGGAATGTCTTTTATGCCAACCGCTAATACTCTAAAACCATCTTTGTTGTAGTCATGTGCAAGTGCAATTAACGCTTGTTTGCGTTTATCGTCGAGCGGTAAGTATTCTCCATTTTCATAAACATGACTAGCAATAGATAGCATTTCTTCAACTGCGCCTTTGCAAATCATCAAATGGTTATCACTGCCATTTTGCACAACCACCGATAAACGACGACGGACAAAATCAAACGGTAACTCATCAATTTTTTTGTATAAACCAACACCCACCTTTTTCATATTGGTTTTTTCTTCGGTGAAACGGATGATAGCTTTATCCATTAAGTTTTTCATACCACTTTGATAATAGCTGTTAAGCCAAGCGAGTTCTAAAACAGAAGAGTCAACTTGCCCCTTTATATCAAGATGATGTTCTAAAATGATTTTATCTTGCGTTAAGGTGCCTGTTTTATCGGTACATAAAATGTCCATCGCGCCAAAATTTTGGATAGCGTTAAGTCGTTTAACTACAACTTTACGTTTTGCCATACCAACGGCACCTTTAGCTAGGTTAGCACTGACGATCATTGGTAACATTTCAGGCGTTAAACCAACCGCAACGGCTAATGCAAAGAGTGCCGCATCGCCCCAATCGTTTTTTGAAAAGCCATTAATAAAAAAGACAATTGGCACCATGATTAACATAAAGCGAATAAGCAACCAACTAACACTGTTAACACCACGATCAAATGAAGTTTCAGCACGCGATCCAACAATTGATTTTGCTAATGAGCCAAAATGCGTATCAGCACCGGTTGCAACCACAATGGCAGTTGCGGTGCCACTAACAACATTAGTGCCCATAAAACAGATGTTATTAACATCAAGTAAATTATTTTTATTAATATCTGATGCTTCGATATTATCGGTATTTTTTTGTGTTACCGCGCCTAATGTGTCGTATTTTTCAACCGGAATCGATTCGCCAGTGAGTACAGCTTGACTAACAAATAAGTCACGAGATTCGATTAATCGGATATCAGCAGGGATCATGTCACCTGCTGATAAATAAACAATATCTCCTGGAACAATTTCACTTAATGGAATTTCAATGCGTTCTGGGGTCATATCTTTATGGGCACGTCTTAGCACAGTTGCGGTTGTGCGAATCATTGATTTTAGCGCTTCGGCCGCTTTGTTTGATCTAAACTCTTGCCAAAAACGCAATATCCCACTGAGCGATACCATGGTTAGGATAATAATAATTCCTGTTAAATCAGTTTCTTCACCATTTTGCAAAGGCAACCAATAATCGGTCACAAAACTGACACTAGCCAATGCTAATAATACAAATATAAATGGGTTATTAAATGCCATTAATAGTTGCACTATCACTGATGGCGCTTTTTCTCGTGCGACTTCGTTTTTACCATATTGTTCAATTCTCGATTTGACACTTTCTTGTGTTAATCCTGAAAGGCTGGATTGAAATTTAGATAAAATGCTATCTAGGCTGTTTTGTGCTTCGTTGATAGCCTTGATATCTACACTATTTTGTGTTTTGGTTTTTGATGTGTTTTTTGTCATCATGAGTACCTATATTCATAATTTTGGCAAAAGCATGCCAACTCATTGTTACCAAGTAACGATAAGTCATTAAATTTTGAGATGAGCTAAAATTTTTAGTGCATAGCAAAACTAGCCCATAAAGCTATTTTGTATAGCTAGTGCTGAGCATTAAATTTAATTAGCAAATAGAATTAATTAAGAATTTAGATACAACTCGGTGGTTCTAAATGTTTTTCTGAAAGATGTAAAACACGCAACATTAAGCTTTGTGCGCATTGATGTTTTGAATTTGTGTGATAGCGTGTAAAAAAATGCATATCGTTCACCATTACCGTTTTATCAATTTCGGCTTGTGAACTGAAAAAATGGTGATTTAGACAGGTTCATTAACCGATAATGATGTGTTTAAAATTATCTCCCCACATTTTGGGGTGACCCGATTGAGTGTCCATATTTCTCCTGTAAATTGAACTCTTCACTTTGTATTTCAACTTCCCTTCACCCTCATTTTTAACTTCCATAATAGCTAAAAAAGGAAGAAAAGCTTTAAAGGCGGGCATTTTATACGCCTTTCCGAAACAGAAGTCAACCCATACAGCCTTAAAAGAGTGATAATTGTTGGAAAACAGCATTTATCGCCGTTTTTATCTTCATTTTATATCGAATTTATACCCAAATTACCTAATATAAGATGCCATCACTTTACAATTAATTAACAGGAATATTTTACATGAATTGCGTACTCACTATGAGGTATTTATTTAACTATTCACTTTTTAGGCTGTGATTTTTGTAAAAAATATTCAGGAGTCTATACCGTTTCGCGATTAATTGAGACTTTGCAGTATCTGTTCGTTAAAACATGTGATAACCATTGTATCAATCAAAAATTCACTAAACCTGCCTACCCACGAACGAATAGCAAAGCCGAAAGTCTGATACGAAAATTTATCAAGCAGTAACCTGATCAACAATAGTTAGCCATTCAAAAGAAAGAAAATCAAAGGTTAAGCTATAATACGGTTAAACCACATAATGCGATTTCAGGTAATTTAGAAGAAATGACCAAATAAGAAAAATAACAAATTCAGTGACGAGATTAAAATAGTCAGTCAATATGACTATTTTAATAAACAGGATGAAACGTTTTTGTTAAATGTTATCCTGTTTTTCGTTTATATCAAATCAAGCCCGAATATTGAGTCTGGTATTTTTTAACTGATTAACCAGCTCTAGTAGTGATGTATTGAGCTGATGCATAAACTGCTGGTATGTAAAGGCTTTCTTACTAATTTCGTCCAATTGTAATTCCCAATGTGCAGTCATGTCAGGCATCGACATGATATCGGGTAGAGATAAAATCAGATTTTTACCCACGTCAGTTGAGCGAATCGCTTTACCTTGACGAGTTAAAAATTGGCGTTTAAATAACAATTCAATAATGCCGGCCCTTGTTGCTTCGGTACCTAAACCATCGGTTTCACGCAGTATTTTTTTGATTTCAGGATCTTTAACAAATCGGGCAATTCCTGTCATAGCAGACAATAATGTTGCATCAGTAAAAGGTCTTGGCGGTTGGGTTTCTTTACTAACCAGCTCGGTATCAATACATTGCACAGTTTCGCCCTTTTTAACTAATTTAGTTAATAAACCATTACTTTCATTGTCATTTGTCTCGGTGTCAGCTTGGTAGTTTTTACTTCTAAATAAAACTTTCCAACCTTCGTCAAGCATCTGGTTGGCTTTAGAAATAAATTTTCCCCCTTGAATGTCAACATCAATTTGCAATTCTGCATATTTATAAGCTGGGTAAAATTGAGCTAAATATTGCGTTGCCACAACTTGATACACTGCTTTTTCGTTATCAGTTAAGCTTTCCATTCTAGCTTTGCGCAAAGTTGGAATAATAGCGTGATGTGCTTCAACTTTTTTATCATTCCAAGCCTTGGAACGTAATGCAAAATTAGCATCACTAATAGCGGTTTGTAGTTCAGGGCAATTATTTTCAATGGCGGACTTTATGCCTGTAATTTGTTTTAAATGTTCTTCGGGTAGAAAGCGACAATCCGACCTTGGATAGGTGATTAATTTGTGTTTTTCATATAACGATTGGCAAATGTCGAGCACATCTTGAGCGCTCAATCCATTTTTTTTGGCCATTTCAATTTGCAATGCCGATAAATTAAATGGCATGGGTGGCGCTAGTTCTTTCTTTTTATTACTGACTTTATCAATTTTTCCAGATTGATTATTAATGCGTTGACAAACATTTTCGGCTAATTTTTTGACTAATACACGCCCTTCTTCATCCTGATAAGGCGCGCAGGCTTCGCTGGGTTGCCATTTCGCTTTGAATATTTCATTATCTTTGGTTTGCAGCACAGCAAAAACTTCATAAAATGGTTTAGGTACAAATTGCGTTATCTCTAAATCTCGTCTAACCACCAATCCTAAAATAGGCGTTTGCACTCGCCCTATTGATAATACGCCTCGATAACCGTTTTTTTGCCCAACAATAGTACAAAGCCGGCTCATATTAATACCATAAAGCCAATCGGCTCGAGCTCTTGCTAATGCAGAAGTAGATAAAGGGATAAAATCTTGATTACTACGTAATTGTTGTAAGGATTTTTCAACAGCGCTGGCATTCAAATCACTGATTAAACACCGCTGTATTGCTTTGCGTTTATGTGGTGGTAATTGACAATAATTTAAGACTTCATCAACCAATAACTGCCCTTCTCTATCTGGGTCACCTGCGTGCACAATTTGATCGGCTGATTTAATCAGATCCACTAAAATATTAAATTGCTTTTTGGTATTGTCTTTTGGCATTAATATCCATTGCTGGGGCACGATGGGTAAATCGTTAATCGCCCATTTTTTATAACGAGGATCATAGACTTCGGGTGTTGCTTGCTCTAATAGATGCCCAATACACCAGCTCACAACATCGCCATTACTTGCTTTAATAAAGCCATTGCCTTTTTGATGAGGTTTAGGTAAGACATCAGCAATAGCCCGAGCTAAGCTAGGTTTTTCGGCAATAAATAAACGATAAGAGTGTTTAGATTGCATAACAATAATTGTTCATTAAAAATTCCAAAAGGTATAAGCTATTGTTTATTTTTATAAAAAGATGAGTCTAATTACCACCACTTTTTATATTTAAGCCAAATGACTGAAACAATACAAATGACAACAAGCAATAATATTAACCCAGTAAAAGACCATTCTTGTTGACTAAAGGGAATACCGGCTAAATTGACCCCCAGCAAACTGGTTAAAAAAGTAATCGGCGTAAAGATAATAGTAAATAGCGACATTAAGTAAATTCGTTTATTGGTCGATTCAGCCAAGAAACTATTAATCTGCTCCATGATTGAGGCTATTCGTAATAAACAGCTATCAATATCAGACACATAATGGTTTTGTTGATAAGAAATATCGTGTAATCGCTGACGATCGTTATCGTCAATCCATGATATTCGTTCTGTTGAAATCTTCACAAAAATATCACGTTGTGGCGATAATAATCGACGTAAGACGATCAATTGTTTACGGACTCGACCTATTTCTTTATAAGAAAAAATACGTTGATTTAATACAGATTCTTCTAACTTAATGATTTTATTGTGAACACTATCAAAAGATAAATTAACTTGATCACTAATTAAATCTGACATTTGAATCAACCAATCTGCCACATCAACCGGTCCAATACCTTTTTCTAAACGATCTTTTAATTCAGCAATAGCTGCAATTTCTTGATGCCGAGTTGAAATGATCATGTTATCGGTAATAAAAAAACGAAAAGTAACAATAGGATCAGGCAGTTCATTAGGAATAAAGTTAACGCCTTTTAACACGACTAAAACCCCCGATTCGAAACGGATTTCTTTAGGTATTTGGTTTGGTTTTACCAATTCGTTTTTGATCAAATCAGGCACAAGATTTGTGGCATTTATCCAATCGATAGTTTCTTGCTTAGCAAAATCTAGATGGATCCAAAATGGCTGCGAAACGGAAGGCTTACTCTGTTCATTGAGTGGCATTGCTTTGCCTTTACCGTCTAATTGACAGACAAAAGCAGGTTGAGCATCTAAAAGATGAGAAACAAAAATCACACTTTCACTATCTTGGTTCGTCATTACTAGCCCCATTTATTATTGTTTTTTCAAATTATATACTGAATTTAGATTAAAATGGAGTTATCTATTAACGTTTATTTATTTTGCTTAAAGCATTAGATAGATTTGTGGTACACAACAATTATTTGGATGATAATAAACGCCTAATTCTACTCCATACCAGCGATTAATATTGTCTTACAGTTAAAATGTCTTTCGGTGCCCCTTGTTCAACAATTTAACCCTGATTAATTAATAAGATTTTATCAGTATATAATGCCGCTAAATTGGGATCATGCAAGACACAACATACCGCCAATTTCTGCTTATGAGCAAGTTGTTTTAATAATCTTAAGGTCTGTTGTTGGTGAGGTAGATTATATTTAATCTGACACTTGCTAATTATTCAGCGGAATTCATGTTAGCATAATGATAAACCAATAAAGTGAAAAAATTCTCTAGTTGCTTTGCTTAACTAGCACTTTATGTCATAACATTCGGTTTTCATCATTTTATTGGATCGTACACCAATCTTTTTCGTTTGAGGACTAGAGGGCTTTGGTAGGCTTAATATCCTCTAAATGGAGATAATATTTAAGAGATGTATTTAAACGTTTGTATAAAAAACCGACTTTGGTCGGCTTAATTTGGTTAGTTACATTGTGCAGTAATAAGTTTATTATCGTTACCCTGAATTTGTTTAATTCGTTGATTGCGCTTGCATTCCCATTGTTCAGGCGGATACATTTTGTTCCACTCGGTCATTAACTTATGTTCAGAATCCGACAGGTTGATATTGTATTTATTCGACATATAAAAATAGGTTCGTGCTATCGTTCCTCGAATCTCATCGCGCGGTTGAAACTTTCTTCCTTTAAAATCAACAGCTGATTGGCATTGCCCATATTGATTAAATTCTTTTGTGAATTGCGAATAGCGATAATTTGACCTGTCACCGTTTACTTCACCGATAGCGGGCTGTAGATTGTGCATATCCCCCTCCATGAAGTTGAACGTAACATCTTTTTTACACGCTTTACGTCCACCATCACGCCAGCACTGCAAGTGACGTCCAAAATTTTCGGCTGGCATAACATGTTCCCACTCAATGCGTTCTGCTCTTGTTGGATTTTTTCTTGGCATGTAACCGCATTTTGTGAAGTCAACAGTCCCTTTTTTATTGTTAAAACTGAATTCACATCCGCAATAAAATTCTGTTTGTTCAGGGTTTTCGTTATAGATTTTAACTAACTGGTTTTTTGCCCAATTAAAATTTTGCTTGCTGTTAACGGCTGGTTGCTCAACTTGTACCAATGAAATTGAACCATCACGTGAATTTACAACATAAACACCCATGGTATCAGCATAACTAAGATTAAAGCACGAGAAGATAAATAATGCGATGAATAGCTTTTTCATAAATCCTTTTAAAAACAACTCCAAAACATATAAAAATATTAATATTTTTATATAAAAAACATTGACCTTTAATATAAGATAACTTACAACGTCAGCTATTAAATGAGGGAATCGATAAAGTAATCACCAAAACTAAAACAAGGGTTTAAGAAGAATTAGCATGAAGTTCAAAATATTCATTTTAATTCTGCTACTTTTGATTAGCTCACCAGCATTCTAAAGTAGTTCAAATTTGACAGTGACGCCCTATCAATGCTTTTCAATATAACAACTATTATTTAATAAATCAAGGTGATTATATGGCATTAATTCAAGCCAAAATTAACAAACCGAGTAATAAATAGGAGGTTTTTATATCGCTATCCAATTAGTGATCAGCTGATAGGAAAACGTGATATTTCCTTCAACCTGTCTTGCCAGTTAAATTAAACCCAAGCAACCACAAAAAGTAAAATAAAACCCTCCTCTGACTTAGAGGGAATTTTATCTGATAAACTAATTATTTGTAAGTAATTTATACAGTTGAGTTCTTAAATCATCCAATCTGTTATTTTCATTAATTAATGGTTTTTTATTTCTATGCAACACTATATCATTAAAAGAGCCCATACCCCCATATAGTATTAATATTTGATTTTTTACAGCTTCAAAATTAATTTCTATGTCTTCACTAAATTTCATAAAACTATTTCCCCAGTCAGGATAATTCCCTTCTTTCAATAATATTGATATTTTAATAAGAATTAATTTTATTTTTTTTATATGATTATTCATTTTAATGGCTTATCTTCATAATTTATGTTCCCTTTATTACCCATGATTTAGGTACAACGATTGCTTGTGTTCCGCCTCCAGATCATTTTGTTAGATCCCGTAAAATGCCTTGGGGGAAGATTCTACACTGAAAAATTGACCGAAAGGCTTATCCACCGTTCACCATTCCTGCACGAAATAAAACTGTATTTTGTTCAAATACAATTTCTTTATATCTACCTCCAGCAAACGTTCCAGCTAAATCATCTTTTAATGGACAGGGTTTAATTGCTCTATATTCCCAAATATTTCTGTTTGTCGTTTCGGTAATATTGTTGTTCAGGCGATACCTAGCCGTTGGCTGAATGACGGCATATACGATTATAATAGATTTCAATATATACAAATAGTGCTTGATTAGCCAGCTTCCTCGTTTTGTAGTAACAGTGATGAATAATATGGATTTTGAGTGTATGAAAAAACTTTCAATAACCGCATTATCAAAGCAGTTCCCTCTTCGACTCATGCTTTGCCTTAGTCCATATTGTAACAATGAATGCTTGAAATCAGCACTGCGATATTGGCTTCCTCGGTCACTGTGAATGAGCACATATTTAGAAAACTAATGCAGAAACAAAGCTAGCTTTAATGTATTACATACTAAAATGACGGTCTATGTAGCGACTGAGTTCTTTAATCTCTTTTTCTAACGCCATAATCCGCTGTTGCTCAGCTGTTAACTCTCGACGGCTAGTTTTATTCGGGGAAAGTTGCCTAATCCATTTATCTAGGGTTGATTTACCCACACCTAGATGGTTGGCAAGTTCGCTGATAGAAAGGTGTGCATTAGATAACGCATAATCCATTGATTGTTGTTTGAATTCGATACTAAATTTTTTGACCATGATATTTGTCTCCTATGATTTTTGTTTATATCATAGAGGTGGCTTTTGTCCACTTTTTTGGCGAGGATCAGTATATACTGTAGATTATTAATCTTTTTATTTTAGTTAACTGTAACTAATAAAAATATTTAATACTAGATAGGTGAAAATCATGAATGATATCAAAACACAAGAAGCTTTGTTTAACCTTTCTCAACAAGCGACACCAATTGATGCAATTAAATTTTATAAAGACAACTACGAAATATTAAAACATTGGCGTTATATTTATGCATCTGATAACAATCAAGGAACATTCAAATTAAAAAATACTATTATTGATGAAACAGTAGGTATCCAATCAATTTATAAAGGCAACTCATTATTTATTATTGATTCTAATATGATTGGTCACAATAATACAGTCCCATATTTATGTGGTTTGGGTACTTATTTCGATTCTAATACTGCCAGTTATATTTATTCTCTTGCCTATAAAAATCATCATACAGAACAATTAAAAAAGAGATTGAAGCAAATTCAAGACCTAAAGATTGATTACAGTAATGTAAATCCTTATTTTTATCTTTATGAAGCACAACGGCATTATCAATCTAACCCTGAAACTATCGAATATAGTAAAAAAACATTTGCAGCCATAAATGCTTTAAAAAAAATTAATGTCCCTTTGAATGAAGAGTGGTCACGTATATATCAGACCTATTTTCGTGAGCAATCTGAACTTGAGATTGAGCCAATATTCAATGGTTTTCTGAATAATCTAAAAAATGGATTCAGTGAGGCTATTAATTTTCAGTGCGCATTAATTGAACTTTTATTGACTCAGACTAAAATTCTTGAGATATCTTCTCGTACATCACCTGAGAATAAATTAGAACAACTCTTTCACTTCATGGATAACGACTTGGAAATACTCATGATTCGAGAGCTAGCATGCTGTGCAGATATTTTGTTCCATGATAATTTTTCTTCATTAACACAAAAGCTCAATGGATTGCATCAAAAGCAAGATCCTATTAAATTCATTCAAAACTGTGCATGGGATCTTTTTATTTTTCGATTGATGGATGATTTGAGTAATGCATATACTGGACCTAAGAAGCCAGATTTTTATATTTCACATTTAGTCGCTTGTGATAGAGATATATGGGGGATAGCCAAACTATCATCCTTAAAAGGTATTGCATTGCATACCAAATCTAGCCTTGTTATCCCTTTCATGGAACACGATCCTCAACAATGGTTAGAACAAAAAATAGGTAGTAAAAAACTGGCAAAGCTATATCACTGTTTTTCTCCAGAGTCAAGAGAAAGAAGACTTGGCTGGATGCACTCCAATAATAAAGATAGTGAATTTCAGCATAAAATGGAAAAAATTTTTGATTTGGCCGATAAAAAAAGAAAAGAATTACTTGATCACCTTAGCAAATAAAATGTAAATACCCCATAGTTAGTACAAAACAGACGTAGAAAATCATGCTGCTTGTTTTTATATTTTAAATTCAATGGGCGTCATATTATTTAGTGCCTCATGTGGTCTTTCAGTATTATGTTAGCTTTGCTTTCTTTAAGCTAAAATCCACCATAGTTAAATAGCGTGATAAATATCGGCATTATAAGTGTCAATAAAAAACCTTGAGCAATAGCTGCCGGTACAATGGCTATCCCCCCACCTTTTTGTAGCATGGGTAGAGTAAAGTCCATTGATGTTGCACCACATAGCCCTAATGTTGTTAATTGATAACGCTTAATCAATGTAGGAATTAAAATAATCGCACACAATTCTCGTAATATATCATTTAAAAATGTGGCACTACCAATAATTGGACCATGGGCTTCTGTCATTAAAATACCAGATAATGAATACCATCCAAAACCAGAAGACATGGCAAGACCAACGCGAACAGGCAAGTTTAAAATAAATGAGCCGATAACGCCTCCAAGGAAAGCACTTATCACAACCAATAGTGTTGTCGCTATACCTATTTTGTTGAGTAGAATTTGCTTTATTGAAATATTATTACTACGTAGTTGAATTCCGATTAAGAATAATAAAAGAACCAATACAATTTGAGTAACATTTTCAGCATATTGCCAAATAAATAATGGCAATAATCCACAAATAAACCCAATAATTAATGCAATACAGACACGTAATGACTCAATAATCATTTTAAAACGTGAAGCATAAGTATGATCTGTTTTATCTGCCTTGCGAGGGAAAATGTAATCAAAAATAATTAAAACAATAAAATTCCCACCAAATGTACAAATAAAAAGAACAATTGCATAATATAAAATAATTTGCAAATTAGTGGTTAAATTATCTAAATGAGCAAGCTCAGTGCCCATAATGAATAAAATAAGGTAAACCATCCAACTCAACGTTTGGTTAATTTTGGTCATCCAGCTGTTGTTTTTAATTTTAATTAAATAGCCTAAACCCAACGGTACTAGCGCAATCAAAATACCAAAATACATATTTTATTCCTTAACTATTCCTTGCTTACATTGTTAAATTATGGGGTAACGTATATGTTTTAATCTATTACTACTAATCATTAGGTTAATGATGCTAACGTTTGCTCAATATTAAGTTGAAGCTGATCCAACAACGCATAACGGTTACGGTATTCTGAACGTTTTTTACTGGCAATTTCTTCAATTGATTTTCGGTTAATTTGGTTTGGTAGTATAAATAAACCATTAGTATCTTGTTTTCCATCAAGGGTTAACCAAAAATCGTCATAATCAGACAAAATGCGTTCTTGACGGCTGTTATAGCGCCAATTGTTATAGATATGAGTTTTGTTACCAACAGCAACAATTTGCGTTAATTGATAGTAACGGGCAACAGTTAATGCGGCTTCAACTGCAACACGTTTAGGAAATAACCCATAGCAGGCTTTAGTTGCTTTTTGTACACGAGTACGTGCGTCATCGTGTCCTGTGCCTTGTAATCCAGCAATAAAGAGTGTTGGTTTGCCTTGATATTCAACAATTGAAAACGTTAATGTAGCTAAATCTATCCCATCGCTATCATAAAAATAAAGGCTCACTTCGCCTTCTCTGGCAAATTTGTTACGAGCTTGAATGGCTATTTGGATATTTGTTTCATTTTTAACAGCAACATTCGCCAATACAAAAGATGATTGCGGATTATAAAAAGCTTTAGTTACGCTATCGGGTTGTTTTGCTAAAAAGTCATAATGATAGACCAATGCATCATAACGTTCTTTTTGGCTCAAACAAGATGCCAAATACGGTCGCTGTAATTTACATGGTAAATTAGTTTGGCAGGAAAAATAATAGCCAAGCAATGGATACTGTCTTAATTTATCAAGCCATTTGAAAGTAATTGGGCTTAAGAACAAGGTTCTTAAAAAAAACTTATAACGATAGGTCGGGTTAAGCCATAATTCGTTTAGCGGTAATTTACCGGTATAGAGCCAGTTAAAGAGTTGCCATTTGCTTTTTGGCTGAGACATATTCGTAATATTATTCATAAGTAGAACTTTAAATCGAGTTAGTTATTTTAACAATTATAGGGCGACTAAATTAATCAATACACATTAGTTATTAATAAGTCATAAAAAAATCAAATAATAAGAGTACAACACAACTTTAGTCGGTGCAACTATTCCTACATAAAGCAGGTTTAAATTATATGAAAATAAAAAACGGTGAACTAGTCACCGTTTTTTTAAGTGATAATTTAGTTTATAAAAAACTAATTATTGACCTTTAACTTCTTTTAAACCATTGAATGCTGCTTTTGAACCTAATGCTTCTTCAATACGAATTAATTGGTTGTATTTTGCAACACGATCAGAACGGCTCATAGAACCAGTTTTGATTTGACCAGCAGCTAAACCAACAGCTAGATCAGCGATTGTTGAATCTTCAGTTTCACCACTACGATGAGAAATAACAGCAGTATAACCCGCATCTTTCGCCATTTTAACTGCAGCAATAGACTCAGTTAATGTACCGATTTGGTTTACTTTAATTAAAATAGAGTTAGCAATACCTTTTTCAATACCTTGTTTGAAGATTTTTGTATTGGTTACAAATAGATCGTCACCCACTAATTGGATTTTGTGACCTAATGCTTTAGTTTGGTATGCCCAACCTTCCCAATCGCTTTCGTCTAAACCATCTTCGATTGATACGATTGGATATTGTTCTGTTAAACCTTCTAAATAATGAGTAAATTCTTGCGCAGTGAATTCTTTATTACCTTCACCTTTTAATACGTATTTACCTGTTTCTTTGTTATAGAACTCAGAAGCGGCACAGTCCATTGCTAAAGTAATGTCTTTACCTAATACATAACCTGCTTTTTCAACAGCTTCTTTAATGCAAGCTAATGCCTCAGCATTTGAACCTAAGTTAGGCGCAAAACCACCTTCATCACCTACTGCTGTATTCATGCCTTTAGCATGTAATACTTTAGCTAAGTTGTGGAATACTTCAGAACCCATGCGAATTGCTTCACGTACTGTTTTAGCACCAACTGGTTGAATCATAAATTCTTGTAAGTCAATGTTGTTATCCGCATGTTCACCACCGTTGATGATGTTCATCATTGGTAATGGCATTGAATATTGACCTGGAGTGCCGTTAAGATCTGCAATGTGTTGATAAAGTGGAACACCTTTAGCGGCAGCTGCTGCTTTAGCCGTTGCTAAAGATACTGCAAGAATTGAGTTTGCACCTAAGTTAGATTTGAAATCAGTACCATCTAAGTCAAGCATGATTTGGTCGATAGCAGCTTGATCTAATGCATCTTTACCAACAACAGCTTTAGCGATTGGTCCATTTACGTTTTCTACCGCTTTTAATACGCCCTTACCTAAAAAGCGAGATTTGTCACCATCACGAAGTTCTAACGCTTCACGTGAACCCGTTGATGCCCCTGATGGAACGATTGCAAGACCAACAAACCCACCTTCTAAATGAACTTCGGCTTCAACAGTTGGATTACCACGAGAGTCGATGACTTCACGACCATGTACTTTAACGATTTTTGCCATGTTATTTTCCTCTATATGACAGATATATTACAAATGTTAATTCAAAACTATTTTTGTTGCTGCTCTTGATAATCTTTGGCAGCTTTAATAAAACTACTAAATAGTGGGTGCCCATCACGTGGTGTTGAGGTGAATTCCGGATGGAACTGACACGCAACAAACCATGGATGATCTGGAATTTCGATAATTTCGACCAGCTTTCTATCCGTTGAAAGACCTGTCACTTTTAACCCTGCTTTAACCACTTCAGGTAATAAATTGTTGTTTACTTCGTAACGATGTCGATGACGCTCAGTAATCGATTCATTTTTATACATACCGTATACTAATGAATTTGGTTCTAAATGGCAAATTTGTGAACCTAAACGCATTGTGCCACCTAAATCACTGTTTTCATTACGTTGTACCACATTGCCGGATTCATCACTCCATTCTGTGATTAAAGCAATGATTGGGCTTGCACAATCTTTAACAAATTCGGTTGAGTTAGCATCTTTAATACCTGCAACATTACGCGCATATTCAATCATAGCTACTTGTAAACCAAGGCAAATACCTAAATATGGAATTTTGTTTTCACGCGCATAGCGAGCTGCCATAATTTTACCTTCAACGCCACGATAACCAAATCCACCTGGAATTAAGATCGCATCTAAGCCTTGAAGTAATTCTGTGCCACGCGATTCAAGATCTTCTGAATCAATATAACGAATGTGCACTGTTAAACGATTTTTTAATCCCCCGTGTTTTAACGCTTCATTCACTGATTTATAAGCATCGGGTAAAGCAATATATTTACCCACCATACCAATGGTTACTTCACCCACTGGGTTGGCTTCTTCATAAATCACTTGTTCCCATTGTGATAAATCAGCTTCTTTACATTCAAGATTAAATCGTTTGCAAACGAAGGTATCTAAGTTTTGCGATTTTAATAACGCAGGTATTTTGTAAATAGAATCAACATCTTTAAGCGAAATAACAGCACGCTCAGGCACATTACAAAATAGTGCGATTTTGGCACGTTCATGAGCAGGAATAATGCGATCAGAGCGGCAAATTAAAACATCCGGTTGAATACCAATTGACAGTAACTCTTTTACTGAATGCTGTGTTGGTTTGGTTTTCACTTCACCAGCAGATGCTAAATAAGGCACTAGCGTTAGATGCATAAATAACGTGTGTTCACGACCCACATCCACCGCTAATTGACGGATCGCTTCTAAAAATGGAAGAGATTCAATATCACCCACTGTACCACCGATTTCAACAATGGCAACATCAAAACCTTTTGCCCCATCAATCACACGTGATTTAATTGCATTAGTGATATGTGGTATAACTTGAACCGTTGCCCCTAAATAATCGCCACGGCGCTCTTTGCGTAACACATCAGAATAAATGCGACCTGTAGTGAAATTATTTTTTCGCGTCATTTTAGTGCGAATAAAACGTTCATAATGACCCAAATCAAGATCGGTTTCAGCACCATCTTCTGTCACAAACACTTCACCATGTTGAATAGGACTCATTGTGCCCGGATCGACATTAATGTAGGGATCAAGCTTGAGCATGGTGACTTTTAAATTGCGGGCTTCTAAAATTGCAGCGAGAGATGCTGCGGCAATGCCTTTACCAAGAGAAGAAACGACACCGCCTGTAACAAAAATATAATTCGTGACCATTAATATTAGACCATTATTAATTTATTAGAACAATATTGCATCGATTTTTAGACATCAAAACCAATACAACATACAAGAATCAGACGGGAATGCAGTATAACAGAATCCGCCTTACCTCACAATTGAATAATGAGTTTTAACTAATTCTTTTAAAAGGGGCATTAGCCAAATTTACTCCTATTTGGGTTAGTACCTTTAATAATGCATAAAGAATTTTATTACCCTCATCTAGATCGAGTTATTTTTTTAATTAGCCTTGCTAATTATATCGGTGACAGCTTGTTATGCTTTTTAGTTAGCGTCAACACACCCTTTTATCATTTTTTAATGTTTTATGTGATCCCAAAAGACCGTTTACTTTAATATTAAATGCGCCATTAGATAATGGTTTATTGCTAAAACTGTATTGACAGAAGGAAAAATAGAATTGGTATCAAATGCTATGTTGAACTCACTCAAATCATTTAAATTGCAATTTAATGACTTAGTTATCGCCGCCAATATTCAATCTTAAATTATCACTCTCTCCACTAATTAAAAAAGAGTTGATAAACTTATGTTTAGTACTAACATACCTCAATTTATTAACAAAATGCTGAATAAATAGGTTGAGTTATCTTACTAATAATTACTTAACTCATTTTTAATCCTCAATCAATTCAGCATTTTTAAATTACGCTACAGCTTATAAGTTGCAGTCAGCAAAAAGGCTCTCGGTGTACCAGGCATACTACTTGAACGCCAATACTCTTTACCTAATAAATTAGTTAATGCTAAAGTCACGTCAAAACGCCGAGATTGATAACCAACTGCTGTATTCCATACGGTATAACCTGGGCGTTTGAATTGATTCTTATTATCGTTATACATCGAGCCTTTATAATTGAGTTCCACTTCTGTAAACCAATTATCGTAAGGTAAATAACGAACGCTTAAATAACCACTATGCTTAGCCGTATTAGGCAAATATTTGTCCCGATTGGCTGGCGTTTTTTTATCTTTATGAACTTTAGCTTGTTGATAGCCAATACCACTATTAACGTACCATTTTGTTGCCAGCTGACCAATAACACTTAGTTCAAAACCTTGGCTACGATCACTCCCTTTAACCTGCCAATTATAAGGGTCATTAACAGCATCAGGCTGATAACGAACATTATATAGTTCAAGATCATAAATGGCAATTTGAGAGGAAAGCTTATCATCTAGCCAGTCACTTTTAATTCCAACCTCATATTGACGCGAATATTGGGGTTTATCATCATAAACTGTTTTTGAGTCGGTCGAAATTGTAATAAGACCTCGCCCGCCATAAGGTGCAAAATTTTTACTATAAGAAGCATAAAAACTCTGCGATTCTATAGGCTGCCAAATTATACCAACTCGAGGACTTAATGAGTGACCGTCATACGAACGGTTTTGGTGTTTTAATTTATCATTTGATGCAAAATTATAATTATCGTAACGTAGTCCTGCTAATAATTTCCATTGTGCTGTCAAACTAATCAAGTCTTGCCAATAAAATCCTTTCGATGTGGCTTTATGATTGGTTTTGGTATTCAATTTACTATAATGAGGCTTTTTGGAATACCAATGCGGATGAAATGGATCAACCACTTCTGGATAAGCGCTGGTTAGGGCTAATCTTGGCTGACGTTTTTCAATGTTATATTCAATACCAATAAGCATATCATGCACAATACTTGCTGTATTAAATTTACCCATTAAATCGGCAGTATTACTGTATGTCTTATTAGCGGTTTCTTGCCAAGCTCGGCGAAATTGCAATTTACCTTGATAATGACAATCTTTACCATTATTCAGTTTGCCATTTAAATGACAATAATTACCTGCATAAATATGATCGAAGTTTTGAGAGGCTTGACGGTATAAATTAGTTAATTTAATAGACCAGTCAGGGTTGAGTTCAAATCCCATGACAGAACGTAATGAACGATAATTATCTTTCACATAATCATCCGGGTGTGCATAGGCCGTTTTAATCGATACGCCTTTAGGTAAATCATAATAAGCCGGCGCCCTATCTGGCTTACGCCATAAATTATCATAAGTATATTGAACTAACCAATTAAATCCATCTAAGTTGTCATAGAGTATACTTGGCGATACCATTGTATCTCTTTGCTTAATTCCTTTACGAAAACTTCTGTCTGATTGATGATCGACAGTCATTCGTATGGCAAGTTTATCATATAAAACCTGATTGATATCCACCATACCACCATACTTATCCCATGAACCACTACGTAAACTTAAGATCGAAGGTGAATCAAAATTAGCTTGTTTACTAATCATATTAATGATTCCACCACCTGATCCACGTCCATAAAGCACAGATGCAGGACCTTTTAACACTTCAATCCGCTCTATGTTTGCAGTACTTTGCCTAACCTGCCCACTAGCACGAATACCATCGCGATAAATATCACCAGAACTTGCCGAAAAACCTCGAATTTTTATACCTTCATCCCGCATGTCATAGGTTGTATCAACCCCTGGCAATTTATTGACTATCACATTGAGATCATTTTGCCCATAAATTTTTTGTTGCTCAAGGTTAACAGCATTAATTGTTTGAGGAATATCTTTGATATCAAAAGGCATTTTTGTTGCTGTTGATGATTTTTTTATCCGCTGATCATTATTATCCTTAATATTAGCAAAAACCTTCATTGTCTCGATATTAGTATCATCATTAAATTTTTCTTGTGCACCAACAATAACAGACGTGGTACCCAATAAGCTGAATATTGCTAATTGATTAACTAACTTCATTGTTTGTCCGTCCTATCGTTTATGATTTTACTTTATTACTTAAAACTAGAATAACAATATTATGATAATGATTATCATTTTCATGATCAACTTATATTATATTTTTTATCCATATTACGTGAAAAACTCGCACCATTTACAGTAAATTAAGCAACAACGGTAATGGATAGGGATATACCTTATAACAGGCAAGAGAAACAACACCTATATCATAAAGAAAAAATACTCTCACCAATCGGCAATAAATTGTGCTCTCAAAGGGTCGTCAAGCATGATACTATTTGAGCAAAATCATTTTTCTTTGCATTAACATACTCTGTCATAATATTTCCTAAGCAATTGAAGAATTGACAATACTTATAGTAATGATTTTTCTATTTTTACTAGGGCATAAGTCCGAAGCCCATGTTCTATGCCACATTTTTATAAAATTGTTTGATGACTAAGTCGTTGGATGAATTAAATTAGGTGTGGTGATTTTTGGACGTTTTACTTTGATGATAATGTAGCTACAGTTAGCTCAAACAAATTGGTGTGTTTTTAGTAAAAAATTATATAAAATCAATAATTTTTCTGATATTTTTTTTGCAAAAAAGTTTTTTTGTTTTGTGATTGGAATGGATTGGATACAGTGGTTTCAGACGTTTGTAGTTTAGTGTTCAAAATAGCTACTATGACCACGAGTTTAAAATCGCAATAGCGTATAATCCATGAATAGCTAACCACGCCTTTGGCTTCGTCTGGAGGCGGGGGGGGACACCGCAAACAGCGCAACCACAATAAGGCACCCCAACTACTTCTGGGCGCTATTGGTTGTTATATTGCCTTCTTGTTGGCACTATCCCCCCCGCGGCCTAAGGATTAAGGACTAAAAACTAAGGTACGGTGCAAACAACATTATTGCGGAACTGTGGAAAGTCGAGAAGGACCTTGCCGTCAATCGGGCTGACAGAAAACCACTTACTACCTGACGCGTCGCTCGTCCAGTTTTGGTAGCGACCAAAGCCCGGACCGCTGTAACTTATCACCGGCCCCCACTCAGTGAAAAATCCTGCACCTATTTGTCGTTGGTAAACATTATAAGATGATGACGGTGTTGCGCCATCGATCCCGTTTACACATGGAAAACTATAATGTATACCACACTTCGCGTTAGTTAAATCCCTTATATGCGGCATTCGATACCCCAAACTATGACACCAAGCTGTTTGAGTGTCAATATCAAAGAACTCATACCCCCGATTGACAAACCACTGCTTCAACATAAACCCATACTTGAGTACCACATTACCACTACTGTCCTTACCCACTAACTCAAATGTCTGCGGCAAAGATAGCAACGGAGTAAGCGGACTAGGATTATCAGAAGCCACCTGACTAGGAGTCGCCCTAGGCCCCGTTAATGTTACCCGAGCTACACGGGTTCTATTAAAAATCCAATCATCACTTCTGTTTGGTCTTACCCATGTGACTGTAGCAGTTATCCCGCTCCCGCCCAAGTTGACAGTTGACCACGTCAACCCATTTCCATCTCCGCCACGGACAATTAAATCAAAATACAAACCATGAGCACCCGTAGTAGGAAAATTATTACCGTAAGATAACGGACTGGTTGACTGAACTAAAAAACCGTTGTCGGGATCCCATATGTTAGCAGGGCCTCTAAAATCATGTAAGCCATTATTGAGATTCGGCCTTATATAACAAATACTAGAGTCATACGGATTGATATAATACGACACTGAGTAACCATCGAAATGGCTTGTATTAGGGATTCCGTACTGTGTAGTTAAACTTCCATCTGTACTACTTAATGTCATCTTATATGGGGCCTTACAGGGATCTAATGTATCATTACGACCTACCGTATTACCATCCTTATCAGTAAAATTCACCGAGATACTACCCGTCACAGTAACACCATCAGTACCCTGACCATCTCCGTCATCATCTCCCCAATAATGATAGGTGTTCACTAAATCATTTAAACTTACTGAATCAGCTGGTGGTGGTATCAACGTGCCTATATCCCCCAATGTAATCCCTGCATAAGGTAATCTTATTGGATTCATGGCATTTGATGTATTAAACGTTGGTTTAATGATTCGACCGTCCGGCAACGTGATAGCTAATAAAGTCTTCGCTGAAAACTCCTTAGTTCGCCCCCCATCAAACGTTAAATACGGCTCTCTACCTTCAATAACTTTTGATGTACTTGACATATAAACAGATAACGCTTGTGTACCAAACGAACACGACAGTAACAACAATGACACAAAAGCCAATGAAGACTTTGATAAGGAGGATAAAAGCTTACAACTCGACCTCGATGACGCCAAGCTCAATGATTTCGATAATAAAAATGGAGTCTGTTTTAGACTATAGAGGTATTGAAAATGGTAACGCACTTCGATCATCCTATCAACCTTTTGTTTAATTTGTATTTTTTATAATGACCGCTCAACTAATGAGCATTAATCTAATTTAAAAAAGGTTAAATTATAATCTATTGAAAAACAATGTGCTAGTTTTTTGTTAAAAATATGTAAATTTTTTCAGAGTGGAGGTTAAGTTTTTGTTGGTGAATTTTGGAGAATGATTTGTCTGGCGCTTAAAAAAAACATCAAACAAAAAAACAATAAAATCAAATTATTATAACCATTTTGGGATATAAATTTGTTTCTATAACCCAATTGCTTATGCACTAAAAGCAATAAATAGAATATAAAAACCAAAAGTCTGAAGGCTCTATCAAATAACATAGCCTAAATCATTCCTATACAAATGGTTTAGTTATCGTTTTTCGATAAAGCCTTCATTTTTGCTGTAAATCAGTTATAAATAGTCATTATATTATTTTATTTTCATATGATTTAATGATTTTATTTTTTCTCTGTCGATTCGCAATTAATTTATAGCAAATGGTTATGCCATGAAACAACGCTATTAAGGCAGTGATAATAAAAATAGAAATGCCGATAAATATTGGCGAGGTGAATGACAATAACTGTTCTTGATGAAACCTATATAAAAAATCATTATTAATAGTTAGATCTAAAATTGTGTTATCACTTTGATAATTTACCCCCGTCACTAGTCCTGAAACTTTCACCTTTCCGCCCTTTCCTAATAACGCATTATAGTATGTTTCTGTCAAGCTTATATCTTCGTCATCGGGATAACTGATTTTTATCTCTTGTGTATTTGCTAATGCTAAGCCGACACTTTGTGCTGATTGTTGATAATCAGTTAGCGCTGTGTTTGCTTTTTCTAGGTAGTAAGATAACACACTTCTTTTTAAGTTATTGATTTGTGGTTCTAGGTGTTCGAGCATGCCAGCAACGATAATCTTTTCGTAGTTTGGGTGCTGTTTGCTATATTCGACAAGTTGAGGCCATTGGTCGAGTGTGCTGGCGGTTGGTTTAATGGTTTGGATTAAAATCTGCTTGGCTCGTCTACATTTGTCCTCTTCTAACAATTGGCAGCTTTCGTCGATAGTTAGAATTAAGCGATCAATATGTAATAGTTTGGTTAATATTACGCCCGATTGGTAATCCGCGTTGTAGTCTGTGTTTTTTCTGTTGTTTAGCTGGTTTTCAAGCTCTGTTACGTCATTATCTCGTACTGTTTTAATTAAGTTATTGCCAAAAAACGCGTTTAACAAATCGTTCTCAAATGAGGCATCTTCGGCATTGTTTGCGGTTTGCTCGTTAATAAACACTTTATCGCAATGTTCTAAATATATGTTGCTTTGCGCATTACATGATGCGCCGTTGAGTTTTATATTAACCAAGTCGCCCTTTTTGATTGGGCTGTTTTTTAAAGATTTAGCATCTTTAATGTTCCAAATACTGACATGGTCATTAAAAGGATAACTAGCCAGTGGCAAATTATCGGAGATATTAACTAATTTAAAGATGCTAATAGATAAAATAAGCGCTGTAACAAATAGTATTAGATTGCGCATTATAAATTTTGGCGGCCCAAATTCTTCTATTTCACGACTGATGGATAATGAATTGCCATAACGAAGCAGTTTTTTGCTATTTGCAACGATATCCATGTCGATATTTTCATTCGTTTTATCAGGCAGAAATGGAATCCAATAAGCAGGGTATTTTAAAGTGAGATTATCACCAACTACCATTTGGTTTTTTATGTCGTCTTTGTGTCGAATTTTCGCTTTTATGCGGTTAACATCTAATGTGTAAGATTCAGCTTTACGCAAGTAAAAGAAAACAGTAGCAGATAAACTAAGCATGATAAGTACAGGTAAAAAACGATCAAAAGAGTGCCAGTACTTAACAAATAACATAGCAGCTACCACTAAAAAAACGGCAGCAAATATGCCAGTATTTTTTTTACTTCGAATCGCCGATTCTAGAGGTGTTTCTTCACGTTGTTCGACTATTTCACAACTAAATTTGCTTTTTAATTCAATATTTTTATCAATTTTAATTATGCTGTCATTTGCGTCAGTTAGGTTTTGTTCAATTTCGAGTTCAGCTTGTGTTTTTTTGCTTTCCCAAGGCTTGACAAAATGCGGTTTTTTGTTTGGTTGTTTTTGATTTTGTTGTGCTGTTTTTAGGTCATATTGATTGAGTTTGACCACTAATGCATAGCGTTCAGTAAATACGACTTGTACGATATTGATGTCTTCAACGTATTGTTCCATGTCATAAGGAAAAAAGACAACGGTATCACCAATTCGATAAGTATAGATAGGATCATTACGCTTATTAGACTGGTTAATAGCAATACAAGAGCCAACGATAACTGAAACAGTTGGACTAACTAATGAAGGCCCATGTTCATAAGGCCCTACCATAGATGGGTCGTTAAGATAAGGTTCAAGTAGTTGGTATTCTTCTTCTTTTATTGTTCGACTTAAGTTAGAGAAAAATGATAAACCATATTTGTTATTTTCATCATTGGAATTATCACTAAAATCTGCTAACGTATCAAAACCATAGCCATTAAAACTAACGGCAATCGCATAGCGCGATGTGAAAACAACTTCCACAATATTATAATCTAAAGCAAATAGTTGTAAATTATAAGGGAATAGGACTTCGATACCATCGATTTTGTAATAAAATTCAGTTTCTTTTGAATCGGTATAAAAACTATGACGAACACAGGCGCCCTCAATAATAGATACTTCAGAATTCACTAATGAAGATTGCAATTTATAAGGTTTTACCAATTTTTTATCGGTGAGATAAGGGGTTATCAGCTCAAGTTCTTCTGATGTTAACCTTCTTATTGTTTTACAATTATTTATACGCTCTTCTAGGTTTCTTCTGTTTTGTCGACGTTCAGATTTAAAATCACACCACTTCGCAAATCCGATTAAGGTAATAAATAACATAATTAGGAGCAAAATGATTTTTAAAGTAAAAATAGTATCCATTTTTTGGCGTTTTCCTTTTTATTTCATTGTATTTCTATTTTTTTATGTTTAACAATGTAGAAAACCAAATGCGATTACATTTAATTTTCTATATAACAATATGTTACATAATAATTATATTATTCGCTCTTTATATATAGCTAAAATTTTATTCTTGCGTCGATGATTAGCCAACAATTTGTAACAAATTGCAACGCCATTTAAAATCGAAACTAAAGCCGTAATCATAAAAACAGCAAGACTAACAAAAATTGGGGATACGAATGAAAATAGTTCATCTAAATTCGTACTGTAATGAGAGTTTGCGTTAATCTTCAAACCCGATATTGAATTATCATCTCGATAATAAATATCGCTAACCCGTCCAACAACGTCAATATTCCCCGCTTTTGCAAATAGCACATCATAATAGTGCTCTACTGTTAATAATGAAACAGGTCCTGATTTGTCATTATTTATATGTTCTAGTTTGCCCATTTCTAAGTAACTATTTTCGGATAAATCAACCCTAAAACTTGATTTATCATGCTGATAATCTGAAACAGTACTCTTTAATCTTGCGATTACATCTGCCTTCAATCTTGAGATTGAATTATCAAGCTTAGAAACATTTCTGACGGAAACAATCTCATCATGATTTGGATTAATTTCAGATTCATTAACAAATTTTTCCCAATCAGATAAATCATCTGAAACCTGTATATCAAACAAGGCAGTCAACTCTTTCTTGACGCTAAGACAATCGATTTCAGAAACTTTACAAACTTTATTCACAGTAATTACGATTTTTCCAATATCTATTAGTTTTGTAAATGATTCTTTGATATATCGTTGATATTGAGATGATATCCTATCAAAGGATTTATACAATTCAATCAATCGGTCTTGATATTGCTGGACTGCAATAACATCTTGATCAACACGAGTATTTATAAAATTATCTTTAAATAAATTTTTCATTGGTTCAGCTATTGATGCTATGTAATTCGTTTCGATATCAATAGGTTGATTATTGATGAATAATGTATGACACCTATTTTCATTTACATCGCATGATGCACCACTTATTTTTATATTGACTAAATCACCTTTTTGAATTGGACTATTTTTTAAGGTTGATTCATCCTGTAAATTTCTAGTGGTTATATCGCTGTTGAAAAATTGATAAGCTAATATTGCATTAACAGCTAAACTTGTTTGAAAATAGACAACAGCAGATAAAATAATTCCAGTAATTAAGAGTATCAAATTACGCCTAGCAAATTTTGGTGCTCCAAATTGTTCGATTTCTTGGCTAATTGAAAGTGTATTTTCATAACGAATTAGCTTTCTATCACTCACTGATATGTCCATGTTTGCAGGCAAAAACGACTTCTCAGGAAGAAAAGGCAGCCAATGGTGGGGAATGTTTAAAATATAATCTTCACCAATGATAACTTCTTTTTTAGAAACGTTTTTATTTTTAATTAAGCCCTTAACGCAAATTACGTTGTTTAAATCGTATTTAGATCTAGGCTGATACCAATAAAAAATAACGGAAAGTATCGTACTAAAAATAACTAAAATAAGGATGGTAGAATTATTGGAATACCAATAGATAAGGAAAAACACAGTCATCAAAGTTAAAAAAATAGCTGATAATAGACCGTTACCTTTTTTATTTCTATTTCTTAATTCTAATGGAGTTTCTTCACGTTCCAACAATTTTACAAAATCTATTTTTTTGTCAGGGTTCGGTTTTACGCTCACAACAGTATCATTACTTGTTTGTTCATCTTCTGGCATTTTAGAATCAAAAGATTGCTCATACATCCAAGGTTCATCTAATTCTGAGCATATGATTCCGCCTTGAGATTCTGCGGCAGTTTTTAGATCATAATCATTGATTTTAACCACAAATGCATATTTCTCGGTAAAAACGACTTCAGCAACGTTAAAATCTGAAATATGGAGGTACATGTTATAAGGGAAAAAGAGTTCAATCCCATCAATCTCATAATAAAAAGATGTTTCTTCAGTATTCGTATATAAACTATGACGGACACAATTTCCTGCTATCTTTGATACTTCTAAATCAATTAATGATGATTGATATTTATACGGAAACACTAACCATTTATTATTCAGATAAGGTTCTAAAAGTTCAAATTCGTTTTCGGTTAATTTTCTTATTGATATGCGATCTTTAATGACATCCTTTAAATTTTGCTTATTTGTATGTCTTTTTGAGCTATAATTAATCCAAGAAAATATAGCAAGACCTATTAAAAAAATCTTAATTAACCAATAAAACTCCATTTCACTATTTTCCTTATATTATATTATTTTTTTATTCTAATATTTTTAATAACATTAAGGCGCACAATGCGCCTTAATTAAATATGTTAACAATAAATATAGCTATTTAACTGTTTTTTCACTGCGCGATAAGCCAATAATCCCAGAGCGTACAGTTTCGACAATATTACAAGTTTCGCGAATTGAAGCTAAGAATGAGTCTAGCTTTTCACTTGTGCCCGATAATTGTACGATGTAATGAGTTGCAGTCACATCGACAATCGATCCTCTAAAAATATCGGCACAACGTTTTACCTCGTCACGCGCATCAGAACCTTTTGCAGCAACTTTGACTAGCATGATCTCACGCTCTACATGTGGCCCTTCGGTTAAATCATGCACACGATAAACATTAACTAATTTATGCAACTGTTTTTGGATCTGTTCAAGAACATGCTCATCCCCCGTTGTTTGAATCGTCATACGATGCATAGTTGGGTCTTCAGTTTGCGCGGTAGTAATTGTTTCAATGTTAAAACCACGTTGTGAAAATAAGCCAATTATTCTTGATAATGCGCCGGGTTCGTTTTCGGTTAAAATTGATAAGATATAACGCATTAGGTTCTCTCCGTTTTACTAAGCCACATTTCGTTCATTGCCCCACCTCGCACTTGCATTGGATACACATGTTCAGTGGCATCGGTCATGACATCAACAAAAACCAACCGGTTTTTAATTGCTAACGCTTGTTTCAGTTTAGGTTCAAGCTCTTCACGTTTGGTTATAACCATTCCAACATGGCCATAGGCTTCTGCAATTTTGGCAAAATCAGGTAAAGATTCCATATAAGAACTGGAATGCCGTCCAGCATAAATCATATCTTGCCACTGCTTAACCATGCCTAAAAAACGGTTATTTAAATTTAAAACCAGTACAGGTAATCCATATTGCAATGCGGTTGATAGCTCTTGAATATTCATTTGAATACTACCGTCGCCAGTTACGCAGACAACGGTTTTTTTAGGGAATGCCAATTTAACCCCTAAAGCTGCTGGCAAGCCAAATCCCATGGTGCCAAGTCCACCCGATGTAATAAAGTGACGCGGTTTGTCAAATGGGTAATAAAGTGCTGTAAACATTTGATGTTGACCCACATCGGTTGCCACAAAGGCATCCCCTTTGGTCAATTTGTATAATACTTCAATGGCTTCCTGCGGTTTGATGCTTTCACCGTCATGACGATAAGCCAAACAGTGACGAGCTCGCCAATGTTCGATTTGCTTCCACCAATCGACTAATGCATCCAAATCACGGTCTACATTTAGCTCATCGATTTGAGATAACATTGTTTCAACCACCATTTTTGCATCACCCACAACCGGTATACTTGCCATAATGGTTTTTGATATTGAGGTTGGGTCAATATCAATATGGATAATTTTGGCTTTTGGGCAATATTTTTCAACATTATTTGTTGTTCTATCATCAAACCGTGCGCCTATAGCCAAAATGACATCGGCATTATGCATAGCCATATTCGCTTCATAAACACCGTGCATACCAATCATGCCAAGGTTATGTTTGTCTGTACCAGGAAAGGCGCTAATACCCATTAATGTTAAAGCAACTGGTAAATTTAGTTTTTTAGCAAGCGTTTTGATCGCATCACTCGCATTGGCTGCAATTACGCCACCACCAATAAATAAAACGGGTTTTTTAGCTGCTAGCAAAGTCGTTAACGCTTTTTTAATTTGTCCTTTGTGACCTTGTATCGTTGGGTTGTAAGAACGCATGGTGACAGATTTTGGATAATGATAGTTATACTTATTGGCAGGATTAACCACATCTTTTGGCAAATCAATCACCACTGGCCCTGGCCTACCTGTCGATGCGATATAAAACGCTTTTTTGATCGTTTCAGGGATATCTTTACTATCTTTAATTAAAAAACTGTGTTTCACAATGGGGCGTGAAATTCCAACCATATCACATTCTTGGAATGCATCGTTACCAATCAAATTACTCGCAACCTGCCCAGACAATATTACTAGTGGTACAGAATCCATGTATGCCGTTGCAATGCCGGTAATGGTATTTGTTGCCCCAGGGCCTGACGTCACTAACACAACGCCAACATCGCCCGTTGCCCTTGCATAACCATCAGCCATATGTACCGCGGCTTGTTCATGTCGCACCAAAATATGTTCAATGCCACCTATCGTGTGAATAGCATCATAAATATCAAGAACACTACCACCGGGATAACCAAATATCTGTTTTACTCCTTGGTCAATCAAAGATTGAATAACCATCTCTGCGCCTGACAGTTTTGCCATGGTTGTTGCCTCCAATGTAACTGATTTGTCATTTTATGAATCATTTTGCATCAACTTGTAAGCAAAATCAATAAAGTCAATTAGCTAAGTTCATTACAAATAAAATTGAGCACTCACAATATTAATTTTTGAAATATTATGAATAATATCCATAGCCTATCAATTTTATTTAAATATTGCCGATTGATTTATTGTTATTTTTTTATTTTTTATATACACTCAGAACCTGTATTTCTAGTCATAACAGTACTAGAATTCTTCATTACCCAAAGGTACCAATATGAGCAATATTTCATCTAAACCAACCTCACTTGCGGACTGGCAATTAGTTAAAGTTACTGGCGAGGATAACCGTATTTTTCTGCAAGGGCAAATAACCAATGACATTAACCGACTTTCAGAACAATCAACGCTCTATGCCGCTCATTGCGACAATAAAGGCAAAATGTGGAGTACTTTATTGTTATTTCAACGCGGTAACGATATTTACTATATTGAGCGTAAAAGCGTTGTAAAAAAACAAGTTGCCGAACTTGCAAAATATGCTGTTTTTTCAAAAGTGACTATCGAGCCAGTCCAAGATTTAAATATGATCGGTTTGGTCGGTGATGCGATTCCCACAGCAATCGCTGAAAAACTAAGTGATATAAGCTGCTTAACTGAAAATAACATCACCTATATCAAAGTACCTTTACCAGAAATGCGCGTTATTATGGTCACGCCAGAACCTATTGCTGATGATTTAAATCCATGCAGTGAGTGGTTAAAACTTGATTTGCAAGCGGGTTATCCTATTATTGATGATAGCAATATGGCAATTTTATTACCGCAAGCCTGTAATTTACAATCTTATGATGCAATTAGCTTTGAAAAAGGTTGCTACTGTGGTCAAGAAATGGTCGCTAGAGCACAGTTTCGCGGTGCTAATACTCGTGGAATGTATGTAATAAAAGGCACCAGTGATGTTCTTCCTAAAATTGGCAATACGCTCGAATATAAGCTTGCTGGTAGTTGGCGAGAAGGTGGACTAGTATTAGCCGCAGCCAAACTTGATGACAAAGACGGCGTTTGTGTTCAAGTCGTATTGAATAATGGAATTGATTTAAATACGCCATTTAGAGTTTGTGGAAACGATAATAGTCGAATGACGTTTTAATTGTTTTTTGACCAACAAGCTGGAATAACATCACGTTTATTCCAGCTGTCTTTGTGCCTATCGTTTTAACTTAGTTCGCAAGTTCTTGGTTAACAATTTCAATAAAATAGCGTACGCCAGTTGTTAACACTTCATCATTAAAGTTAAAGGCTGGATTATGTAAGTTAGCACCTTTACCAGCACCTAGCCAAACATATACTCCTGGTATTTTTTGCAACATAAAAGCAAAATCTTCTGAGCCCATTGAAGGAAGAGGATCAATAATTAAGTTGTCTTGCCCGACGGCTTTTTTAGCAGCAACAATAGCAATATCGGCTTGTTTGGCATAATTAATCGTCGCTGGGTAACGGCGTTGATAATCCACTTCAGCCTTGGCTTCAAAAGTTGTTGCAATACCTGTTGCTATTTGCTTAATACGGCTTTCAGCCATATCTTGCACTTGGGCACTAAAAGTCCTAACAGTGCCTCGAATCACCGCTTCTTGCGGTAACACATTCCAAGTATCACCGCTATGAATTTGCGTTACGCTAACCACCAACGAACTTAAAGGATCGGCATTACGACTGACAATACTTTGTAAACCATTAACGATTTGTGTGGCAGTTAGTATCGTATCTTTGCCCAAATGAGGAGCAGCGGCATGTGCACCAACACCTGTGATTTTGATTTCAAAAACATCATACGATGCCATCATGGGACCATGATTGATATAAAAGTGATTTAACTCCATATTAGGCTGATTATGAATGCCATACACCGCTTCAATCGGGAATTGTTCAAATAAACCATTTTCAACCATAACGCGTGCCCCGCCCTCGTTTTCTTCAGCAGGTTGAAAAATAACTACAACGGTACCAGCAAAATCACGGTGCTCGCTAAGATATTTGGCGGTGCCTAGCAACATAGCTGTGTGCCCATCATGTCCACATGCATGCATTTTGCCATGCATGGTTGAACAATAATCGATATTATTTTCTTCAACAATATCTAATGCATCAATATCAGCCCGAAGCGCAATCCACCGTCCTTCTTGATTACCTTTAATAATACCAACAACCCCCGTTGGGGCAAAATCAGTATATAGCTCGGTAATGCCAAATGATTGCAGTTTTTCGATGATAAATTGGGTGGTATTGACTTCTTGGAAAGCAGTTTCAGGATGAGCATGAATATGATGGCGCCACGCAATCATTTCGCTTTTTAGTTCATTTATACTATTTGATATCATGATATGATTCCTTAATTAGCAACTGATTTACAGCATAACACGCTGATTTAGCTAGCACTATAACGCGATTTTCATTTTTATAAAAATAACTATTTTTACTATGGATAGCAATTTTGGTTATATGTTGCATATATTGAACAGAATGATTACGTTATGCACTTTTAACACAGTATTGATTAACAAAAATTGACTGAAACGTAAGGTTTCCTGAAACTTTTTAACAACAATTTCAAGTAATACTCATACGCAGGAATTATTCGTGTTATTTACAGTAATTCAAAAAATTGCTGTAATGAATAGGCATCACACCACCTCGCAAACAAAAGAGATAGCCCTTATAACATAAAGTAAAATCACCGTCACCAATTGGACTAACTGTTTTATGTTGGTCGTTTATTTATAACACTGAAAGACCTCATAGGCATTAAATATGCCTGACGCAATTGCATATAAAACACGACAACAGACTGCCCAATTTTCTACATGAGTAGTGTGCTCGCTATGGGATATTTACATAACTATTAACATGTTATGCTCTATTTTTTGTAAAAAATATTCAGGATTCTATACCGTTTGGTGATTAATTGAGACTCCACAGTATTTATTGAATAACGTATGATAACCATTGTATAAATCAAACATTCACGAATACTGCCAACTTTCAAATCAATGGGTAAGCTGAAAGCGTGATATGTACTTTAATGGCGATATAGCATAATTAGCACATAGTTAGCGATTCAAAAGATAAAACACAAAAGGTTAAGCGATTTTCGACAAAGCGCCTTATAAGATTTTAGAAGGTTATTTTAATCATAAAATGTAAACCAGCCGATTCTTCCCTATAAATAATAATAGATCACATAACCCGATATTAATAAAAAAGGACCAAATGGAATAATCTTTGTAATATTTTGATTGAGTGCATATCGCAAAAAAAGATAGTACATAATCCCCAGTAACGAGGAAAAAAACAATAATAGGGGTAATAATGTATAAGGTAGCCAAGCTCCCAATGCGGCAAGTAGTTTGATATCCCCACCCCCTAATCCCTCTTTTTTAGAGATTAAATAAAATAATGTGGCGGGTATCTTTAATAACAGATATCCTAAAAAAATGCCCAGTAAAGCATCGGCTAACCCAATGTTTGTTATATTAAAATAGGCAAGCATAATACCTATCCACATCAACGGTTGCGTAAACAGATCAGGTAATAAATAGTATTTAAAATCAATGAACGCCAACAGCAAAAAATAGCAGCCAAGAAGCATTAAAATACAACTTTGAAAATTAATACCTTTATCAAAATAGATAATCGCAAATAATGCTGCGACAAATAATTCAACAATAAGATAACGACATGAAATCTTGGCTTTGCAATAATGACAGCGCCCTTTTAGTATTAGCCAAGCAACAACTGGCACCAATTGCCAAGCATTGAGTCGATGATGACAATGTGGGCAAGCAGATCGGTACACACTAATGTGGTATAAATATTGGCAAGGCGTCAGTGTTGGCAAATAGCGACAATAGGCGACATGCACAAAGCTACCCATGCCAAGCCCCAAACAGATGATCATAAACATTAGCATTAGTGAATCACCTCGCCCATTTGAAAAATAGGTAAATACATCGCCACAATTAAACTACCAATAATCAAGGCTAATACAAGCATTAATAATGGCTCAAACGCTTGTGATAGATTATCAGTTAAAGTCTGATTTTGCTCTTGATAATAGGTTGCTAGCTTATCAAGCATTAAATCTAACGTACCTGACTCTTCTCCCACAAAAATGAGTTGAGCGCATAAGTGGGGAAAGTGTACTTGCCGATGTAATACATGGCTAAATGAATACCCTTGTTCAATGTCTGTAATGATTTGAGAAAGACTATCACGATAAAGACCATAATAAGTGGTATTAGCCGCTGCAGCTAAACCGGCTAATAATGGTATGCCTGCTTTTTGGGTGATAGCAATGGTTTGAAAAATTTGGGCTAAGCAACTGGTTTTAATCACATGACCGATAAAGGGAAATTTAATTACCATCGCCTCTATTTTATGGCGATAACGCACTTTTAAATAGCGTTGATAACATAAATAACTGATAAAAAAGACCACGCACCAAATTAACCAACTTTGTTGTAAATGGTTGGAAAAATCGATAATCGCTTGTGTAAAAGCTGGCAACTCGGCATCGAAATCTTGATAAATATCCGAAAATTTTGGTAAAACAAATAACAACATCACTAAACTTACAATTACCGCAACTAATAATAAAAATAGTGGATAACGCATTGCCTTTTTGAGTTTTTTTTGTAATTTGATTGATTTTTCAAGTAATAACGCTAACTGCTCAAAGCTTTCGTCAAGCTGCCCTGTGAGTTCACCGGTTGCAATAATTTCGCAATACAGTGCAGAAAACACCGCGTGATGTTGCTGTAATACTTGCGATAAAAATTCCCCTTTAGCAATTTGCTGTTTAATATCAAGTAGCAGATATTGCCAGTGTGGTTTGGTTTGTTCTTGGGCGAGCAACTGTAATGTATCAATGATGGATAACCCCGCCTTTAACATGGTCGCTAATTGTTTAGTAATGATCAGCAGGTCAGCACGATTAAAACTGCGTGCGGTAATAATATTACCTGCTTTGATCTTAATGGCGATTTTACCTTGTAACAATAACTGACGTTTAACCGCTTGTTGTGATTTAGCGATGATTTTGTGTTGATTAAAATCTATATCATACCAATAATAGAGCCGTTTCATACCGTATCACCCAATACGCGATTTAATTCAGCTAGCGTTGTAATGCCCTGTTTAACTAATATTTGCCCAGCCATTTTTAGCGAAGTCATATTTGAAGGAAAAATAGTTTGATTCGCTAATATCTGCTGTTGAATATTGGGGGTGATAACTAAAAGTTCGTATAGTCCAATTCGTCCTTTATAACCGCCAATACAATTAGGACAACCTGTGGCCAAATAATGTGGCTCGAGTTCATTTCCCAACCTAACCAAATCACTTGCCACCACCTTGCAGTGAGGACACAATTTTCGTACTAGCCGCTGGGCGATGACTAATTTTAAACTTGATGAAAGTAGATAATTTTCAATGCCCATTTGATTTAAGCGGGTTATTGCCTCAACACTTGAATTAGTATGCAAAGTTGAGAGGACTAAATGTCCTGTTTGCGCAGCTTGAATAGCAATTTCGGCAGTTTCACGATCGCGAATTTCACCAATCATCATTACATCAGGATCTTGCCGTAGTAAGGCCCGTAAGACCATAGCAAAGGTTAACCCAGCTTTAAGATTAATAGCAGTTTGGTTAATGCCCTCAAGAGGAATTTCAATAGGGTCTTCAACACTGCAAATATTACGTTCGGTTTTATTTAACCATTTTAATCCACTATATAATGTGACTGTTTTACCACTACCAGTTGGTCCAGTAACTAAAATCAATCCTTGCGGATAATCTAGAATTTGTTTGAACGTTAATAGATCAGTATCAGTTAACCGCAAGTCATTGATTGTTAATTCAGATTCATGATTATCCATTACTCTTAAGACAATCTTTTCACCATGCATAACCGGTAAAGAGGCTATACGCATTGTGTAACGGTCAATCACAAGTTGACCATCTTGGGGCAATCGATGCTCAGCGATATTTAACTTAGACATGATTTTTAGCCTTGCCGTTATCTGTTTAGCCAACGCAAGCTGTGGTGATAACATATCATGTAAAACCCCATCAATGCGCATGCGAATACGATAGCTATGTTGGTAAGGTTCAAAATGAATATCCGAAGCGCGCTTTTCTAATGCTTCAAGCAACAATTTGTCGATACTTTCAATTAGCTGTTCTTCTTGCATAAAGGCACTTCCTTATTTATTAATCGTCAAATACGAACATTAAAATTTAAAGATATCTTCACAAGCGCTGGTTAAACTTGCATCGACTGGCGATGTGGTGCAAACGCGATTCCAATCTAAATTACCGTGAGTGGCATTGATTGTTGGTGTCAGTGTGGTAGTTAACCCCGCTAAGGCACTAGTTCCAACCAAGGTAATAACGCCATTATTGACCGTGATTGAAGTTACATAGTTAGACGTTCGGCTTGCTGGTACGCCATTATTACCATTACTACAATTGGTTAAACTGCCTTGCTCTACAGCACAAATTTCGACAGCCGTTTTATAAGATGTCATAATTTGCAGCATATCAGTCAGTGCGGCTTTTTTAACATATCCTTGATATGCAGGCACACCAATAGCCGTTAAGATAGCAATAACAATAATGGCTATCATAAGTTCAAACAATGTAAACCCCGATTGATTAGACATAAATACCTCGATTTTTCAGTCAATCATTTAATAGAAGATTCTTTATAACAAAACAAAAAAATGGAATAATAGCGAAGTAGTAAGTTTGGAAAGAAAAATCCATTACGCAATTCATTATTACGTTGTATGCTCAATTTTCGCGAAGCAGATCGCAAAACAAACAAATCCATACATCGGTTTATTAGATAAGTTGGAGTCAATATGTCCCTAAAAATTGTTAACGGTTGGTTACAAGATATAAAACACGTCGTTTCACCTTTTTATAATGAACGACCAGCCAATAAACCGATATCATTACTTGTTATCCATAATATCAGCCTACCGCCCAATCAATATGGGGGGCCTTATGTTGAACAATTATTTACAGGTCAGCTCGATCCTAACAAGCATCCCTACTTTGCATCAATTTATCAACTTGAAGTTTCAAGCCATCTATTTATTAGGCGAGACGGCGAAATTATTCAATTTGTGCCATTTGATAAACGCGCTTGGCATGCAGGGAAATCCGTATTTGCAGGGCAAGAGAATTGTAACGATTTTTCAATTGGTATTGAAATAGAAGGATGCGATAGCGACAGTTTTACTGAACAACAATATCAGCAATTAGCGAACGTGACACTATTATTACAACAAACTTATGGGATCGAAAACATAGCTGGCCACAGCGATATTGCCCCAGATCGTAAAACAGATCCTGGCCCCTGTTTTGATTGGCACCATTATAAAAGTTTGCTAGCGAAAAAATCACAAGAACAAAAGCTACTCAATCAAATCGAGCAAATTATTGCAGAGTTACAAAAAATCAATTTATGGCAAATCACACCACCAAAACCTGATGCATTTTTAAGCCAAGAGCCCTTTGCGCTTGACACCATGCAAGCACACGAATGGTTACAATGGATTTTTATTCCACGAATACAAGCTCTCATTGATGCTAAAGGTAATATTCCCAAATTTGCTCTGCATCCTTATTTTGAGGAAGCGTTAAAAGAGCAAGAGCAAGATGTTAATCACCTGCTCAATCTTATTAAACAGCTTGATGAATTATCATAAATTAACAAGATAAAATGTACCGCATTAATATACGGTACATTAGTGTGTAATAATGGTTAAAGCCGAAAAAATCGAATAAAAATCGGTCAGAAAAGCTATTGATTTTATTGAATTTTTTAAATCTAATTTCCACCATTCGATAACTGTCGATATACATTCACCGCTTGCTGATGGTTGCTATAAGTGGTTGAAAAGGTATGCCCACCAGTTCCATTCGCAACAAAAAACAGATAATTAGTTTTAGCTGGGTGCGCGGCTGCCTCTAATGAAGCAAGGCTTGGCATTGCAATGGGTGTTGGCGGTAATCCATCAATAACATAGGTATTATAGGGATTTTCAGTATCGGTTAAATCAACGCGTCTAATCGTGCCTTTATAGTTATCACCTAAACCATAAATTATGGTTGGATCAGTTTGCAACTTCATTTTGGCATTTAAGCGATTAACAAATACCGAAGCTACATTAGCACGCTCAGAACTAACTCCAGTTTCTTTTTCAATGATTGATGCAATAATTAGTAATTCATAAGGTGATTGATAAGGAAGATTACTATCGCGATTATCCCAAATTTTTTGTAGATTACTTTTCATCGTCATATGTGCACGCTTTAAGATATTAATATCTAAAGTGTCTGCGGTATAAAGGTAAGTATCGGGCGATAACCACCCTTCAATCGATCCTTCAATACCTAATAACTTAGCAATTTCGTCCTCTGTTTTGCCAGCTAAGGTTTGTTGAATATACGGGGTGGTTTGAATAACATTTAACCAATCTTTGGCTCGCTTACCTTCAACAAATTGAATTGAAAAATTGCTCTCTTTACCCGACACCAACAATTGCAAAAATTCTTCAACTGTCATATGCGGGTGTAATTGGTAAGTTCCAGCTTTAATGGATCTTAATGAAGGATTTAGCTTACACAAATAAGGAAGCAAATAAGCACTTTGCATTAATTGACTTTCTTTAATTTGCGAAACTAACTGGTACATGGATGTCCCTTTTTTCAAAACAAACATCTGGTTTTCGGTGGTGACTTGCATTTGCTGTTTCGCAAACTGTTGTAAAAAATAATAACCAATACTGAGCGAACCACCCACAATTAATATCAGGGTAAGTAAAGTGTATAAAAATATTTTTTTAATCATAATTTATTTATCTACTATAGTGGATTTTTGCGCGTGAAGTTAAGCGCGTGATTAATTCGTAAGCACTAATACCAGTGTGCTTAGCGATTTCTTCAACGGGGAGTTCTGGTCCCCAAAATATGACTTCGTCTCCAGGTTTTTCAAGGCTGTTTATGCCCAAATCAATCACAATCATATCCATTGAAACTCGACCAACAATGGGCACTTTACGTCCATTAATCAAAACGGGGGTATTTTGCGGAATGTTGCGTGGATAGCCGTCACCATAGCCCATCGCAACTACGCCGAGTTGAGTATCTTGTTCACAACACCAAGTCTGACCATAGCCAACCGATTCACCTTGTTTATGCTTTCGCACTGCGATTAATTCGGATTTAAATGTCATGGCAGGCTGTAGCTCGGCAATTGGTGAGTCAAAAGGCGAAACGCCATATAAAGCAATTCCCTGACGCACAACATCACGCTGAGCCATTGGCCAAGCCAATGTACCTCCCGATGCAGCAATTGAACATTTGCCAATGAGTGACTTGTCATCAATTGACGCAATAAACTGATCAAACAGTTCAAGTTGCTTTAACGTTTGAGCAGAAGTAAGATCATCAGCCGAACTAAAATGACTCATAATATTAATTGGCTTTCGAACCACAGAGCAACTGGCTAAGCGATAAAATTCTTCTTTGGCTTCATCAAGACAAAAGCCGAGCCGATGCATACCGGTATCGAGTTTAAACCATATAGTCATTTGATCTTCAAGAGAGAATGATAGCAATGCATCAATTTGCCATTTGCTGTGAATGGCGGGCTGAATATTAAAATCAATCAAATTATCTATCTTGTCATGCGGAAAAAATCCTTCTAAAGCTATAATTGGGGTATTAATACCCTTATTCCGGACTAAGATTGCCTCGGATAGTCGCGATACACCAAAATAATCTACTTTATCGCTTAACAACTGTGCAATCCCCTCGATACCATGCGAATAAGCGTTGGCTTTAATAATTGCTACTAGCTGACTATCAGGGGCTATTTTTTTGAGGTATTCAAGATTATGAATAACTGCTTGACGATTGACTTCAACAACTGCGATAGACATTTCTTGGATCCAAACTCTTATCAAATGGTTATTGTAAATTTTGTTTTCAATAATAACAAATTTTTCTTAGTATACAAATTGGTTGGAATTAGATGCAATTTTAAGCATGAGTACTTTTAATTCAATAAATTGACTAAATTGTAATATCAACTTTATGATAATTAACCATATATTTTGTGTTTTGCCACATAAAAATCGTTAACAATAAGTTATTTGCTCACCAAATTCTTATAAAGATGCCTAAAGGCCATAATGGGGTGGTAAATCATCATCCTTGGACCAGCATAGCGCATAACTTGTTTTATTTTTTGTTTATAATCCTTACGATAACAATGTTTTGGGCAACGCTCACAGGTTGTTTTGGCTTCACCAAAACGACACATTGTTAAACGTTGCATAGCATATTGCAATAGATCATTGCATTGATTACATAACTGGTAACGTGAGGTGTGATGTGTTTGATGACAATATAAAAAGATCATCGTACTTACTGTTGATTTTTCTTGCTGTATTTTAGGACCAGTATTGTTTGCAACCATAAGACATACACATTAATGAAGAAAGTGGTAAAATAAAATCACCAAACTATGATTACAAGGATTTATTGTAATGGCAAGAATTATCAATAAAGACACGACTGTTTGCATGTCCCTTTCAGCCAGACCAAGCAATTTCGGTACTCGCTTTCATAATTATTTATATGAAAAACTCGATCTTAATTACTTATATAAAGCCTTTACTACCAATAATTTAAAAGATGCAATTTATGGCATTAAAGCCTTAGCAATTCGAGGTTGCGCCATTTCAATGCCTTATAAAGAAGCTTGCATAGAATTTATTGATGAATTAGATGACTCGGTAAAATCTATTCAATCGGTCAATACCATTGTTAACACAAACCATCATTTAAAAGCATATAACACCGATTATATTGCGGTTGCCAAGCTCATTACCGAAAATAAAATCGATAATACTACACCATTTGTGTTAAAAGGCAGCGGCGGTATGGCTAATGCGGTGATTGGTGCTTTTTATGATGCAGGATTTAAAAATGGCATTATTGCAGCGCGTAACCAAGCAAAAGGCGAAGCGTTAGCCAAACGCTACGGTTATAAATGGGTCAAAAATGAACAAGACATATTGCCAAAACAAGCCAAACTGATTATTAATGTGACCCCAATTGGTATGCTTGGAGGTGTTGAATCTGAAGAGCTCGCATTCCCCTCGGTCATGATAGAAAATGCCGATATTGTGTTTGATGTGGTTGCATTACCCATTGAAACACCGATGATAAAATATGCCCAAAAGCTAAACAAAACCATTATTTCAGGTGCCGATGTCGCGGTGATTCAAGCTCTTGAACAATTTGTGTTATATACGGGGGTAACACCCAGCGAAGAGTTGGTGAAACAAGCAGGTGCGTTTGCAAGGCAAAGCTAAATAGTGTTATTCATTCCACTGAGTATATCGGTGGAATGAATAACAAATAGGTTATCACATCACCTGATGTAATTTGTTATACACAGCTAATAATTTTTGATGCATAGCAAATTGCGCTAAATTATCATTATTCGCTTTATCGGCTGTCGCAGAATCAGCCAAGCCAAAAAATGTTTTTTCGCCATTGGCGTATTGCCACATATCGTCAACGCAAGCTTTACCATACATTTTATTAAATGCAGTTTGATAGTTGTTAAACTGTTTTTTGTCACGCTGCAAAATAAAGTTAACCAGCGTTTGCAAGCAACGATAAGCATGATTGCGCTCTGGAGTAAATATAGACTCATTCATTTCAACGGTCCAATCAATCCATTGTTGTGCTTGCACTAGGTCTTTACCTGCCAATGCCAACATTGCTTTTAATTCACCAACGCGCAGTGTAAACCAAGCATTATCGTTACCGCTTGCAATGCCAAGTAGTTCGCGAACACGTGCATAATCATCAAGACCTTCGTCATCAAGCTGTTCAATAATGGCTAGGTACTGTTTGGCAGTGCGTTTTTGATAAGGTAACGACAAAATAAGCTCACGCAGACCAATTGCCATATTGCTATTAGCAATTAAAAGATCTTCAGGGGGATAGATTTCCGACATACCAACGGCTAAAATTCGACAAGCATAAACGCCAAGATGCTCATAGTCCATAATTAACACTTCGGTGTTGTGACGGGTAAAAATAGCCATTAAATTAGCAAATTCTTGCTCGGTCGTGCCTGAAAAGTCCCAATCGACAAATTCATAATCAGCTTGCTCATTGAATAGATCCCATGAAATCAAACCGCTTGAATCAATAAAATGCGTTTCTAAATTGCTAAGATCAGCAATATCATCATTATCAAAACTTGGTGGTGAAAATACATCAAGATCTTTTAAACTACGCCCTTGTAATAGCTCAGTCACAGTTCGTTCAAGTGCAACGCCAAAATTTGGATGTGCACCAAACGATGCATAACATGTTCCATTTTGCGGATTAAATAACACCACACAAATAACCGGAAACTCACCACCTAATGAAGCATCAAAACAATAAAGTGGAAATCCCTCGCTTTCAAGCGCCTCAATGGCAGCTAAAACAGCGGGATAGCGATTAATAACTTCGGTTGGAATAATCGGTAAGCTAATGGCCTCGGCAATAATTTTGTTTTTGGTATAACGTTCAAAAATTTCCGATAACCCTTGCACGCGCGCTTCATTACGGGTATTTCCTGCTGACATGCCATTAGAGGCATATAAATTAGCAATTAAATTAACGGGCACATAGACCGTTTGCTTGTCAGACTGCTGCTCAAATGGTAATGCGCAAATGCCTCGCTTGCCATTACTTGATTGTAAATCAATTAAATCAGTTGCACTTAACTCATGATCGGGATCATAAAATTTAAGTAGTTTTTCAGATAATAACTCTTTAGGGAGGGAATTATCTTCAGGAATAGAGAACCATTTTTCGGTCGGATAATGCACAAAGTCAGCATTTGCAGCTTTTTTGCCTAAATAAAAATCGGAAAAAAAGTAATTGGTTGATAATCGTTCAAAATACTCTCCTAATGCTGATGCCAACGCCGCTTTTTTGCTTGCACCTTTACCATTAGCAAAACACAGTGGGCACTTTGTATTTTGAATATGCACTGACCACACATTAGGCACAGGGTTGAGCCAAGAAGCTTCTTGCACTTCTAAATCATATTTTGCTAATTGTTGCTGAAAATAGTTAATGGAATCTTCAAGGGCAGCATCTTTGCCTGGGATATAAGTTTTCATAGTTAATCTCAAAATAATTTTACGCTATAATTTTCGATTCTTATCGCTTTTAAGAATTTATCACTTTATACGCAAATATAAAAAAATAGAAGTAATAAAATTAGCCACCTTAAATAAGAAAATAAAATATACACAATAGTAAATATTAACGTTATTATTTTTAAATAATTTTTCTTTGATAAAAAAAGGCACTTTATACTTATCACTATCGTGTATAGCATTGCATTAGTTTTTATTGGAATTAGCACATTGATCATGCTACTTGGTAGTTTTGCTGTATTGACTCATAGTTTTACTATGGATTTAGGCCCCTGTTTACCAGTGATTAACACCACTTTCTATAAAGACTTTATTTCAACTCGTATTGATTTGTGTGCTATTTAATATTAATCACAATATTCAAAAATTAGCTAAAAAAACAGTTTCCGAAAAACAAGAAGAATCGTCTAGCACCAATACTATTAATTAATAGTATTGATTCAACTATATAGGCAAAAAAGCGGGAACTGATCCCCGCATTTTTTTGTTTTTTTAATCTACATGCTTTTAAATCAAAATAATCGGTTAACTAGCATTAAGCTCGCTAAGTGGCCACCTTGGTCTAACATTGATTGCTAAATCTGAATACTGCCTCGCTTTTAAATGAATCATCCCCGCATAGGCAATCATGGCACCATTATCGGTACAAAATTCGAGTCGTGGATAATAAACCTGTCCTTTACGTTGATGCATCAACTCAGTTAACCTATTACGCAGTGTTTGATTAGCGCTTACTCCACCGGCTATCACTAAATTTTTAAATCCAGTTTGCTCAAGCGCTCGCCGTGATTTAATTACTAATGTATCAACCAAGGCATCTTCAAAGGCTCTAGCAATATCAGCTTTAGTTTGCGCATCAATAATATGATTATCACTATGTTGATGAATGATATTGGCAGCGGCTGTTTTAAGACCTGAAAAACTAAAATCCAGCCCCGGACGATCGGTCATTGGTCGAGGAAAATGGAACCTAGCTCCATTACCCTGCTCCGCTAATTTCGACAATTTTGCCCCGCCAGGATAATCTAAACCAAGTAATTTAGCAGTTTTATCAAAAGCTTCGCCTGCTGCATCATCAATGGATTCGCCAATAAGTTCATATTGACCAATACCTGTTACGCTAATAAGCTGTGTATGCCCCCCCGAAACTAATAATGCAACAAAGGGAAATTCAGGTGGATTAGATTCTAACATTGGCGCCAATAAGTGCCCTTCCATATGATGCACGGCAATAGCAGGTACATTCCACGCATAAGCCAGCGAACGACCAATTGATGCACCGACCATCAAAGCACCAATTAAGCCTGGACCTGCAGTATAAGCCACACCAGCAATATCTGCTGGCACCACATTTGCTTCCTTTAATGCTGCTTGAATTAAGGGTACGGTTTTTCGAATATGATCGCGCGATGCAAGCTCGGGCACTACACCGCCATAATCAGCATGTAACTTAATTTGCGAATAAAGCTGGTTTGCAAGCAAACCATTGGCATCATCATAAATGGCAATACCTGTTTCGTCGCACGAGGTTTCAATACCTAAAATCTTCATTAATGTTTACCTGCAAAATCGGTAAGATCTTCTTCACTCCAAAGATCTTGTTCGGTGATGTCTTTATCGGCAATGCGATGTTCCTCAGTTGCCCAAGCGCCTAAATCAATAAGCTGGCAACGTTTGCTACAAAATGGACGATAAGCACTCTCTTTGCGCCATTCGACTTTTTTTTGACAAGTTGGACAATTAACAAATATGGCTGTATTTTTATTCATTTAAACTCTTTCTTTTTCAATAATCGGCATTTAACGTCATTAACAACAAGCTAATTCAAATTCAATATCATCGGTATTAACATTATCACAGGTATCAAGCGGTAAGAACCGAATGCTATAGCGTGACATATGACCAGACACTTGGGGATAGACATTTTTATCTAACGAAACCCGAATACGAATCAAATTAACATCACCACTCGTTTCTTGAAAAAAATTATTAGAACAAATAAATGGCTTAAACTCACCCATTTGTCTAATTAACTGCATATAACATGTTAGAGATTTATCAAGAATTGACAGGTGTTGTAACCAATTTTTAACTTGAATATTGCGTCTTTCTTGCGGGATTTTGAGCCATAAATGGAACGACGGCAAATCAAAACTACAACATCCACCAGGGATCGTTAAACGTTGACGAATAGCAGTGATAAAACGGTCTTCTTTCAATGGCTGTCCTAAGCGCATTGTCACATAAAATTGAGCTAAAAACTCATCAAACTGGTGGATCAAACTGTTAAGCAAATCATAGTCAACACCAGTGAACGTTAGCCACAAGGTTAACTTTTGTTTTTGTGATTCAAGCTCTTTCATCAGATCGCTTTTAACATCGTTACGTTCAATAATTTCTAACAACTCGGACAGTGCATGAAAAAAAATCAACGCATTATTTTGATCTAAATGGCAATGCGTATGTAATTGATTTAATAAAAATTCAATACGAAGCCAAGTGCGCATTTTTTCGTTTAATGGATGTTCAAAAATAATATTACTCATCTATCTAAATCTTACCATTAAAGTTATCTAAATATTGTTGATGCAATAAATTAACTTGTGCAGTTAGTGATACCAAATTGTCATCATTGACAATAATATCATCCGCATAAGATAAACGCTTTTTTAAAGACACTTGCGACAATATCATCTTTTTCGCTAATGATTCGCTAATATTATCTCTTTTTACTAATCGCGCCAATTGTAGCGACTCTGGAGCATCGATGATCAGCACCCGATCGGCTAAAGTATGCAAATTGTTTTCAATCAATAACGGCACAACCCAAATCACATAGATTGAGCTTTGCATCGCAATTTGTTTTTGAGTTTCTTGTTGAATAATAGGATGCAACAAGTGATTAAGCCAAAGTCGTTCATGGTCATTATTAAATATAATTTCACGTAGCTGACCGCGATCAAGTTCACCATTAGCAAGCAAAATTTCTTGACTAAAATGCTTAACAATTTGATTAAACGCATCACTACCAACTTGCACAACTTGCCTTGCAATAAGGTCGGCATCAATAACTGGCACACCTAATTGGGCAAACAAATCGGCAATGGTGCTTTTACCGCTGGCAATCCCGCCACTGAGCGCAACAACATAAGGCATAAGGCAAATTCCAATCTAATAAAAAATTAGGTTATTATAGCATATAAGTACGTTGATTAAATAATGCAAAATACTGGCAGTAATTTAGTTATTAATTCGCATCAAGTGGGGAAAATTACTCACCCAATTACCCTATAATAACCACAATGTAAAAAATTTATCGTCAAATGAAAAATAAATTAAATAAAATAGTTGTTTTATATCATTAGCTGTATATAATCACATATATCTGTATATAAAAACAGGAATAAGTAATGAGACCGTTAACCGAACGTCAACAACAAATTTATAATTTAATAAAAGACAACATCCAAACCACCGGCATGCCACCCACTCGTGCCGAAATTGCTCAAAAATTAGGATTTCGTTCCGCTAACGCAGCTGAAGAACATCTTAAAGCGCTTGCCAAAAAAGGCGCGATCGAAATGATCGCAGGCTCATCGCGCGGAATTCGTCTTTTGCTTGAAAGCCCTGTTGAGCAAAATGAACTAGAGGGATTACCGCTTATTGGGCAAGTCGCAGCGGGTTCGCCAATATTAGCGCAAGAGCATATCGAAAGTCATTACCAAGTTGATCCATCACTGTTTAAACCCCATGCTGACTTTTTATTAAGGGTGCACGGTATGTCAATGAAAGACATCGGCATATTAGATGGTGACTTATTGGCTGTACATAAAACCCAAGATGTTAAAAACGGTCAAGTTGTGGTTGCTCGCATTGATGACGAAGTTACGGTTAAACGACTGTCACGCAAAGGCAAGCATGTTCACCTAATTGCCGAAAACAAAGAATTCTCACCTATCGAAGTTGATTTAGAACAACAAAATTTTGCCATTGAAGGACTCGCTGTTGGTGTTATTCGTAATGGTTCTTGGATATAAATTTATGGTGTAAATATACACAATTACAAGCATATAGATGTATAGGCAAAGTTAGTATAAAATAACAGTTAACTAACGTGTGGGAGATGACTATGTGGCTATTTTGGTTATACGAATGTTTAGGGCTTATTGCAGTTATAGTGCTCATTTATGGATACTGCCGTTTTAGAGGGATAGGATTTTGGTCCTTTATTTGGAAGTATTTAAAATGGGTCACTTTAGCCGTACTCATTGTTTGGTTAGCTATTGCATTGCTTTGCCGAGGAGATTTATACAATGCAGCTCATTGCTATTTTAGAGGTGAAAGTATGCATGCAAACACCAAATATTCTATCTTTTTAGGCGAATGTCAAGTTGAAACACCTAGTGGCAGTTATGTTCCTATTGAACGAGCTAGAGCGTTACCAGGCTCAAGTCACCATGATGATAACAACAGCGACTCAACAAACGAGTTTTATCCTGTTAATTAGCACATTAGCAAATCAATAGAACCACTAAAAATCCAGCAAATGTTATCGCAATTGCTGGATTTTTTATTTTAACCAGTTGAACAATAATATAATGAATAAATAGAAGAATGTGTAAATCATCAGATAAATTAATTGTTTTACCCATTAACCAGCTAAAAAACCATACAACGCTATTCTAAATTTTTAAACCCAAAAATGAACGTAAAGCTCACACGTTTATTGATAACACTAGCAGAAAAAACCATACCCAATGATTTGTGTCAAGTTTTTTAACGTGCTTGGTTATGGGCTTTAAATTAAATCCTAACAATTGATTCATAACATAAATTGAATGATTATAGGCTTTTAAAAAATCTCTCTTAAAAATATAATCGGATTTTCACTTCATGCTCATTTTTGCTCAATTTCTATTGTTACGCTTAATTAGTGATTTTTTATGATTTCGCTTGCTTGAACTGTCAACCATGCCTTTGGCTTCATCGGTCAGAAGCGTTTTTGTGACTTTCAGTCATTAAAACTCAGGACTCGCAGGCTTTGCCTGCTCAGCGCCCCAACTTACGCGGGGGCTTTATTCTTTGTTATATTATCCTCTCAAGCACCATAACCACCCCCGCGACCTAAGGATTAAGAAATAAACGCTAAAAGCTAAGGTGCGGTGCAAAGGACTGGGCGGGTGGCGTCGGCAATGAGGCCGCCGTCGTTGCGGACGTAGTGGACGTTGCCGTGGCTCACGTCGACACCGAACTTCTCGCCGCCACCTGCTGCGTCGCTCGTCCAGAAGGCGTCGTTGTTGTCGAGGAAGCCCGCATCAGTGTAGAGGCTCATGTGGCCCCACTCCGTGAAAAAGCCAGCGCCTATGTGACGCGTGTAATGATTACCATAGTCAGCAGAGGATGAGCATGCACCTAAATTACTACAGATTGAATTGGTTAAATCTCTTACCCGTGGCATTCGATAACCCAAACTATTACACCATGCTAACTGGTTACTATAAGTTCTAAATTGACCATTACGGACGAACCACTGCCTTAATACAAATCCATATTTTACTACCTCACCGCCATATATATCTCTACCCACTAACTCAAACGTCTGCGGTAACCTTGGTACAGTAATTCGTCTAGGATTCGGATTATCCCATTGATTGCTTGCCTCTGGACCTGTTAGCTTAACACGAGCTACAACTTGTCTCCTATCTTCATAAGGAATCCAAATATCATTAGCTACAACATTTGTCACTGTCGCGGTGATTCCCTCATGCGTGACAGGTTCCCATGTCAATTCTTCTATATCTCCAGTTATGAGTAAATCAAAATATAAATTATGCGCACCCGTGGTCGGGAAATTTAGGTTGTATGATTCAGGATTGGTTGATTGAACTAAGAAGCCTTTATCAGGATTCCATATGTCAACTGGGCCTGCATATTCGCCGCTACCCCAAAATAAAGCCGGCCTTACATAATCAATAACTGCAACTACCGTTGAAGGTAAAATTATCGCATCACTACGATTATCCGCTCGAGCTATTTTACCATTCAATGCCTGTAAATTCCATGAAGATGACAACAATAACAGCCCCAACACCAATAAGCTTTTTCGGGACAATTTCGATAATAAGTTGAAAGATAATTTCGAAGATATAAATAAGTTTTGTGTAAAAACTCGTCGAATAGGATTATTTGATAAATTTAAGACATAGGTTTGCCAGTGCTGGTGTCTGGTGTCTGGTGTCTAAAATGATAATGCATTATGGTTCACCTGTCAAGCAAATTGTTGTTTTATTTATCCTTTTTATGTTCTTTCGCTTATTAAATAATCCGTTTTTTAAGTTGATGAAAGTATAACCATAAAAAAAAAACTTGGCTAGTTTTTTTGGGGGATTTTTGGTAAAAATTATTTAGATGTAACTTCGATTAAGTTTTATAAAAACTTTAAAAAAATTTAAATATTTGTTATTTTATTAAAATAGCAATAAAATTAAAAATCAAATAAAATCAATACATTCATACAAATTTTTGCCTGATATTGAGTTTTTGTTTTGGTGGGGTGGGGGCTTCATTCTTTGTTATGTTCTCCGCTATTTGCACCATAAGCCCCCCCTGCGCACAAGAATTAAGAAATAAACGCTAAAAACTAAGGTGTAACGCACATAGCATAATGAATACCTCGTACAATGTCGACGCCGACGCCGCCATCGTACGAGGCAACAATGAGATCACCATGCTGATAACTACCATCCGGTACTGGCATACCATCACTCGTCCAGTAGCTATAGTAAAGGCGCGCTCTATCGTAGCGGTTCATGGGGCTCCACTCCGTGAATAATCCAGAACCAATTCGTCTCTGGTAATGATTACCACTTGATGATGGTGTAGCACCAAAACGTCCTGCTCTAGCATTAGTCAGATCCCTGACCTGTGGCAAACGATAACCTATACTATTACACCAAGATTGTTGCTCGGGTAGGATTGTTAATGACTGCCCTCGAGCCACGAACCACTTTTGCAATGTAAATCCATATTTAAGTATCTCACTACCCTCACTATCTTTACCCACTAACTCAAAGGTCTGCGGTAAATTTGGCTTAGCAATTGGACCCGGATAAGGATTAAGCCATTGATTTCCTGCCTCTGGACCTGTTAGTGTAACACGATACTCGGTATGGCATTCTTCACTACCACATTGTATCCATGGTCTTACAGCTGCTTTAATTCCCTCATGCGTGACTGGCTCCCATAATTGAACTACTTCTCCCTCTCCCTCTACGACTATATAAAAATATAATGCATTAGCCCCCGTAGTTGGAAAATTAAGCGCGTATGATGCTGGATTGGTTGATTGAAGCAGAAAGCCATAATCGGGATCCCATAGTTCAGCAGGGCCTGCATATGGACCAACGCCGTAGTCACGATCAAAATAAAACCCCTCCGACTTTGCGGATTTGATTCTTCCCCATTGTCCTGGTGGTAGAATTATGGCATCACTGCGATCACCGCCTCGACTATTTTGACCCGATAATGCTTGTGAATTCAACGAAGACAACAATAATGATAGGAGTACCAACGCCAACGGGATTTTTCGGGATAGTTTTGATAATAATTTTAGGGATAACTTCGAGGATATTAACGAGGCAAGAGTAAAAATTCGTCTAATGCGTCTATTTGATAAATTTAAGACATAGGTTTGCCATGTTTGGTGTTTGGTGTTTGGTGTTTGGTGTTTGGTGTTTAAAATGATAATGCATTGCGGTTTACCTGTCAAGTAAATTATTGTTTTATTTATCCTTTTTGCGTTCATTCGCTTATTAAATAATCCTTTTTTAAGTTGATGAAAGTATAACCATAAAAAAAAAGCTTGGCTAGTTTTTTTGGGGGATTTTTTGGTAAAAATTATTTAGGTGTGACTCGATTAAGTGTAGGAATTCCTCACGTTGTTTACAGTAATTAGAGTAAATACTGTAATGAATATACATAAAAAAACAAAATTAACGCCTTATGAGTTTTTAGAGGATTATTTTAACCATGAAGTGTAAACACTCAGTGTTTTGCTACACATCGCTTATTTTATTTATAAAGCTATCTACCATGTTATAAATTGATAGTAACAATCCACTATTTACTTTTTCTCATATTAATAATATTAAATTATTTAATATTATATTTTTTTAAAATATGCTGAACTACTAAATCACGTTCAATAATTTTACCTTTAAAAATTCAGTCAACACTCATTCTTTTACATATACCCTTTATTCTGAACCAAAGGCTGGATTGTCTATTTCTGATATAAAAAACCGACCATAAAGGCCGGTTTGTTGTTTGATGGTTAATTACTGTTTAGCTTCGATGTTGTCGCCAACTAAATCTAGATGAATAGTTTTACCCGGAACTAATTTGCCAGACAGTATTTGCTGTGCCAATGGGTTTTCGATCTCTTGTTGGATTGCTCGTTTTAGTGGTCTTGCCCCATAAATTGGGTCAAAGCCGACTTTAGCAAGTTGTTCCAACGCTGCATCCGAGATATCCAATTGATAACCACGTTCATCTAACCGTTTTTCAACATGTGCTAATTGAATTTTTGCAATCGCTTTGATGTTTTCTTGACCGAGTGGGTGGAAGACCACTGTTTCGTCAATACGATTGATAAATTCTGGTCTAAAGTGTTTAGCAACAACTGTCATCACTAGCGCTTTCATTTCGTCATAACTTAACTCAACTTGACCTTGAATTAGATCTGAACCTAAGTTTGATGTCATAATTATGACAGTATTACGAAAATCAACCGTGCGACCTTGGCCATCGGTTAAGCGTCCATCATCCAGAACTTGCAGTAAGATATTAAAGACATCTGGATGCGCTTTTTCGACTTCGTCAAGTAAAATAACTGAATAAGGTCGACGTCTAACAGCTTCTGTTAAGTATCCGCCTTCTTCATAACCAACATAACCCGGAGGTGCACCAATTAAGCGAGCAACAGAGTGTTTTTCCATAAACTCTGACATATCAATACGCACCATGGCATCTTCGCTATCAAACATAAAGTTAGCCAGTGATTTGCAAAGCTCGGTTTTACCTACCCCTGTTGGTCCTAAGAATAGGAACGATCCAATTGGTCTGTTTGGATCTGAAAGCCCAGCTCGGCTACGGCGAATCGCATTAGCAACCGCTAATACCGCTTCATTTTGGCCAATGACACGTTTATGTAAAGCATCTTCCATATGTAATAATTTGTCTTTTTCGCTCTCAAGCATTCTAGAAACCGGAATACCTGTCGCTTTAGATAGCACTTCGGCAATTTCGTTATCGGTCACTTTGTTACGCAATAACTTCATGGTTTTGCCTTCTAACTGAGTTGCTGAAGCAAGTTTCTTTTCGAGCTCTGGTATTTTGCCGTATTGTAATTCAGACATTTTGCTCAAGTCGCCAGCTCGACGTGCTTGCTCTATTTCAGTACGCGCTTTTTCTAGCTCAGCTTTGATGCTTTGCGTGCCCGAAACAGCTGCTTTTTCTGATTTCCATTCTTCTTCAAGTGATGCATATTCCTTTTCTTTTTCAGAAAGTTCATCGTTTAACATCTCAAGTCGTTTTTTACTGGCATCGTCAGACTCTTTTTTAAGTGCTTGTTGTTCAAGTTTAAGTTGAATTATGCGCCTTTCAAGTCGATCTAAAGATTCTGGTTTGGAATCCATTTGCATACGAATGCTCGATGCAGCTTCGTCAATTAAGTCAATTGCTTTGTCAGGTAACATGCGATCTGAAATATAACGATGCGATAGCGTTGCCGCAGCCACAATTGCCGGATCGGTAATTTGTACATGATGATGCAGTTCATAACGTTCTTTTAAGCCACGCAAAATGGCAATAGTATCTTCAACTGTTGGCTCGGCAACATAGACTTTTTGGAAACGACGTTCTAACGCCGGATCTTTTTCAATATATTGACGATATTCATCAAGCGTTGTTGCGCCCACGCAGTGCAATTCTCCACGCGCTAATGCAGGTTTTAGCATATTACCGGCATCCATTGCACCATCGCTTTTACCTGCACCAACCATGGTATGGATTTCGTCGATGAACAATATAATGCGACCTTCTTCTTTTGCTAAGTCTTTAAGCACGGCTTTTAACCGTTCTTCAAATTCACCACGATATTTAGCACCCGCAATTAATGCGCCCATATCTAGCGATAAAACGCGTTTATTCCGCAATCCTTCAGGCACTTCGCGGTTAACAATACGTTGAGCTAAACCTTCTACAATAGCGGTTTTACCCACGCCTGGTTCACCAATTAATACCGGATTATTTTTAGTACGGCGTTGTAATACCTGAATTGTTCGGCGAATTTCTTCATCACGACCAATAACAGGATCAAGCTTACCTTGTTCTGCTCGTTGAGTTAAATCAATAGTATATTTTTTAAGAGCACCACGTTGATCTTCTGCATTAGGGTCGTTCACGTTATCGCTACCTCTTACTTGATTGACTGCTTGGCTAAATTTGTCTTTATTGACGCCTGATCTTTTAAGAATATCACTTAAGCTACCTTTGTCTTCTAAAGCAGCTAATATAAAGAGTTCTGATGATATATAACTATCGCCATTTTTTTGGGATAATTTGTCGCATAGATTTAATACACGAACAAACTCTTGCGATGGCATAACATCGCCACCCACACCTTGAACTTGGGGTAATCGATCAACGGCTTGTGTTAATTCTTGTTGTAAAACAGCGACATTTGCACCAGCAGTAGTCAATAATGGCGTTACACTGCTACCTTCTTGATTAAGCATGGCTGATAGAACATGCACAGGCTCTATATATTGATTGTCCTTACCTAACGCCATTGACTGCGCATCAGCTAAAGCTTGTTGAAACTTGTTTGTTAGTTTATCTAACCTCATAGTATTTATCTCCTGAGCAATAGATTTGGGTTCAATGCTTGACACATTCAACCCATTTGCATGTGATCTAAATGTGTGTTGCAAGCTAAATTTCAAGAGCAAATCCACAATATTTTTTATAAAATTTATACAGCAAGATCAGCAAGTATTTAAAGCTTAACTAGCGTCAAAAATAAAGGTCACCACAATTCTATCAATTACCACTCAATGTTGTTTTAAATAAAACTTGCAAGATGACAAATCAGCTTTTATCTATTATATTAGCGCTTTTATTTTGTTAGGTTCGCTAACCGTGGTTCGTAATCCATCCCACGTAAAAAAACTAGGAATATAAAATGTTCAAAATAGCCAAAGAGTTTCAATTTGATGCTTGTCATATGTTAGATGGGCACAATAAAAAGTGTCACAATCTGCATGGTCATACTTATCGCTTATTAGTCGAAATTAGCGGTGATCTTATCGATACTGGTTCGAGTCAAGACATGGTCATGGATTATGCTGATCTAAAAATGATAGTTAAACAGCATATTATCGATCCACTGGATCACGCTTATCTTTACAACCAAAATAACCCAAATGAGTGCCGTATAGCCACATTACTGCAAGAAATGGATCGCAAAATCTTCGCCTTTCCATGCCGGACTACTGCCGAAGCAATGAGCAAATTCATATTTGATTGCCTGTCGCAATACTTGCCTATTTCGATGATCAAATTATGGGAAACACCAACTTCGTATTGTGAATATCATCGGAGCCAAAAATGATCGAATTTCGCATCGTTGAAATCTTCGAATCTTTACAGGGCGAAGGTTATAATACTGGCATGCCTGCTGTTTTTATCCGTTTTGCTGGGTGCAATTTAAATTGTGCTTGGTGTGATACTAATTTCCGCCAATTTACCCGGATTACGTTAGATACGCTGCTTGCTAAAGTGAATGAATATAACAGCAAAAACATTATTATTACTGGCGGCGAACCCACTATGGTTAAAGCATTACCTCAATTGCTTGTACCATTAAAAAATGCGGGTTATTTTATTGCCATTGAAAGTAATGGACTTGGCAAAGTTGATCCGCTTATTGATTATATAGCACTTAGCCCTAAGTTTTGTTATCGGTCACGCTATCAAGAAATAGTACAAACTACTGCCAATGAAGTGCGGATTGTTGCCGAAAATCATGCTGATTTTATCCCTTTTTGCCAATATATCGAAACTCAAATTCACGCCAAACGCTATTACCTTTCACCGTGCGAAAAAAATGGTGCGTTTAATATGTTTGAAACCATTGAACTATTGGGGAAAATCAACAAAGATCGCTTTGATAATAAATGGCTTTTGAGTGTACAAAGCCATAAATTTGCGGATATTGAGTAATGTTTTGTTATTGCTTTTGGGTGAGGTAGTTTCTGACAATTTACTTTTTGATGCAAAAAAAATCACCTCTACGAACAAAGTATAGATAAATTTTTATGTTTGCCATGCTAACCTTACTCGGTGGGCGGCACAGTTCGACCTTGAATAAATGACAATATTAATCTTTAAGAATGGTAAAAACCGGTATATTTCTGTGTGAAAATATTCAGGTAGCATATTGATTTATTTTTACACTCACTCAAACCAGATCATTGATGCCATTCTGCCGGTTCTCTTTTCGCGCCGATAAGAAAAGAACTTATCTTGTTCAGTATAAGTACAATAATCACCACCAAAAATCTGTGTTATTCCCAGCGCTTGTAAGCGTTGTTTAGCAATTAAATAGAGGTTGGCTAGATATTTTTGTTCAGTTGGATTGATTAATTTAAATGCTTCTTGTGCTTTTCGATCGACTTTTTCAAATTGCTGTTTAACTTCAAGACCAACTTCGAATTTTTTGGCACTAATTGCCGGCCCCATCCAAGCGATGATATTTGATGGTGAGCTTGAAAATTTTTTGATGGTTTCTTCTAATATGCCGTTACATAATCCTCGCCAACCGGCATGAGCAGCAGCAACTTCATCGCCTGTTTTTGTGCAAAAGAGTATTGGCATGCAATCTGCGGTTAGTACCACGCAGACTTGCTTTGGTTGATTGGTATATGAAGCATCAGCTTCAAAAGTTTGATTGCTACTGGGTGCTTGTAAGGCAATTTGTGATATATCTAGTGCTATAGTGCTATGGGTTTGCACTAACCAATACGGTTCGCTTGGTATTTGTTCGACTTGAGTGATTCGACGACGATTTTCAGCAATATGCTCTAGATTATCACCGGTTCGATCACCCATATTTAAACTCGCAAATGGCGCTAAACTGACGCCACCTGTTCGTGTTGAGGTAAACGCATGTATGCTTTTGGGTGCTGTCCAATATGGGTAAATCGATTTAATCATATTTATCACCAATCTAATTCATCTTTATGCTGTTCAGTATCTTCTTGTAAAGCTTGGATTAAATTTTGCATATCTTCAGGAATAGGCGCATGCCATTCCATTTGCTCGCCTGTTATAGGATGATATAAGCGTAACATGGTAGCGTGTAATGCTTGGCGGTCAAAATCGCGCAAGGTTTGAATAAATGATTCGCTTGCGCCTTTCGGCGGTCTTGGACGCCCACCATAAAGTGGATCACCAATTAATGGGTGGGCAATATATGCCATATGCACACGAATTTGGTGAGTTCGACCTGTTTCTAAGCGCAAGCGCAAGCGTGTATGTAGACGGTACTTTTCCATTACTCGATAATGGGTGACTGCTGGTTTTCCCGTTGGAAATACTGCCATATGTGTGCGTTTGGTTGGATGGCGCGTAATAGGCTGATCAACCGTGCCACCTGCAGTAATAATACCCATAACAACCGCTTCATATTCACGCGTAATTTCACGCAGTTGGAGTGATTCAACTAAGTGTGTTTGGGCCATAATGGTTTTAGCAACAACCATTAAGCCCGTTGTATCTTTATCTAGACGATGCACAATACCTGCGCGAGGTACGCGCGCTATGTCGGGATAGTAGTGTAATAAGGCATTTAATACCGTACCATTAGGATTACCGGCACCGGGATGCACGACTAAATTGCGAGGTTTGTTGATCACTAAAATATCGTCATCTTCATAAACAATATTGAGTTTTATATCTTCGGGTTGATGATAGGTTTCTTCTTCGATTTCAGCATTGATTATTATTTTTTCGCCACCGAGCACTCTTTCTTTGGGTTTATTAACGATAACATCGTTGACAGTAACTTTATTATTCACAATCCAATCTTTTATTCTTGAACGTGAATAATCAGGAAAAAGCGCTGATAATGCTTGATCTAAACGCATTCCTAGTTGGGTTTGTTCTATTTCAGTTGATAATTTTAACTCGTGCATGTGTAATTTATCTATTTTAAGCTGTTTTGTTTTAGAGTATTATATACCAATCATCGCCTTTAATGTTTAATTATATTTGGATTGAAAACTGAATGAAATTGCGTTTACACTCTTTGTTAGCTATCGCTTTAAGTGGTATGTTAATTGGCTGTACTTCTTCCAAGTCCGATGTTGAAAATATGCCCGAAATTGAACTACATAACAAAGCGAAATCATATCTCGAGAATGGTAATATTAAATCCAGTATCACTGTCTTAGAGGCTTTGGACAAGAATTATCCATTTGGTCCCTATTCTCAACAAGTACAACTTGACTTGATTTATGCTTACTATAAATCAGGTGATTTAACACTAGCTGTTGCGTCAATTGACCGATTTTTAAAACTAAATCCAACGCATCCAAACATTGATTGGGTTATTTATATGCGCGGTATTTCGAATATGGCGCAAGATGATAATATGATTCAAGGGTGGTTCAACGTTGATCGTTCAGATCGCGATGCTGATTATGCCGCAGCAGCGTTTAAGGATTTTACTTATTTAACGACAAGCTTTCCAAACAGTCAATATGCCGCCGATGCGCAAAAACGCCTTGTGTTTTTGAAAAACAGATTGGCTCGCTATCAATTAAAAATTGCGCAGTTCTATACAAAACGCGGCGCTTATGTCGCAGTGATTAATCGTGTGACAGAAATGCTAGTTACGTTTCCAGATACCGATTCAACTAAAGAAGCATTGCTTTTAATGCGCAACGCCTATAACGAGTTAGGCCTAGTTGATGAAGCCCAAAAAGTCGAACAGTTGATTCTAGCAAATCTTGAAAATATGCCTAAAGAAGAACAACGTTCGTTATTATCACGCTTTACCAGCGTTTTTAATGGTGGTTAGATGTTCTAAATTTAAGATCCCGTTTTTGGATAATTTTGTATGACTTCAATTGCTATTTAATTAAACTTAAATAGCAACTAGTTTGTTAGATTGCAGCCCTTTCTGTCTAACCTATTATCGTTTAGATATTTATTTGTAGGAATTAATAATTTTTTCACATTTCATTTTTTTAAAAAGTATCACCACCATTTTACTAAATCACAATCAGATACTGCTAAGTCTCAACTAATCACGAAACGGCATAGAATCCTGAATATTTTTAACAAAAAACAACCTAAAAAGTGATTACTTTTTATGTGTAGTCATTCAAATGTTCATACAATTGTGAGACTCGCGACATTTCATTACCGTCGATTTGACTTAATATATAATGAAATAGGATATACTGAACATCTGATTGAAAATGTTCACCTAACATAATTATGGTATCTGGATAAAGTCAAATAGTATCAACTAATTTGAACTGCTTTTCTTTTCCTTTTAGGAGTGCCTGTTCAATAACCCGTCTACTGTTTTTTTCAGTCATTAACTGAGCCCATAGTGGAAACACTTCCTTACAATGACTATAGTAATATGTAATGTCACGAACCTGTGCCAATTCATCAAACATAGCAATATCTTTTTCAGTAATCACTAGGGGCTGTTGATCTTTGCTGTACATAAATTGCTCAACAATACATTGGCAGCCACATCAACATAAATGCCAGTGATACCATACT
>NZ_WTEV01000013.1 GCF_009795885.1 Gilliamella sp. Pas-s25 | reverse complement strand
TCGAGTTATGGTTGTTTTTTGCAGAATTATTATAACTCACATCATGCCGTCTAAAAAATAATCACGAAAGATCAACACGCCCTAGTCATTTCTCTATTTATGTTTGATGACATTATATTATAAATTCTCAAATAATGTGGCTTGGTGCGATGGTAATTATCATCGCAATATTCTTAAATTTTCAGGGATGCGGTATGTTATCTAATTTTTTCGCTAATTCTAAAGCTTAATTTTGATTCAATTTTTTTACAGTTTGATTCCCTTCTGTTACTTTTCAGGGTTATAAATTAACTCACACATCAAGTTAAATAAAGATTATCAAAGCTTATCTGATTGATTTTATGCGTTCAATTAATTGGGCAAGCCCTTGCAACCGTGATTGGCTTAGCTCATCAGAAATTTTTAACTGACTTAATAGTGATGAAAAATCGATAGCTGCAATTTCTTGTGCTGTTTTGTGATTAGCAATGATGATTAAAATGGCTAATAACCCTTTCACAATTCGCCCTTCGCTATCGCCACTAAAAATATAGGTATTATCTGCTTGTTTTTGATAAGTTAGCCAAACTCGGTTTTCGCAACCATTCACTTGATTTTGCGCTATTTTTTGCTGTTCAGGAAAATCAGGTAATTGCTTTGCTAACATTATTAACTGTCGATAACGATCTTGCCAAGTATGTTGTTTTGCAAATAACTTGGTTAAATTTTGCTGTGATAGCATAATATTGACCTATTTATGGTTGACTATTTTGTAAAAAACTTTCAGGAGTCTATACCGTTTAGTATAGAATTACACCAATATTTCAATTGCACTTTGCAACTCTAAAATAAATTTATCTACATCTTGCTGATTATTATAGGGCATTAATGATAGACGAATCGCACCATGGCAACCTAATTTATTCATTAAAGGTTGAGCACAAAGCTCTCCAGTGCGGATCGCAATATTTTGTTCACTTAATAAAATGGCAATATCATTATGATGAATATTATTGATATTAAACGTGATGATCGGGCTACTATCTACACTATAAAATTGAATATCAGTCAGCTGGTTTAGTTGTGATTTTGCGTAGTCAGCCAGCTGCTTTGTGTAGTTTTCTGCTTGCTTGTTATCCCAACTTTTTAACCATTGAAGTGTGGCGTTGAAGCCAAGAATACCTGCAATATTGGGTGTGCCTGCCTCAAATTTATAAGGTAGATCTTCTTGAATAAAATCATCAAATGAGGCGCTTTTTAGCATTTTACCGCCACCATGCCAAACCGACATTTGCTTAAGTAAAACTGGCTTTCCATATAAAACACCAAGACCAGTTGGTCCATACAATTTATGGGCAGAAAAAGCATAAAAATCGATATTTAACTGCTGAACATCAAGCGCATGGTGAACAATACCTTGTGCTCCGTCAACAACTAAAATCGCATTATGTTGATGAACAATGTGGCTAATTGTCGCTAAATCAGGGCAAAATCCAGTGACGTTTGACATCTGGGTAATGGCAACAATTTTGGTCTTTGCTGACAGTAGCGATGATAATTCATCAATAGCCGATGACCATTTTATGACTTTAGCACCCGTTTGTTTAGCAACAATTAACCAAGGTAATAAATTACTATGATGCTCTAATTCACTCACAATAATTTCATCATCAGGTTGTAGCAATGGACGAGCATAGCTTTGTGCGATTAAATTAATTGATTCGGTTGCACCCCGTGTCCAGATAATTTCAGTACTGTTGTTGGCATGAATCAAATCAGCAACATTTTGCCTTGCTTTATCAATCGTTGTGGTGACTTGTAAAGCATCTTGATACAAACTACGTTTTGCGGTGGCTGTATTTTGTGCATAATACGCAAATGTTGCATCAATCATCACTTGTGGTTTAAGTGCGGTTGCAGCCGAATCAAGATATACGCTTTCACTATGGAGCGCAGGGAAATCTGCTCTAAATTGCTCAGGCACAAAATGCTTATTGGGTAAGTTCAAGTCCGGCAATACCATTCCAGTAACCATTACAATCTCGTTTATGTTCAATTTGTAGTGGGTTTAATCCATCTTCGTTAGCTTTGAACTGCTTGACAATATCAAGTGTTTCAAGACCAAGTGGTGAAATTCTAACAATATCCACTAATCCTTTCATCTCTTTGAGATTATTGCCTAAGTTATAACAATAACCACTTTGAGTCTGAATGCCGTTTAGCACAAATACTTTTTGCTGTTCTTGCGAGAACACTTCACGTCCAACAGGGTAGTTAATGCAACATGTTTCACATTTATCTTTAGGCTTATCTTCCGATCGAGCGGTAAAACAACGCGCTGAATAAGCTAAAGGTAAATAACCATAACTGAATACTTCAACTTCAAAATTTCGCTTAATATTTAAACTTTCAAACTGATTAAGCACATTGGTTAACCAATCACGAGAAAGCTCAACCGGCATACACCAACGTACCATTCCTTGTTTTTGTAATAATTTTAAAGTTAACGCGTTATAACAGTTAATGGCAGGACCTGCAACAAACGGTAATTTATGCTGTTGCGCAATATTAATGGCAGCTAAATCATTTGCTTCCACTAAAAAATCACCGTTATTGACCAATTGTCGTAAGTCGTTTAATTCTGATGGCGCTTCAAGTAACGCTAGGGTTGAAAGTACCACTTGTTTACCAGATTTAGCAATTTCTTTTGCTAGTTCAAGCCAATTGGCAACTTTCATTTCACGGCGTTTGGTACACACGGTTTCGCCCATATAAATAATATCTGCTACACTCTCTTTTGCAGCATGATAAAACGCTTCTGTTGTGGTTTTAGGCCAATAATAAAGTACTGGTCCTAATGCGTATTTCATAGTTTTGCTCACAATATTGTTTATATTAGATGAATTAAATTATTAAAGATAATACCTTATCGCCTGTATTTATTTACAAAAAACAGAAGATATAAAAAGCTAAATATTACTTTAAAATGTATATTTTTTAATTAGTTGTTTTAGCAGACAAATTAAATTATTGCCATTTACGGTGATAAGCACCTAATGTTGTCTGTGTCCCTTCCGAAACAGAGCCAAGCGTATCCATCCAGCTTTTTTCCGCTTGGAATGATTGCGGATTAGATTTATAACGATCGATAGCTTGCCGCCATACTTTTGTCACTTGCTCGACATAGGCAGGACTACGCTGACGCCCCTCAATTTTAACCGAGGCAATATTAGCTGCAAACAGTTCGGGTAATAGCTCAATAGTATTTAAGCTGGTTGGCTCCTCGATTGGATGATAAAGCTCGTCACCAACAAAATAACGTCCTTTACATAACGTTGGGTAACCTGCATTTTCGCCTTTTTTATGGCAATCAATTAACACATTATTGAGTCGTGACTCAAGTCCTTTTTCGGTCTCTTCCCAACGAACAAATTTAGCTGGCGAACAAGCCCCAACCGTATTGGGTGATTCGCCAGTTAAATACGATGATAAATAACAGCGCCCTTCCGCCATAATGCACAGGCTACCGAAAGCAAATACTTCAAGCGGAACAGGAGAAACTTGTGATAGTTGTTTGACTTGATGCATCGAAAGTACACGCGGTAAAACAATGCGATGTACCTGAAAATTGTTATAGTAAAACTTAATCGACTCTTCATTGGTCGATGATGCTTGCACAGAAACATGACGCTCAAGATCAGGATACTTTTCAGCTGCATAATCAAGCATAGCAAGATCAGCAATAATTAACGCATCAGCCCCAATATTAGCTGCTGTATCAACAGCATATTGCCAACGCTGAAAATTTTCAGGATGGGCAAAGGTATTAATGGCAATATGTAATTTTTTGCCACGTTTATGTACATAATCTGAAGCTTCTAATAATCGCTTTTCATTAAAATTTAAACCAGCAAAATGACGGGCATTGGTATCATCTTTCAAACCAATATAAACAGCATCAGCACCGTTATCAATGGCCACTTTTAGTGACGGTAAAGATCCTGCTGGACAAAGAAGTTCCATAATTATTCCTAACTTAAATTCGGTAATTTATACGCAGTGTATTATGCAATAATTCCGAGTGTAATGCGAATAGAAAGCGATAGTGTTAGCTAAAAAAACATCAGATGCTTGGTTTATTGTATAAACAGTAATTCCTACAAATTATATGAATAACAATGACTGGTAAAAATCGCAGTACAAGCGATTACATTTGTTACGCTTGGAACGGCATTTTTGGGAAATATTTTATACCATATCTAATTGTATGTTTTGTAATCAGTATAAATAACACTCTGTTTAAATACAAAAATAAGATATATGGTAATATTGTGTAGAAAAACACCGAGTTGTTTACACTTCATGATAAAAATAATCCTCTAAAAACTCATAAGGTGTTTTTCCCGAAATCACCTTATGCGATTTAACCGTATTATAATAGTTAATAAAGCGTTTAAGCTTTTGTTTTCTATCTTTTGAGTCGCTAAATATTTGTTGATTATGCCACATCGCAATTCAAAGTGCGTATCACTCTTTCGGCTTTCCCATTCGTTTGTGGGCAGGCGGATTTGGTAAATTTTTGATTGATATGATCGTTATGACGCATTTTAATAAATTGAGGTTCGCTGGAGCCTTGATATTCACGTCCATTATTGGAATAAATACATGTAGTGGTATAAGGGCATTGGGCTAACACATCATTTTGTAAAAACTGTGCTGAGCTAAATTGGGATTTATCAGGGTAAATACCTGCATAAAGCTTACGTGAAAAATCATCAACGCCAACGAATAAATAGTCTATAGTTTGCTGTTGCGTTTCATTTTTAAGTAAAGGTAAACATTTGGTGTCAACGTGGAGCATTTTGCTCGGATAAGTTTTGTTATAGCATTTAGCTTGCCGTCTTAATTTATCTTCAATAGATTTTTTAACTTTAACTAGACGTTTTATACCATAACTGATGGTTTTATAACGTTCATTCTAACTGGTTAAAGGGACAAAAAGCTTCAAACGAGCTTTTTTTAGTACGTTATAAATAGTTGGACGACTGACCATAAAGCGTTTAGCCAAATCAGTGACGGTTATTTTTTCTTTATGATATAAACGCCATATGTCTTGTCTGTTATAAGGCGTTAATTTTGTTTTTTATGTATATTCATTACAGTATTTTCTCAAATTACTGTAAACAATGCGAATAATTCCTACAATTTAATAAATCAATACAGAAGTGAATATTATCAAATTGAATTAATAACAGTAATAATGTTATCTTACTCAGTTAGTTTCAATGTATTGATTCATTGATAAATAATGTTTTAAATAGAAGATAACTTAATATGATACTTGCAATTGATGTTTATTACATTGATAACCGCGCCAAAGCGGTCGGCGTTTTATTTCATCATTGGACTGATTCAACCTCAGCAATTGAACAGGTAATCACAGATTATCAAGATAATGTTGCGCCCTATCAATCAGGTCAGTTTTATCAACGTGAATTGCCTTGCATTATGTCACTGCTTGATAAAATTGATTTAAGTAAACTGACCTGTATTGTGATTGATGGTTATGTGCATTTGGATGAAGGTAAGATAGGGCTAGGTGGGCATTTGTATCATGCATTAAACAAAACCATTCCTATTATTGGTGTTGCTAAAAAGCCGTTTTCAGGCAATAGCGAGTATTTGATCGAAGTTCTCCGTGGTCAAAGCAAGCACCCGCTATATGTTACCTCGATAGGCATACCGCTAATAAATGCAGCCAATAGCATGCAATCAATGGCAGGTAAACACCGAATGCCTGATGTGCTGAGCTATTTAGATCAACAAACAAAATTATTTAAACACGAAGAATGATTTATTGAATTAGATTCAAGTAATATAAATGAGGTGGCAACAATCATTCGCCGACTCAATAAGTCGGCGATAATTGAGTTAATTATGCTTCGTTCCAGCTATCTCTTAAACCTACGGTTCGGTTAAACACAAGCTTATCTTCGGTTGCATATTTATTATCTAAACAGAAGTAGCCTTCACGTTCAAATTGATAAGCATGCTCGGCTTGTGCATGTTGTAAACTTGGCTCAACAAAACCTTGTTTAATAATTAATGAATTAGGATTAATGGTTGATAAAAAGTCCTCGGCTGCACCTGGGGTTGGCGTATTAAATAAACGATCATACAGACGAATTTCAGCTGGTTTGGCAAACTTAGCCGAAACCCAATGAATAACACCTTTCACTTTACGACCATCTTCCGGATTTTTGTTTAACGTGGCTGGATCGTAACTACAATAGATCGTTTGGATGTTGCCTTCGGCGTCTTTTTCAACGCGATCAGCACGAATAACATAAGCATTACGCAAACGCACTTCTTTACCGAGTACTAAACGTTTGTAGTTTTTGTTAGCTTCTTCCCTAAAATCAGCTCGGTCGATGTAAATTTCACGCGTGAAGGTCACTTCGCGAGCACCTAATTCTGGGCGGTTTGGGTGATTTGGCATGCTAAGCACTTCGTCAATCGTGTCTGAGAAGTTCTCGATCACAACTTTAACGGGATCTAGCACTGCCATTGCGCGAGGTGCGTTTTCGTTCAGATCTTCACGAATACAAAACTCAAGAGTACTCATTTCAACAGTATTTTCTTGCTTAGTCACCCCAATTCGACGGCAAAATTCCCGAATTGAAGCAGGTGTATAACCACGACGACGTAAACCCGATACCGTTGGCATGCGTGGATCGTCCCAACCATCAACAATTTTTTCTGATACTAATAGATTTAACTTACGTTTGGAGGTAATGGCATACTCTAAATTTAATCTTGAAAATTCATACTGATGAGGACGCGCTTCGATCGTAATATTATCTAATACCCAATCATATAAACGGCGGTTGTCTTGGAATTCAAGCGTACAAAGTGAATGGGTGATGTTTTCGATCGCATCTGAAATACAATGGGTAAAATCGTACATTGGGTAAATGCACCATTTGTTGCCTGTTTGGTGATGCTCGGCAAATTTGATGCGGTATAACACCGGATCGCGCATCACAATAAATGGCGATGCCATGTCAATTTTGGCACGTAGGCAGGCTTTACCTTCGGCGAATTTGCCTTCTTTCATTTGTGTAAAAAGAGCTAGGTTTTCTTCAACACTACGATCACGATAAGGACTATTTTTACCCGGTTGCGTTAAAGTACCACGATATTCACGAATTTCATCAGCAGACAGTTCATCTACATAAGCAAGCCCTTTATTGATGAGTTCAATTGCATAATCATATAGCCGGTCAAAATAGTCAGATGAGTAACAAATCTCACCATCCCATCCAAACCCTAACCAACGGACATCTTGTTTAATCGACTCAACATACTCTATATCTTCTTTAGCAGGATTCGTATCATCAAAACGCAAGTTACACTTACCCTGATAGTCTTGCGCAATACCAAAATTTAAACAAATTGATTTAGCATGCCCAATATGTAAATAGCCATTTGGTTCTGGCGGAAAGCGGGTATGCGTTGTTTTATATTTGCCAGCAGCAAGATCCGCATCAATAATTTGGCGGATAAAATTAGTCGGACGAGTTTCAGTCTCTGTCGGTAGTGAACCGCTCATAAAAAACCTCTGATGATATATTTATTAGAAACAAATTAAGAATATTTGCTTTGCTATTAATTCTTGTATTGGTTGATGAATATAACAAATTTTTGTTATTTCTGAAACGGAAAACAGGCTATTTGTATCGACAAAATTGCCTTTTAGCTAAACAATGCCGTTTTTTAATAAAATAACCCATATGTTAACTAAAAAAACAAAAATAAAAACTTCAATAAAATCAATATCTTTTCTGACTGCTTTTTGACCGTATTACAACATAAATACAGTCGCTATTCATCGCCCGATTTTAACGAAACCACAAATCTAGCCCCACCAAGCGGGCTGGTGACAACAAACGCTTTGCCATCATGAAATTCTGCCATTAATTTTACATAAGCTAAACCAAGCCCATAACCACCAGTTGAACGTGTACGGCTAGTATCAAGTCTGGCAAAAGGCATAAAAATCTTTTCGCGCGCATCAAAAGGAATACCTGCGCCATCATCATCGATCTCAAGGATAACACGATTTTCATGTTTGGTGATATTTAAAACCGCTTTATGAGCTGCATATTTAAACGCATTAAGTAACAGATTTTTTACAATAGTTTCAACTAAATTGGTGTCAATCATAGCGTGTTCATCTTGGCTATTACAAGTTAGCTCAAATCCTTTCGGTTTGAATAACGCCAGTGATTGGCACACTTTTTCGCCCCACTCTTTGAGTGCTACACGCGTTAAGTTTAGCTCGATATTGCTTTGCTGCATTTTAAAATAATTCAAGCTGGCATTGATTAATGTTTCAAGCTCGTTAATATCATCACTCATACCTTTTTGTAAAAGACGTTTTTCTTGTTCATCGTTAGCTTCTTCAAGCATACTAAGTTCAAATCGCATTCGTGCAAGCGGTGTGCGTAGCTCATGTGCCATTGCATGAGAAATCGTTTGATTGGTACTTACTAAGTGTTCAATATGCGTGCCCATATTATTTAATACGTTAGCGAGCGGCTTAAACAACCAACCTTTTACATTTTCGGTTCGTGCTTTTAAATTACCTTGTCCAAGTTGTTCGGCGGTCTGCCTGATATTAACCAAATCTTTCCAAACAGCGCTAAACGCCATATAAATTAAAATAAAAAAGGTGATGGCACTAAATACAGCCCAAATAATGAGAAAAATGGTCAATGACATGGTGTTGGATGCCAAAATATCTCGCATGGCAATGGGGCCTAATTGCAACAAGTTGCCATTTTTTAAATCAATATAAACGACCTCTTTATCGCTATCATAAGAAAAGTCCAGCTTGTGTAACTCGTTAAGTACCGCATCGGGTAAGGGGGTATTAATTGGCAATACTTCGATAGGGTAACCAAAGTAAGGTTGTAATTCACTAACCACTTCTTGAAGGGGACGATCTTTGTGCTCGTTAATTTGCATACGAATCAGGTTTACCGTGCCTCGTTGAGATTCTCGAAATATGATATGATCATCAGGCATATCGGTTAATGATGAAGGTAATGAATCAAAAACCAATAAAGCACCATAAGCAATGATACTTTGCAACAAAAGTAAAATGACTAGATAAAATACAATTCGGCGATTAAAAAATAGCGGTTTGGCTAATAATTGGCTCAATGGCTTTCTCCCTCTCGCATAAATAAATAGCCTTTACCACGCACGGTTTTGATGCGCGATGGATTATCTGGATCATCGAGTAATTTTCGACGAAGTCTTGACACCCGTGCATCAATAGAACGATCGCTACCATCAAAATCGATCCCTCTTACCTGAGAAAAAATATCATCTCGAGATAAAATTGTCCCTGCATTATGCGCAAGTAACCATAACAGATCAAATTCAGCGGTTGTTAAATCAATTTCTTGCTCTTGCAAGAGCACTTTTCGGTTTTCGCCATCGATAACTAAATTGTCAAATATTAGCGTTTTATTATTTGATGGCACAATCAATTCTTTATGATTGTCTTTGTCGGTTTCTATCTGTTTTCGTCTTAATAAGGCTCGTATGCGGGCAAGCAGTAATCTTGGCTCAACGGGCTTAGCTAAATAATCATCCGCCCCCAATTCCAGTCCAACGATCTCATCAATATTATCTTCGCTAGCTGTCATTATAAGGATGTAGTTAGTAAACCATGTACGTATATCACGACAAATATCAAAACCCGTTTTTTCAGGTAACATCACATCTAATATAACCAGATCTGGATTAAGCTGTTGAATTCTTTCTTCAGCGCCTGCACCGCTATTATGCCATTCAACAAGATACCCTTGCCGAATAAGATAAACTTGAATTAGATTGGCTAACCGCTGATCATCTTCGATGATTAATATACGTTCACTCATTATTTGTTCTTAATCACTGCCACTTTTACTTAGAGATGCCTCATTATACAGACAATTATCCCCTCGTTACAAAATATATACAAAGAGCCTACAAAGTTTATTGTCACTCTATGAGAGAATCTGCCCAATATCTTTAAATAGACTATTTTTATATCCAATATGAGTGCTTTTTCATCAATAACAAACCCTCTGTTGCATCCATCTTATACACAACATCACACGCCAATTATTTTGTGTGATTTTGATGGCACAATTAGTATAAAAGATGTTACCGACACGTTACTGAGCCATTTCGGTCAGGATGGTTGTGATGAGCTTGAAGAATTATGGGTTAATGGCAAAATTGGCTCTCAAGAATGTATGAGCAAGCAAATTGCCTTAATGGATGCAAGCTTAGATGAGCTTAATGACGTCTTATCTCAAATTGAAATTGATCCGGATTTTAAATCCTTTATTCAATATACTGAACAAAATAATATCCCTGTCCACGTAGTTAGCGACGGACTTGATTATGCCATTGAGTTTATTTTAAAACGTCATAGCATTAAGCATTTGCCAATTTTTGCCAATAAATTGCTGCACAATAATGCGCGCAGTTGGCGCCTTGAGTTCCCCTATGCAAACAAAGACTGCATCAAAAAAAGCGGTAATTGCAAATGTAATCATGTAAAAAAACAACAATATTTTCCACAAATACTGTATGTTGGTGATGGTTCATCAGACTACTGTGTATCGCATAATGTTGATTTCGTGTTTGCCAAAGACAAACTGATTCACTATTGTGAAAAACATAAGATTGAGCACTGTGCCATCAAGAGTTTTGCTAATGTAACACAAGCCTTACAACAGGCTCAGGATTGGCTAATTCCGGTCATGATAGTCAAAGAATAAGGAATACTAATGAGTACAATTGAAGATTTATCGTACTTTCTACCAGGTAACAAAAATGGCGTACTATTAATCCATGGATTAACAGGAACGCCCAATGAAATGCGGATTTTAGCTAATGGTTTAAATAAAGCTGGATTTACGGTTTATGCCATCCAGTTAGCAGGGCATTGCGGTACAGAAGAAGATCTGTGTAAAACAACTTGGCAAGATTGGTATAAAAGCGTGCAAGATGGCGCTGATTATTTAGCGCAGCATGTGGATAATATCTTTGTTGCTGGACTATCAATGGGCGCACTACTTGCACTCAAATTGGCAGTAGACAGACCTGAACAAATCAAAGGAGTTGGCGTGTTAGCGCCCACATTTTGTTACGATGGTTGGAGTATGCCATTTTGGGCAAAAAAATTGTTTTTCTTACTTGTTTACTTTAAAAAATTGGGTATTTTTCAAAAACAAGTTTTCATTGAACAACCGCCTTATGGGCTTAAAGATGAACGCATTCGTGCGGTGGTCTCTGAAAGTATGTTAAGTGGTGATGCTGCATCAGCAGGCCTTGCAGGAAATCCATTCCCTGCGCTTGCCGAAATGCAGTTATTGGCAAAAGCAATGCGCAAGCAATTGCCCCAAGTAGTTTCGCCTTGTTTAATTATGCATTCAGGTAATGATGATATCGCCAATATAGAAACGAATGCCAAATTGGTCGAAAAGCAAGTATCAGGACCAACAAAGTTAGTGGTATTAAATGATAGCTATCATTTAATTACCATTGATAGCCAGCGCCGCGAAGTGATCAAGGAGTGTGCTTCTTTCTTTGATAATATAGCAGAAGGAATAAAAGCATAATGTCACCATTAGTTATTTTACTTTGGGTTAGTAACATTTGTTTCGATACTTTAGGGCAAGTCGCTTTTAAATTTGCCGCCATCGCACCCAACAATCGCGACGGTTGGTACTATTGGCTAGATTTAGCAAAAAATAAGTGGATTTGGATTGGCGTTACCTCGTATATTGCTGAATTTTTATTATGGTTAGCCTTTTTAACTTTAGTGCCTCTTTCTCAAGGGGTATTACTTGCCTCATTTAATATTATTACTATCATGCTAGTTGGCCGTATTATTTTCAAAGAATTACTAACTAGTTACCGCTTGATCGGAATGCTATTAATCACCGCCGGTGTTGTTTTTGTAGGGATGTCTTAATATGGCTAGATTTTACTTAATTGGTTTTTCTGTATTGCTCTTTTTTGACACAATTGCGCAATGTAGTTTTAAATTAACAGCGGTTGAAGCGCAACCTTTAGAGATGAGCCTTGAATGGTTAATTCGCGTATTTACTAATCCTTGGATTTATATTTCAATAGTGGGCTATATTCTGACTTTCTTCACTTGGATGACGTTATTAAAAAAAGCCCCTGTAGGTCCTGCTTTTGCGGCATCACACTTTGAAATTGTGACTGTCATGATTGTTTCGATCTGGTTATTTAATGAACCGATTACCTTATTGAAGTTAATTGGTACAATACTCATTGTTTCAGGCATTCTCTTTTTGGCGTTAGCAGAAAGCAAATTATCGAAACAAGATTCATACCATCATCAACGTTAATTTCCAATTACAATAAGGAAAGGTAGGTAAGGTTTTATACTTAAACGCCTACTTTCCTGAAAGTTTTTTACACCAATTTATACCGCTAATGCTTTTAATAATGTTAAATTAAGTTGATGTTGCTCTTGTTGCCAATTGATAAGGCTATTGGGTGATATGGTCGGTTGTTTATCAAGCGAACTGAGTAAACGTTTAAACCAATTTGCTGGCTGCCATATTGACAGTTCCCCCGTAATATCACTGCCGATAATTCTAGGTTTAATTGACGATATAGCATCAAGCAGATGATACGTTTGTAGCTTGCCTTGATCCCAATTGGTGTGAATCACCTCTTCGCTTAATACATCTTTATCAATCGATAAATAGACCGGTTGTGCGCTATGATATTGTTCGGATAAGAAGTTGGCAATAAGGTCATCTGGTGTGGCAAAATGCCTAAAAGCATGTCCTAAGCCAATTTTTTTTGCCCATGCGACATTGACATCTAGGCTCCAGTAAGTCAATTTTTTATGAAGCAGAGGTTTCCATCTATTTTCCCAAAAATGGGCTATACCAATATCATGGGAGGTAATGCCTAGCACATGTACATGACTCACAAAAGGTAAACTTGCCACATAACTAACCCATGATCCACAATGCACACCAAATAGATAGCGCATATTGTCTGGATGATTATCAAAAATCACAACTTGGATCGGATTATCTGCGGAATATTGCTTTGCTAAACGTTCAATAAGTAGTAATGAAATATGATGAAAATCACCACTGCCCATTAATACCGTGCCATGGCTTTCGGGTAAAGATTGCTGTAATACCTGTTTAAATTGGCTAAATTGTTTCTTAGTGCAACCAAAACGAATTGTATCTTGCCACTGCGTAACATCAACCGTTTGAGCATAACAAATATCACCCACGCTTCTATCAAAATTGAGAATAATAGGACAGGTCATGCTACTTTCTCCTTATCACTTTCAAAGAAACCAATCAATCTACGTAATATAATTCTGAATAATGGATTACGAATATAAACAAGATGCTTAGTAAAAGTAAATTTTGCACCTAGTGATGCTTTTACTTCAGGATCGGTCCAACCTGCAATATAATGACTAAATCCTTGCTGCAAAGCATATTCAAGATTAACAAACCAACTTACAAAATAAAGATTGAGCTCTCTTGCCTGTGGATAAACCATACCGATATACTTATCAACTAGCATATTGTTCACAACAAAACAAATATTGTACCCCACCAACTTATCATCATGGTGATAAGTCACAATATGCGCATTTTGGGTTTTGCTTTGTAACAACTGAGTAAAAAAGGGTTTAGTCAATAAGTCAAAATGGATTTCACTTTGCCGATAAACATTAAGATACAATTGATAATACTCATCTAAAACCGCTTGGTCATAAAAACACTCATCACCACTATGCAACACATTAATAGTTAATTTTTGGCGTGATTTTAGTTTTCGTCTAAAATTTTTACGCCGGCTATAAGAAAATCGTGAAAAAACCTCATCTATATTGGCAAAATCAATCGGTAGCCAAGCTAATGCCTGTCCTTCAACTTCAATAAACCCCTGTTTTTTTAATGACGTAATAAGATGCATTGAATAATCATTTTCTTTTTCGCTCAGTAAAGGCGATGCGACAGGTATATCTTTAACAATCACAAAAGGATATTGCTTAGCATAAGCCATTTTAAGATGTTGTGCTAATTGATTAGCATCCACTTTATCATTTAGTAACGCATATTCCGAAACAGTTGCACCAACAAAACAAGTATTAGGTTGTAAATAGCGCTGCCATTTATGGTAAAAAGGCAGTTTTTGAATTTTATGTCTGAAATCATCATCTGCAGTAGTAAGAAGATCAAACTTGGTAGAAAAAACAGGCACCCCATCTTCACTCAGCCATGCGGAAAATTCTTGTGGAGGATGGGCTAGAAAATTGTCTATTAATTCTTTTGGTTCTAACTGATTGATATATTTCATAACGTTAAATATAAGATTGGCTGTAACTCGTGGTCCCGCCAATAGACATTGACGGGAAAATAAAAATAAAACAATTAAAGCTCTTTTTTGGCTCGAGTAATTAATTGATCCAACAGTTCAATGCCCTGATCAATTTCTTGACGAGAGATGTGTAACGATGGTGCAAAGGTAATCACGTTTTTATAGTAACCACCAATATCAAGCACTAAGCCCATTTTGGTACCTTTCCAATCAAGATCACCTGACATACCAATATCAACCATTTTATCAACTAAGGCTTTATTAGCTGTAAAGCCATCTTCTGTACAGATTTCAGCACGAAGCGCTAAGCCTAAGCCATCAACTTCACCAATTTCTTTGTGTTTCTTCTCAAGTGTTTTTAAACCTTCGAGGAAATAAGCACCGCTTTCCATGACCATTTTTTCGTAATCAGTTTCAGAAGTCATTTTTAATACTTCAAGACCAACTGCTGTACCAAGTGGATTTGAGGCAAAAGTTGAGTGAGTTGAACCAACTGGGAATACTTGTGGATTAATTAATTCTTCACGTGCCCATAAACCACCTAGCGGATTAAGGCCATTAGTTAATGCTTTAGCAAAAACCACAACATCAGGTTTGACATCAAAGTGTTCAATTGACCAAAGTTTACCAGTACGGTAAAAGCCCATTTGGATTTCATCAACGACTAATAAAATACCATACTGATCTAACACTTTTTTAAGACCTTTAAAGTAATTACGAGGAGGCACAATATAACCGCCTGTTGCTTGTAAAGGTTCGGCATAAAACGCTGCATATTCCGCTTGTCCAACTTTTGGATCCCAAACACCGTGGTATTCGGTTTCAAATAAACGGGCAAATTCAGCCACCAAATGTTCACCATATTCTTCTGCTGTCATGCCTTTCGGACGACGGAAAGGATATGGGAATGGAACAAACATAGCACGATCGCCAAAATGACCATAGCGACGACGATAACGATAACTTGATGTAATGGATGATGCCCCTAAAGTACGGCCATGGTATCCACCTTGGAAAGCAAACATTAACGATTTACCGCCAGATGCATTACGAACCAATTTTAAAGAGTCTTCAATACATTGTGAACCACCCACATTGAAATGTACTCGTCCTTCATAACCAAAGCGTTTTTCCATGCCTTGGGCAATTGTTTTGGCTAATTCAATTTTAGTTGGATGCAAATATTGGCTAGCGCACTGTGGTAAGGTATCGATTTGCTTTTTAAGCACATTATTTAAACGTTCATTAGCATAACCAAAGTTACACGCAGAATACCACATTTGTAAGTCAAGGAAAGCTTTGCCTTCTTTGTCATACATGTAACTACCTTCACAACCATCAAAGATTTTTGGAGGTTCAACATAATGCACGGTATCGCCAAAAGAACAATATTTAGCTTCATCCGCTAACAATGTCGCATCATCAGGACGACTGTTAATCATTTCTATAGTTGGTTTACTCATAATTATCTCACTAATCCATATTCAAACACGATAAAATGTGGCATTATTATTCAAGAAATTGGTTTGTTACAATGTACAATTAATGTATAGATTGTGTGACGATAAGCGAAACAGCAAAATAAACGATAATAAAGTTTGTGTGACTAGCGACAGGAGATCACTTTTTATATATGGGTATAAAAAATGAAAAAAACAGCTTGTGCACTTTCTATTTTGTCAATCATTGTTTTAGGTGTCGCCAAAAGTGCGTTAGCTGATCCCTTGTCCATTGGTGCAGGTGTTGGTTGGGAACATTCACCTTATAAAAGTTACAGTGCTCGTTATTCCCCTATCCCTCATATTGATTATGATAATGGGCGATTTTTTATCGATGATTTATCGGCTGGGATTTATGTTTATCATGCCGATGATCAAAGTATTTCAATTGGTGCGCGCTACTTATCTAATGAATTTAAACCACACAATTCAGATAATCGCCAATTAAAACAACTTGATAGCCGTCACGCAACATTACTGACAGAAATAGAATATACCCTTGTAACCAACTGGGGTGGGTTTTCTAGTAGCGTTGGGACTGATATGCTAAATAAAAGTAAGAGTATTTTAATCAATGCTGATTATACTGTCCCATATATACAAGACAATTTAATTATCGCACCTACTATCGGTATAAATTGGGTCAACAGCAAACATAATGATTATTATTATGGTGTTTCCCATAAAGAATCAGCTCGATCAGGATTACCATATTTTAGTGCTGAAAACTCATTGACACCTTATGCTGAAATAGTAGCACAATACTCATTAACCAAAAACATGGCGACTTTTGGCGGTGTTCATATCGATAAATTAACCGGCGATGCGGCCGATAGCCCAATGGTTAGCAATAGTACTGTAACTTCGATTTATATGGGGGTATCTTATAACTTTTAATGAACCTATACTCATATTCAATAACAAATATCACGACTCATTCACTATAAGTGGTGACTTGTTGAAACAAAATAAAATCTTTATCACAAAAAATCAGGAAATAGAAAAGTATGCTTTGGTTTAAAAATGCCATCATTTATCAACTTAATAATGATACATTACTTAATAAAGATGCGATTGAAAAAGCAATAAAATCTCATCCTTTTACTCCCTGTGGTAATTTAGATATCACCAAAATGGGGTGGGTGTCGCCTTATCATGATAATAATGACAATGATTTTATTGTTGATATGCAAGGGCATTTATTATTACGCATCAAAAAAGAAACCAAAATCTTACCCGCTCCCGTAATTAAACAAGCGTTATTAGAGAAAATTGATAAGCAAGAACAAGCGCTGAGCAGAAAACTGACTAAAAACGAAAAAGCCACCTTAAAAGACGAAGTCATGATTGATCTAATGCCAAGAGCATTTAGTAAATATAATCACTATTGGTTATGGATCGATACACATAATAAACGTATTATTGTTGACTGTAGTAGCTTTAAACAAGCAGAAGATATCTTAGCTATTTTACGTAAAGAGCTTGGTTCACTTGCTTTAACGCCTTTATCAATTGATAAACCACTGGAGCAGGTCATGACCACATGGGCTAAAGAAAACTTGACATTCCCGCCATTTTTATTGGGTGACCAAGCCGAACTTAAAGATCCGCTAGAGGGTAATGGGATTATTAGTTGTAAAAATCAAGAAATCACCAGCGATGAAATGCGTGTTCATTTTGATTCTGGAAAATGGATCACTAAAATTAAAATTATTGATGAAAGAGGCGTCAGCTTTATCGTCAATAATGACTTAACATTTAAACGAATTAAATTTGATACGGTTATTTTAGACGAAAATGAAGATATCGGTTCAGATGAATTAGATCAAAGACTAGAAGCTGACTTCTTTATTATGGCTAATACATTAGCTAATACCATTCATGACTTTTACTTAACAATTAACAAAATCATCTGATAAAATTATTTAAATATTTTTTTATTGCAATAGCAATAATTATAGATTTGCCTATTATCTATGCTATACTAGGCACCAGATTATGGGTAACATAATTATATAAAAATAAGTCATAGTTCTTTTTATTTGAAGTAAATTTTAAACAATAAAGAAACTAAACATCGTCTATAACAACATATAAGTTGAGGCAATAAAATGAAAAAAACTACTATAGCTCTAGCAATTGCAGTTGCAAGTTTAACCGCTACTGCCGCTAACGCAGCATATGAAGACAACACTTTTTACGTTGGTGCTAAATTAGGCTGGTCAGAACTTTATAAACTAGATGCCAATAAAGTCCGTATATCAGATCGTTTTGGCATCAGCACTGCAGATCGTAGCAATGTTGCTGGCGGTGCTTTCCTTGGTTTCCAAGCAAACCCTTATTTAGGTTTTGAATTAGGATACGACTGGTTAGGATCTGCTAAATATAAAAGATCTTACCATTATGCAGGAAGAAGTTCTGATGTAGGTGATAGTAAAGTTTCCGCACAAGGCGTATCTTTAACTGGTAAATTAAGCTACCCTATCATTGACAATCTAGATATTTATGGTCGTGCAGGTGGTATGGTCACTATTTCTAAATGGAAAAACAGTGGTTTGGTCAAAAAGTATGATGCCCTTAATCATGGCACAAGAACCGAGCTATCTCCTGTTTATGCATTAGGTCTTGACTATCGTTTCGACGAAGACTTCTCTACTCGTTTAGAATACCAATATGTTGACCGTATTCATACTAAAACTAAGGCATCTCCTGATGCAGGAACTGTAAGTTTAGGTATTACTTATCGTTTAGGTGCCCCAGCTGTTCCAGCACCAGTTGAACTAAAAACGCAAGAAAACCGTTATGTATTAAATGAAGATGTGCTATTTGCTTATGCAAAAGCTGACTTAAAAGCTGAAGGCCGTCAAGCATTAGATAACTTACTTACAAACCTAGTTAAAATCAAACCGACTGAAAGCACTGTTGTAGTAATTGGTCATACTGACCGTATCGGTTCAGTTAGTTATAACCAAAAGCTATCAGAACAACGTGCTAACTCAGTCATGAAATACTTAATATCTAAAGGTGTTCCTGCTGACCTAATCAGTGCACGTGGTATGGGTAAATCTCAACCAGTTACTGGTACTAAATGTAATGCACTTCGTGGTGCTAACTTAAAAGCATGTTTAGCTCCAGATCGTCGTGTTGAAATTGAAGTTAAAGCACGTAACATTCAAGAAGTTCAAGTAACTGATTTAACAAATTAATTTTTGTTTTTTAAGTTGTTCATTAAGACCCGGTTAACAGCCGGGTTTTTTTATCTCTCTTTTTTGTTAACAACTAAATATATATCACCTTAGATCTACAAATTATCCACAAAAGGGATTATAATGCTTTACGGTATTGTTAGTAAGAAAAATTGAAGGAGTTGCCGTGCCTACCGCTATTTGGCAAGATTGCCTTTCTCAATTACAAGAAAAAATCCCAACAACGGAATTCAATTTATGGATTCGTCCGTTGCAAGCGGAAATGGTCGATAATAAACTCTATATTTATGCACCGAATAGATTTGTCTTAGATTGGGTAAAAAACAAATATTTAACGACTATATCCCAATTATTAAACCAACTTTTTAATGATGATTCTTTAAAATTATTTCTTGAAGTTGGTTCAACGGTATCTAGCGATAAAAAATTACAAAGTAGCCAACGCAAAACAGAAGTGGTACCTGCATGGAAAACAACAAAAGAAACAAATAGCAATCATGTCTACCATTCAGGCATTAATCATAAACACACTTTTAATAGCTTTGTTGAAGGTAAATCCAACCAACTTGCGGTTGCTGCGGCAAAACAAGTAGCTGAAAACCCAGGAAAAGCTTATAACCCATTGTTTTTATATGGTTCTACCGGTTTGGGTAAAACCCATTTATTACATGCGGTTGGCAATCAAATAATGGCAGAAAAAGCCAATGCCAAAGTTGTCTACATGCATTCAGAACGCTTTGTGCAAGATATGGTAAAAGCGCTACAAAATAATGCTATTGAAGAGTTTAAGAATTACTATCGTTCAGTTGATGCCTTGCTTATTGATGATATTCAATTTTTTGCCAATAAAGAGCGATCGCAAGAAGAATTTTTTCATACGTTCAATTCATTATTAGAAGGCAATCAGCAAATTATTTTAACCTCAGATCGCTATCCTAAAGAAATAAATGGCGTTGAAGATCGCTTAAAATCGCGTTTTGGTTGGGGATTAACCATTGCAATTGAACCCCCCGAACTGGAAACGCGGGTTGCAATTTTAATGAAAAAAGCCGAAGAAAATCATATTAAGCTACCTGAAGAAGTTGCTTTTTTTATTGCTAAGCGATTACGTTCCAATGTTCGTGAGTTAGAGGGGGCACTTAATCGAGTCATTGCTAATGCTAATTTTACTGGCAAAGCCATTACCATTGATTTTGTTAAAGATGCCTTAAAAGATTTACTGGCTTTACAAGAAAAGCTGGTTACCATTGAAAACATTCAAAAAACGGTGGCCGAATACTATAAAATTAAAGTATCAGATTTACTTTCTAAACGTCGTTCTCGTTCTGTTGCAAGACCAAGGCAAATGGCAATGGCACTTGCCAAAGAACTCACTAACAAAAGCCTTCCTGAAATTGGTGATGGCTTTGGTGGAAGAGATCATACAACGGTATTACATGCATGTAGAAAGATTGCAGAATTAAAAGAAGAAAGTAATAATATTAAAGAAGATTACTCCAATTTAATTCGAACTTTATCAACTTAAAAAAGAATCAATACTATGAAATTTATTATAGATCGTGAAAAACTGATTAAACCATTACAACTTGTCAGTGCGCCATTGAGTAGCCGCCCTACACTACCTATTTTGGGTAATTTACTATTACAGGTGAGCGATAACACGCTATCAATGACGGGAACTGATCTTGAAATAGAAATGATATCGCATTTACCATTAGTTGAACCAAGCGAACCAGGTGCAACAACGGTGCCCGCTAGGAAATTTCTTGATATCTGTCGAAACCTACCTAATAATGCCCAAATTTCGATAAGCGTTGATGATAATCGACTGATGATTCAATCAGGTCGTAGTAAATTTTCTTTATCCACACTGCCCGCTAGCGATTTTCCTAATTTAGAGAATTGGCAAAGTGAGGTTGATCTTTCCATTCCACAAAAAACCATTAAACGCTTGATTGATGCAGTGCAATTTTCAATGGCTAACCAAGATGTCAGATATTACTTAAATGGCATGTTATTTGAAATTGAAGATGGTTTATTAAAATCAGTTGCAACAGATGGACATCGATTAGCTTTATGTGCACAGCCTATTGAGCAAGATACTAAAACTTCTTGTTCGGTCATTTTACCAAGAAAAGGAGTACTTGAGCTTGCTAAACTGGTTAGTGATAACGACGAATTAATCAATATGCAAATTGGTAATAATAATTTGCGTGTTAATCTTGGTGATTTCACTTTCACATCAAAACTCATTGATGGAAGATTCCCTGACTACAAACGCGTATTACCACGCAACCCCGATAAACCACTTGAAGTATCTTGCGAAGAACTGAGAAACGCCCTATCACGTGTTGCGATCTTATCCAACGAAAAATTCCGTGGTATTCGACTTTATGTCCATAACAATCAGATAAAAATCACCGCAAATAACCCGGAACAGGAAGAGGCAGAAGAAGTTATTGACGTAAAATATCAATCAGCAGAGCTTGAAATCGGCTTCAATGTAACCTATTTACTTGATATATTAAATACATTGAAATGTGATAGCGTACAACTGCTCTTAACTGATGCAACATCAAGTGTACAAATAGAAGATATCAATAATCAGACCGCTACTTATGTTGTTATGCCAATGCGCTTATAATCAAATCTCATTTAATTGTCCGGCTTCGGCCGGCATCATTCAAGGCATATGACTCTTTCAAAAATCAACATTCATCATTTCCGTAATATTGATCATGCACAACTGTCTTTATCGCCACATTTCAACTTCATTGTTGGCGATAATGGCAGTGGAAAAACGAGCTTACTTGAAGCTATTTATATGCTTGGGCATGGTCGCGCTTTTAGACATACTCAGTCAAATCGAATTATTCAGCATGAACAACCAGAGCTTGTATTATTTAGTGAAATAAAAAATACCCATCAACAAGTCCATTCCATTGGTCTTGCAAAGTCACGTAATAGCGAAAATAAAATCAAAATCGACGGGGACGAAGGTTTTCGACTCGCCGATTTAGCCAAATTATTACCTATACAGTTAATTACACCTGAAGGGTTTGATTTATTGAGTGGTGGTCCCAAATATCGTCGCGCATTTATTGATTGGGGATGCTTCCATCATTATCCAGAATTTGTTCAGTTATGGAATAATTTAAAACGCTTATTTAAACAGCGCAATGCATTATTAAAGCAATCCAACAGTTATAATCAATTATTACCTTGGGATAAAGAACTTGCCCCCATTGCTGAAAAAATTAGCCACATTAGAGCAGATTATTCGCAACAGATTTTTCCTGAAATTATAAAAACTTGCCATGACTTTTTACCCGAATATCAGCTTAATTGCCAATATTATCAAGGTTGGGAACATGGCGCTAACTATGCTGAGATATTATATAAACAATATGATCGAGACAAACTCCTTAACTACACATCAGTCGGTCCACATAAAGCGGATATTCGATTACGTGTCAACAATATTCCGGTTGAAGATTTGTTATCACGTGGTCAATTAAAGCTATTAATGTGTGCTTTACGCCTATCTCAAGGTGAATATTACTCAAAGCAAAGTACCCAAGCCTGTGTTTACTTGATTGATGATTTTGCCTCTGAACTCGATAACAATAAACGAGAGCTATTAGCCAAACGTTTAAAATTAGCTAATTCACAAGTATTTATTACCGCAGTTAACCAAGCGCAAATTACCCATATGATCGATGAAAATGATAAGATTTTTCACATAAAATCTGGTATAATTTCGTAAATTTATAGAATGATATAAACAATAAAATAAGTCGAGAAATCCATGTCTAATTCTTATGATTCTTCCAGCATTAAAGTACTCAAAGGGCTTGATGCTGTCCGTAAACGTCCAGGTATGTATATTGGTGATACTGATGATGGAACAGGACTTCACCATATGGTTTTTGAAGTGGTCGATAATGCCATTGATGAAGCATTAGCCGGTTATTGTCACCATATCGAAGTGACGATTCACCCCGATAATTCTGTTTCTGTCCGTGACGATGGTCGCGGTATTCCAACCGGCATTCATGAGGAAGAAGGTATCTCAGCGGCTGAAGTTATTATGACCGTGCTACATGCAGGTGGTAAATTTGATGATAATTCTTACAAAGTATCCGGTGGCTTACACGGTGTTGGTGTTTCGGTTGTAAATGCCCTATCGGATAAATTAGAATTAGTGATTTATCGTGATGGTAAAATTCATCAACAAATTTATCACTTAGGTGTACCACAAGCACCACTCAAAGTGATTGACGAAACCACTGAATCAGGTACCTATGTTCGCTTCTGGCCAAGTCCTGAAACTTTTACCAATATTGAGTTTGTTTATGAAATTTTAGCAAAACGACTACGTGAACTCTCGTTCTTAAACTCAGGTGTATCTATCAGATTACTTGATGAACGAACTGGCAAAAGCGAACATTATCATTACGAAGGTGGTATCCAAGCTTTTGTTGAATATTTAAATAAAAATAAAAATCCTATTCATCCAAAAATATTTTATTTCAGCACAGAAAAAGACGATATTGGCGTCGAAGTGGCACTGCAGTGGAACGATGGCTATCAAGAAAATATCTATTGTTTTACTAACAACATCCCCCAACGAGACGGCGGTACACACTTAGCTGGTTTCCGTGGCGCAATGACGCGCACATTAAACAACTATATGGAAAACGAAGGATACAGCAAAAAAGCGAAAATCAGCGCTACAGGTGATGATGCGCGTGAAGGTCTAATTGCTGTTGTATCAGTTAAAGTCCCTGATCCTAAATTCTCATCACAAACCAAAGACAAATTAGTCTCGTCAGAAGTTAAATCGGCGGTTGAATCTGTCATGGGTGAAAAATTAACCGAGTATCTCCTTGAAAACCCAAGTGATGCCAAGATTGTCGTCGGCAAAATCATTGACGCAGCAAGAGCACGAGAAGCCGCTCGCAAAGCGCGAGAAATGACACGCCGTAAAGGCGCTTTAGATTTAGGTGGATTACCAGGTAAACTTGCCGATTGCCAAGAAAAAGACCCAGCGCTATCTGAACTCTACTTAGTGGAAGGGGACTCTGCGGGGGGCTCGGCAAAACAGGGGCGCAACCGCAAAAATCAGGCAATTTTACCGCTTAAAGGTAAGATTTTAAATGTCGAAAAAGCCCGTTTTGATAAAATGCTTTCATCGCAAGAAGTGGGAACGTTAATTACTGCGTTAGGCTGTGGTATTGGCCGTGATGAATATAATCCAGATAAAATGCGTTACCATAGCATTATTATCATGACCGATGCCGATGTCGATGGTTCACATATTCGTACTCTATTACTAACGTTCTTTTATCGCCAAATGCCAGAAATCATAGAACGTGGCTATGTTTATATCGCGCAGCCACCTTTATATAAAGTCAAAAAAGGCAAGCAAGAACAATATATCAAAGATGATGAAGCAATGACACAGTTTCAAATTGCTTTAGCCCTTGAGGATGCCTCTTTACATGTCAATGACCATGCACCCGCACTTGCAGGCGAAGCGTTAGAAAAACTAATTGCCGAATATCAAAAAGTCGAAAAACTGATTACCAAAATGGAGCGTCGCTATCCGAAAGCGCTACTTTCTGAATTGGTTTATCATGACGTATTAAACGAAAGTATTTTACAAAATCAACAGCAGGCTGAAAATTGGGCAAAAACCATTGTTGAAAAACTATCGAATAAAGAGCAACATGGTAGCAGCTATCTTTATTCGGCTGAATATAATGAAAAAGCACAACTGTATGTGCCAATTATCAAAATAAGAACCCATGGTGTTGATACAAATTATCCATTAGATCAGGTCTTTATCCATAGCAATGAATACCGTAATATCTGCCACCTTGGTGCACAATTAAAAGATTTACTGGAAGATAGTGCCTTTATTCAACGCGGTGAACGTAAACAACCAGTTAATTCTTTTGAAGAAGCTGTTGATTGGTTAATTAAAGAGTCTCGTCGTGGCTTAACTATTCAGCGTTATAAAGGTCTTGGCGAAATGAATCCAGAACAATTATGGGAAACCACTATGGATCCAACCAGTCGCCGTATGTTACAAGTCACCATCAAAGACGCCATTGAAGCAGATCAATTGTTTACAACCCTTATGGGCGACGAAGTTGAACCTCGACGATTATTCATTGAAGAAAATGCCCTTAAAGCAGCTAATTTAGATTTCTAAATATTACTGCTATAAAAAACAAGCAGAAAAACCAGACGTATGTCTGGTTTTTTTATCGAATAAAGGTATAACTAACGCTAAAAAAATATAACTATCACCTACATTATACTTTTGCTGAAAAAACTAAAATTTTTGTCAAAAAGTTTCAGGTAACTATGTGTTTGAGTATAATAATTAATATTTGGGGGAACTTGTTTTTATTTTGGGAAAGCGCTTTTGCTGTCCATTTGCAAAAACATAAACTTGCATGCTCTGCCAGCTCAAGGCCCCACTTAATGCGCAGTAGATTTGGTTCTTGGATGGATTGTTCTTTATTTGCACCATAAGCTTCGCACACTACTAAGGATTAAGGACTAGGCATCAAATACTAAGGAGTGGTGCAAAGCCCATAGTAATGAGTGTTATGCGGCAAAGTACTGTGGTTACGAATATAACCGCCGCCCATGAACACAGTGAACTGGTAGTCACCTCCAGCAGAGTCACTTGTCCAGTAGAAGTGGTTCTCAAAGCCCGCGCGGGTGTAAATCCCCGTATCTCCCCACTCCGCGGCAAAACCAGCCCCTATTTGACGCTGGTAATGATTACCAGTTGAGAGTGGTGTGGCGCTAATAACCCCTCTGCAATGGAGACCTGCGCTAGGACCACGACAGGCTGAATTAGTTAGGTCCTTAACCTGTACCATACGATAACCCAAACTACTACACCAAGATTCTTGATTTTGAAAAGTATCGAATTTACGTCCACGGTTGACAAACCACTTCTGTAACACAAATCCATATCTTACGATCTCTTCACCACTTCTATTTTTACCCACTAATTCAAAGGTATGAGGTAAGATAGGCGCGGTAATGCTACTAGGATGAGAGCTGTTTATTCGAGATCCTCCTGCATGTGGACCTTTTAGCGTAACGCGAAATTCTGCATCTCCATCGCTATTAAATATTGGTCTTCTCGCCACGGTGACCGCAATTCCATCATATTTAGGTGGCACCTCCCATGTCAAGTCGCTTTCTTCTCCGATTATGATTAAATCAAAATATAATCCATCAGCCCCCGTAGTTGGAAAATTAAGCGCGTATGATGCCGGATTGGTTGATTGGACTAAGAATCCATAATCTGGATTCCATATATCAGCGGGGCCGGCGTACTCGTCTGTGCCATATTTAATAACTGGCCTTACGAATTTGATGACTTCTAATGGTAACGACGGTAGTATTATGGCATCACTCCGATTGCTTACTCGCCTACTGTTAGCAGGTAATGCTGTCCCCCCCCATGAATACGACAATAATAACGATACCAACACCAGCGAGACTTTTCGGAATAATTTCGATAATAATTTATGAGATAACTTCGAAGATATAATCGAAATTCGTGTAAAAACTCGTCTAATGGGATTATTGGGTAAATTTAATGCATAGGTTTTCTGATGCTTGATATAGTAGTACATTACGGTTCACCTGCAAAGCATTTAATTGTTTTATTTAAACTTTTTACATATCCGTTTATTAAATGAGCTACTCCTTGAAATTGGCGAAATTATAACCTTTTAGAAAAAACTTAGCTAGTTCTTTGCCGAGTTTTGGTAAAAATTATTTAAGTGTGACTTTGATTAAGTTTCATGAAAAGCTTCAATGGATTGAAATATTTACTCTTTTATCAAAAATAAAATCAACTACATAACTAAAGTCCTTTAGAAAATACCTTAATGTTTAAGCAAAAAATAGACCTAAAAACACGATAACCCCCACATAATTATTATTCATAAACGCGCTAAAACATCTGTTTCGAACTCGATTTTTTATTAGCCATTGTTGGTAAATAAATAGTACTATAACCAGAAATAGAGCAATATAGAATATTTGTGATAATTGGTTGATTAAGCCAATAAATAATAAGCCAACACCCGAAACTATCTGCAATAATCCAATGATTAATTTATCATAACGTCCAAATAAGATAGCGGTGGATTTGATACCTATTTTTACATCGTCATTGCGATCGACCATGGCATATTCAGTGTCATAAGCAATTGTCCAACAAATGTTAGTAAAGAAAAGTAACCAGCAAGTTAAGGGAAACTGCTCAATGGTTGCTGCATATACCATCGGAATGCTCCAACTAAATGCAATGCCTAATATGATTTGCGGTAAATGCGTATAACGTTTCATGAAAGGATAAATCAGTGCGGTTAATAACGCAAAACAGGCAATCAACCATGACAGTTTATTTAAATTTAACAATAAGCAAAGTGCTATAAGCAATAATATAAATAAGGTCCATAATGCATTTTTTTCGGTCAATGCACCACGAGCAAGGGGGCGATTTTGTGTCCGTTCCACATGAGCATCAAAATGGCGATCGGCATAATCATTCACTACACAACCTGCCGAGCGCATTACAAATACACCGAGTATAAAAATAATTGTTATATAGGTAGAAGGATGACCGACAAGCCAAATAGCCCAAAGTGTAGGCCAGAGTAAAAGCAATGTACCAATGGGTTTATCTAAGCGCATGAGTTGTAAATAAGCTAACATCAATATTATTTACCTTGAAAAAGCATAGGATGGATTATACCGATTACGATAAAAGCTGCAATGTTACGATATGCAAGTTATCACCCATTACCGAATAAAAGAGTCATTTTTTGTGCTATAAGTATGCGCAATATGCAAATTAATGCATTTGTAAATATTGCTCAGCAATCACGGCTAAAGCTCGATAAAATGCGCTAATTTTGTTGTTCTTTAACTCTTTTAAATAAGCTGAAGACCAAATCATTAAGTGTTCATCAATAAGTTGTTTTGCCGCTGTATAATTATTATTTTCAAGCAATATGGCATAGGCCATTAGCATTAACCCAAATTGATCGTCGGGTTCGTTCATTCCTGTATTGAGCGTCAAACCATGTTGTTGCAAAAATCGGTGATAGCATGCTTGTGATTCACCTAACAATAGGTGTTCTGTATCTAGGTAAAATGAACCCCATGGTGGTGCTGGCATTGTTCCTTGCCCTTCAAATAGTAATGAAAATTGATAATCAAGATCGGGATTACCAATTTGATTCGCTAATATATTACACTGCTCATAAATAAGGGGGAGATTGGGCCACTTTGCTAGATGGTCAATATGTAATAATGCCTGCATTAATGGTGCAGTCACTTTACTATTGGGTGGATAATAAAAAAAAGCACCAAGTAGTTTTGCTAATGTGATAGAAGCGATTTTATTCAAAAAATATCTCCTCAAAACTATGTCATTTGTTAACTGTTCTAAAACCGTAAAAAAACACCAGTGGTAAGTTGCGCATATTGCTTATACCTCCTCAGGATTGAGCACTTTACCTAAAGTATCGCCAGACGCCTTGGCTTGTGCATGGGGCTTTATCACTATATTGGGTTTAGTCAGTTGCGAGCTCGGTAGTGGTGCAATATCACATTCATCGCCATAGTGCTGACGTAGTTTTTCAATTTCGTCAAAATCTAACGCTCTTTGAGGGCATGATTCAACACAAACAGGTTTTAATCCCTCGGCAACACGTTCATAGCAACCATCACATTTTGACATGACCTTTTTTTGATGATCAAATTGTGGTGCGCCATAAGGGCAATGGGTTTCACAATGTCGGCAACCGATGCAAATATCTTGATTAACAACAACTAAGCCGTCTTGTGATCGTTTATTCATTGCGCCTGTTGGGCAACCTTGCACACAAGCTGGCTCTTGGCAATGGTTACAGGAGATGGATAAATAGTAGGTAAAGGTATCGTTTTGCCACAGGCCATCAACTTGCTGCCAACTACCCCCTCCATATTCATAAACACGACGAAAATGAACACCTAATGCATTATCTTTTTCGTCTTTACAACTGAGTTGGCAGGTTTTGCAACCAGTACATTTTGAAGAATCAATATAAAATCCATATTGCATTTTTATTATTCGCTCTTTAATTTATAAAGCTCAATCCACCACCGATAATGGTTTAACTTCAACCAGATTGGTATGCTGTGGATTCGATTTTGCAAGCACCGTTGGGCGCAATGATGTTAAACGATTAATACAACCGCCAATATCAATCCCTGCCGCATTGGTTTTTGCCCACATCCCTTGCGGAATGGCAATCACACCCGGTAATATCCTTGGTGTGAGTTTAGCGGGAATATACAGCCGACCTCGGTCGTTATAAACCTCAACTAACTGACCATGTTTTATTTGTCTTTGCTCGGCATCAAATGGATTAATCCAAATACTGTTAGCGACAGCTTCGCGCAATTGCGGTAAATTACTGTAAGTGGAATGGCATTGCCCTTTGGTATGGAAACCAATCAGTTGTAGTGGGTATTTTGTGCGTTTGGGTTTATCTTCACTGCCTTCAATCGCCGGTAAATACGCCGGAATGGGGTAGAGTATATCTTCTGGATCAAGTTCCCATTCATTGGCTATGTTAGCTAGCGCTTCAGAATAGATCTCAATTTTCCCCGATGGTGTATTTAATGGGTTTTTAATTGGATCATCTCTAAAGGCTTTCAATCCAATTTGTGTATCACTATCAGCAAGTTTACGATCGATTACCCCCATACCGTCAGTATTGGCAAAAGGGGGTAAATGCGGTTCATGTTTTCGCAACTGCTCATAACAATACGCTATCCATTCATCTTGACTACGACCTTCGGTAAATTTATCTTTTACGCCCATTTTCTCGGAAAGTTCGGTTAACACATCATACGCTGCTCGGTTTTCCCAAAGTGGTTTAATTGCTCGTTGCATGCGGATAAGGTAGCTATACGCGCCAGATGAATAAGAATTATTAATCAAATCAGTATTTTCAACTGATGAAACGTCGGGTAACAGTAAATCGGCATATTTGGCTGATGCGGTCATATGCGTATCCCAAACAAGAATAAATTCACATTTAGACTCATCTTGTAAAATCTGATGGGTACAATTGAGGTCTGAATGCTGATTTCCCATTACATTACCGGCATAATTCCAGATAAATTTGATACCAACATCCAACTTATCTTTACCTTTAAGATAAGCATTTTGGGCGGTCATACTTGGACCATCTACAATTGCTTTTGTCCACAAAAAGAAAGGAATACTCGTTTTTATCGGATTGGGAAGTTTAAAGCTAGGTATTGGATAAACAACACTGCCACCCCACGTTCCTATATTGGTACCTGGCTTACCAAATTGACCGGTTATAATGGGTAAAATCATAATAGCGCGAGCGGTATGTTCACCATTTTGCCAACGCTGTACACCATAACCTTGCGAAATCCAAGCAGCTTTAGCATTAATAATATCCATCGCCAATGAGCGAATTTGTGCAGCGGCAATACCGGTTTTTTTAGCTGCCCATTCTGGGGTTTTAGGTGTTCTATCATAGCCTAAGCCTAAAAGGTAAGATTTATAATCACTATAAGGTGGTGCACTATCAGGCAAGGAATCGGCACTCCAACCGATACAATATTGATTAAGCATGTTTTCATCAATGCGATCTTGCTCAAGTAATGTATAGCCAATTGCGGCGACTAATGCAGCATCGGTACCGGGAACAATTGGGATCCACTCAGCATTATATGCCACCACGCTTTCGCTACGACGCGGATCAATAATAATCACCCGTGCCTTGCTCTGTTCTAATGCCTGAAAAAGCTCTGTAACTTGCCCTCCACCTGACATTCGGGTTTCGGCAATATTATGCCCAAACATCACAACTAAATCGGAATGCTTTATTTGATCAAGTAAAGATTCCTTAGCATTACCAAAAATATAAGGTCGAATAGCCGAAATCTGTCCACTTGAATAATCACCATGATAATTTAAAAAACCTCCAATTGTACTTAAAAAACGTTGGCACGCATTACGCCCTGAAAGATTAGCACCGGTTGTTCCTGAACCATATTGGTAATAAATCGCCTCGTTGCCATACCGATTAATAGTATATTTCAATTTATCTGCCAGTAAATTAATCGCCTCACTCCACGAAATACGTTTAAATTTACCTTCACCACGTTGACCAATGCGTATCATAGGATATTTTAAACGATCCGGATCATAAGTTCGCCAACGAACAGCGCGACCGCGAAGACAAGGACGGATTTGGTGCAAACCAAAAACGGCATCATTTACCCCATCTTCTGGTGCTATTTTAGTAATAACATCGTTTTTAACATGAACTTTTAAAGGACAGCGGCTACCACAGTTAACTAAACAGGCACTATAAACAATTTTTTCTTCATCGGTGGGATTTGAAATTGTATTATTAGCATTAGTACTTGGTTCAACGTAGGAAAAAGGTAATTGTATATTATTAGTCAGGGCAGCTACATCATCAATTGTTATCGGTTTTTGTAAAAAATCGCATTTGCTTGTTTTATTCTTTAATTTACTCACATCATTCCCTAATGTTGATATGAAATTATGTTGATAATAATACTAAAAGATGAATAAACAAACTAAAAACGAAAACTGTCATTAAATTAATTAAAATTCAATGGAGCGATGATTAAGTAGCTAGATTAGCAATAGACAATGCTCATATTGTTATCAACCACATTACAAATATTTTGGATATCATATCTTGAAAAAAATAAGGTACTATTTCAATCGTTGGTTAACAAGTCACTAGCAATTTAAATGAAAACTGAGTTTTTGATTAAGATTTGGTAAAGTTCTACTTTATAAGGTGCCATAAAATAATCTCACTGTAGGAATTACCCCTTAAAAAATCGTATTATTTAACTTACCTAGTTAATGGCTGATATCACTACTTGATGAAGTTCCTTTATCATTGACCTTGGTCTTATTATTCAAAGGTTGGTATAATAGCCGTCATTTATTCGAATAAATAGAAACATTATGTCGCAATCCACTTATAATGCCGTTGATATTGAAGTATTAAAAGGGCTTGATCCTGTTCGTCATCGCCCCGGAATGTACACTGACACAAGTCGCCCAAACCATTTAGGGCAGGAAGTCATTGATAACAGTGTCGACGAAGCCATCGCTGGTTATGCTCGTCAAATCAAGGTCACACTTTATGAAGATAATTCATTAGAAGTCATTGATAATGGGCGAGGAATGCCTGTTGATATTCACCCAGAAGAAGGTGTGCCAGCAATTGAGCTATTACTTTGCCGTTTACATGCTGGTGGTAAATTTTCCAACAAGAATTACCAATTTTCCGGTGGATTGCATGGGGTGGGTATTTCGGTGGTTAATGCGTTATCAAAACGCGTTGAAGTGACCGTTCATCGTGATGGTCAAGTGTATGAAATAGCTTTTGAAAACGGCAATAAGGTTGAGGATCTGCATGTTATAGGTACATGTGGGCGCCGTAATACAGGTACCAAAGTGCATTTTTGGCCAGACGAAAAATATTTTGATTCGCCCAGATTTTCTGTTCCACGTTTGGCTCATCTTCTTAAAGCCAAAGCGGTGCTTTGCCCAGGTCTTGAAATTATTTTTAAAGATAAAATTAACAAAACCGAACAAATCTGGTGTTATCAAGATGGTCTAAAAGACTATTTAATGGAGTCTGTCAGTGGTTACTCACTATTACCGGAAACCCCTTTTACTGGTAGCCATGTTGGTGAAACTGAAGCTGTAGAATGGGCTCTACTTTGGATGCCTGAAGGCGGCGAGTTATTAACCGAAAGTTACGTTAACTTAATCCCAACGGTACAAGGTGGTACGCATGTTAATGGCTTACGTCAAGGATTGTTAGAGGCGATACGTGAGTTTTGTGAGTTTCGCAATTTGTTACCGCGTGGCTTAAAACTAACGGCTGATGATATTTGGGAACGTTGTGCCTATGTTATTTCAGTCAAAATGCAAGAACCTCAATTTGCAGGTCAAACCAAAGAGCGCTTATCATCGCGTCAAAGTGCGGCATTTGTTTCAGCTATTGTGAAAGATGCGTTTAGTCTTTGGTTAAATCAACATGTACAAATAGCTGAACTACTAGCCGAAATGGTGATTTCTAGCGCGCAAAAGCGCTTAAAAGCGTCAAAAAAAGTTATCCGTAAAAAATTAACTAGTGGCCCTGCGTTACCGGGTAAGTTGGCCGATTGTTCATCGCAAGACTTAAGTCGTACTGAACTTTTTTTAGTGGAAGGGGATTCTGCCGGTGGCTCAGCCAAACAAGCTCGAGACCGTGAATTCCAAGCAATAATGCCGCTTAAAGGTAAAATTCTAAATACTTGGGAAGTGTCATCTGACGAAGTATTAGGATCACAAGAAATTCATGATATTTCAGTGGCAATTGGCATTGATCCCGATAGCGATGATTTGAGCCAATTACGTTATGGAAAAATTTGTATTTTAGCCGATGCTGACTCGGATGGATTACATATAGCTACTTTACTTTGTGCGTTATTTGTTCGTCATTTCCGCGCGATGGTTGAGCATGGGCATGTGTTTGTTGCAATGCCTCCTCTTTATCGTATCGATTTAGGCAAAGAGATCCATTACGCTCTCGATGAAGAAGAAAAAGAAGGTATTTTAGAGCAACTGAAGCGTAAAAAAGGCAAACCAAATGTACAGCGTTTTAAAGGTCTAGGGGAAATGAACCCGCTGCAACTACGCGAAACAACGATGGATCCTAATACGCGTCGTTTAGTGCAACTATCGCTTGATGATACTGAGCAAACAATGGCATTAATGGATATGCTACTTGCGAAAAAACGCTCAGAAGATCGCCGTGAATGGCTACAGGAAAAAGGCGATCAAGTTGAACTTGATGTCTAATAAACAGAATGATTTAGAGGAACAATAATGAGTGAGATAACTCATGACGGAGTAGAAGTCCAGTCGCTACGTACCTTTACCGAAAGCGCCTATTTAAACTACTCAATGTATGTCATTATGGATCGTGCGCTACCGTTTATTGGTGACGGTCTTAAGCCCGTGCAACGACGTATTGTCTATGCCATGTCAGAACTAGGTTTAAATGCACAAGCAAAATTTAAAAAATCAGCACGTACCGTAGGGGATGTGCTTGGTAAATATCATCCTCATGGTGATAGTGCTTGCTATGAAGCGATGGTACTGATGGCACAACCATTTTCATATCGTTATCCATTAGTTGATGGACAAGGTAACTGGGGGGCGCAAGATGATCCTAAATCATTTGCCGCCATGCGTTATACCGAATCACGCTTATCAAAATATGCTGAATTATTATTAGCTGAATTAGGGCAAGGAACGGTTGATTATACGCCTAACTTTGATGGTACACTGCAAGAGCCTAAAATGCTGCCAGCCAGATTGCCAAATATTTTATTAAATGGCACAACGGGGATTGCAGTTGGTATGGCAACTGATATTCCTCCACATAATATTCGTGAAGTGGCGAATGCGGCAATGATGTTGGCTGATAACCCAAATGCAACTTTAAGCGAAGTAATGGCTCACATACAAGGGCCTGATTTCCCAACGGAAGCTGAGATTATTACGCCGGCAGAAGACATTGCGAAAATTTATAAAACTGGGCGTGGCTCAATCCGTATGCGTGCAGTTTGGAAAAAAGAAGATGGAGATATTGTAATTACTGATCTCCCTCATCAAGTGTCGGGCGCTAAAATTTTAGAGCAAATTGCCTCTCAGATGCGCGCTAAAAAACTGCCGTTGATTGAAGATTTACGCGATGAGTCGGATCATGAAAATCCAACTCGTTTGGTGATTGTGCCACGTTCAAATCGAGTCGATTTAGAGCAAGTAATGAATCATTTATTTGCAACAACCGATCTTGAAAAAAGTTACCGCGTTAATATGAATATGATTGGGCTTGATAATCGCCCATCAGTCAAAGGTTTGGTTGAAATTCTTACTGAATGGCTAGCGTATCGCAAAAATACGGTCACTCGTCGCCTAAATTATCGTTTAGATAAAATTTTAAAAAGGCTACATATCCTTGATGGTTTATTAATTGCATTTTTAAATATTGATGAAGTGATCGAAATTATTCGTAACGAAGATGAACCAAAGCAGGAGTTAATCAGCCGTTTTGCATTAACCGATATTCAAGCCGAAGCAATTTTAGAATTAAAACTGCGTCATTTAGCCAAACTTGAAGAAGTGCGTATTAAAGGTGAACAACGTGATCTGGCAAAAGAGCGCGATCACTTACAAGCCTTATTATCTTCACCGAAAAAACTCAGTAATTTAATTAAAAAAGAGTTACAAGAAGATGCTGAAAAATATGGCGATAAGCGCCGCTCTCCGATTGTTGAGCGCAGTGAAGCAAAAGCAATTAGTGAACAAGCATTAACGCCATCTGAACCTGTGACTGTGATTTTATCGGAAATGGGTTGGGTAAGAACGGCAAAAGGTCATGATATTGATCCAGTTGGTTTAAGTTATAAAGCGGGCGATAGTTTTAAAGTTGCAGCTAAAGGTAAAAGTAACCAACCCGTTATTTTTATTGATTCAACCGGCCGTAGTTACGCAATAGAGCCAAATACATTACCATCTGCTCGAAGCCAAGGTGAACCATTAACCGGTAAATTGGCTCTTCCTGCTGGGGCAACGGTTGAACATGTGCTGATGAATCAAAATGAGAATCAAAAATTCCTACTTGCATCCAGTGCAGGTTATGGTTTTATTTGTCAATTCAGTGATTTAATTGCTCGCAACCGTAATGGTAAGGCGATTATTAATTTGCCAAATAATGCAAAAATACTTGTTCCTTTGGAAATCCTATCGGAAGAGAGTTTACTTCTAGCAATTACCCAAGTGGGTCGAATGCTCATTTTTCCGGTAAAAGATTTACCACAACTTGCCAAAGGTAAAGGAAATAAAATTGTGTCGCTCTCTGGTGCTGATGATAGTCTTTCTTATATGATATTAATTAACTCAGAAGCATCAGTGACTTTGTACGCAGGAAAACGCAAACTGACACTCAAACCTGCTGATTTACAAAAATTTAGAGCAGAGCGAGCACGCAAAGGTGCAACATTACCACGAGGTTTACAGAAGATAGATAAAATTGAGGTGAATGAATAATATGTCTTTTATCTGGGCAATAATTACGGGCTTTGTATTAAGTATTGTATTAAAAACAGGATGGGGGTTTATCCTTGGGCTATTTATTGGTCCAATGCTTTATCAAGCATTTTGCAATAAATTGACAGAACAAAAAACTAAAGCAAATCCAGAACTTTACTTAACGGTTGTTTTTGAAGTCCTTGGTCATTTAAGTAAAGCAAAAGGTGTTGTCACTCAAGATGACATCAATCTTGCTAGCCAATTTATGGACAGATTACAACTGGATCGAAATAGTCGAAAACTAGCACAAGACTCATTTAATCGAGGCAAAGCAAGTGACTACCCACTCCGATCTCGTTTGGCGGAGTTATATGCACAATATCGTTATCGACGCAATGTGTTAAATATTTTTTGTGAACAACTGATCCAAGCAGCATTAGTTGATGGCATTTTAGATGAAAAAGAGCAACAAATTCTTTTTATTGTGGCTGAAGAATTTAATATTCCACGTCAACAAATGGCAATATATGTTCAAATGATGATGGGTAGTTACCATTTTCGCCAAAATGGTTATCACAACCAACAAAATCAGCGAGGACAATATCAACATGGTAATCATTATGGTGGTTATCAAGGGCGATCAACACAGACCGATCTGCAAAATGCTTACAAAATTTTGGGTATTGACTCCTCTGCGGAAATCTCAGAAATCAAAAGGGCTTATCGTAAGTTGATGAACGAACACCATCCAGACAAATTAGTATCTAAAGGTTTACCGAAAGAAATGCTAGAGGCAGCCAAAAAACGCGCGCAAGAGATTCAAGCTGCTTATGATCTTATTAAATCAGCTCGTGGTTTTAAATAGAGACTATCATTATGATGCATTGGCGATCGATTCTGCGCATTATTGGGCTATTAATTTCCCTGTTATCAATATTTATGCTACTACCGGCGCTGATTGCCTTAATCTATCGTGATGGTGCAGGCGCAATCTTTGTTCGATCATTTTTTGCAGCATTGTTATTAGGCTGCTTATTATGGCTACCTAATCGCCACCATCGTCATGAACTGAGCACGCGTGAAGGCTTTTTTATTGTCGTACTATTTTGGGTTGTGCTTGGTACAATCGGAGCCTTTCCTTTTATTTTTGATACACATATTAATTTAAATTTAACCAATGCCTTTTTTGAATCATTCTCAAGCTTAACCACAACGGGCGCGACAACAATTGTTAAGTTAGATCACCTTCCTAAAGCTTTACTTTTTTACCGTCAATTACTGCAATGGCTGGGTGGTATGGGGATTATTGTTTTGGCTGTTGCCATCTTACCATTATTGGGGGTAGGGGGTATGCAGCTTTATCGTGCGGAAATCCCTGGTCCACAAAAAGATAGTAAAATGCGTCCTCGCATTGCCGAAACTGCAAAAACGCTTTGGTCAATTTATATTTTGCTAACAACACTTTGTGCCATTTGCCTATGGGTGGCTGGTATGAATGTATTTGATGCTGTATCACATAGCTTTTCAACGATATCAATGGGGGGATTTTCAACTCACGATGATAACCTTGCTTATTTTAATAGCGCTACAATCAATTACATTGTCACCCTCTTTTTAATTTTATCGGGTTGTAATTTTGCACTACATTTTGCCGCATTAAGCGGATTTTCAATTAAGGTTTACTGGCGAGATCAAGAATTTAGAACGTTCGTTTTTATTTTGGCTGCTTTAATTGCAATTTGTGCATTTGGCATTTATGTTTATCAACCAGAAAGAAAATTAAGTATCGATAAAATAGTACTGCAAGTTGTATCGATAACAGCAACGGTTGGTTTTACCGTTGATGATATTAACACATGGCCTTCATCATTACCCATTTTTTTACTGTGTGCTTCATTTATTGGTGGTTGTGCGGGGTCCACTGGTGGTGGTTTAAAAGTGGTTCGAGTCCTGCTTTTGTTTATGCAAGGCTCGCGTGAATTAAAGCGGTTAATTCATCCAAATGCTATTTATACCTTAAAATTAAACAATCGTGTGGTTCCTGAGCGCATTATCGAGGCCGTTTGGGGATTCTTTTCGGCCTATGCGTTAGTTTTTTTAGTCAGCTTATTTGTTATTATGGCAACCGGTATTGATGCGACTGATTCTTTTTACATTGTAGCCTCATCACTGAATAATTTAGGGGTTGGTCTTGGTAGTGTAAGCGATAATTTTGCGAGTGTTAGTGATGTAGTAAAATGGGTTATGGTGGTCGATATGCTATTTGGGCGCTTAGAAATATTTACTTTGCTGGTTTTATTTACGCCAACATTTTGGCAAAGCTAACTTTATATTCAAACATATACTTTTCTGAAAGTTTTTGACAACACCCACAATTTTTATAAATATTTTATTGATTATTTGCTCAATTACAGACAGAATTACAACGCAGCATGTGCTGTATTTATAAGAGGTAATCACCTGACATATGGAATGGATCATGGATCCTACAATTTGGATTGGCTTATCCACTCTGGTTGTACTTGAAATCGTCCTTGGTATTGATAACATTGTTTTTATTGCCATTCTTGCCGAGAAACTACCTCCCCAACAACGTGACAAAGCACGCATAACAGGCTTGGCCTTTGCATTAATTACACGAATATTGCTATTAATGTTTACAGGTTGGTTAGTCACCCTCACCACACCGCTATTTTCAATATCGGAAATCAGCTTTAATGCGCGCCAACTGATTATGTTAATTGGGGGTATATTTTTGCTATTCAAAGCTACCATGGAGCTTAATGAACGCCTTGAAGGCGCTACAAACGAAGATGGCAAACCTAAAAAAACCTCTCACTTTTGGACTGTTGTTGCTCAAATAGTCGTACTTGATGCGGTGTTCTCGCTCGATTCAGTCATTACGGCGGTGGGAATGGTTGAACATATTCCTGTGATGATTATTGCGGTATGTATTGCTATCGGTATTATGATGGTTGCGAGTAAACCACTGGCTAATTTTGTTAACGCTCATCCAACTATTGTTATCCTCTGTTTGAGTTTTTTATTGATGATCGGTTTTAGTCTGGTTGCCGAAGGATTTGATTTTATGATTCCGAAAGGCTATTTATATGCGGCTATTGGCTTTTCAATCATGATTGAGTTTTTCAATCAATTAGCTATTTTTAACCGTCGTAAAGCATTAAATAAAAAACCATTACGAGAACGCACAGCCGAAGCAATTTTACATCTATTAAAAGGTGATGCAGAAGAAGATCCCGATAATCACACCATTGATGTAGCATCAGATACTAATAAAAAATCGCCGGTATTTAATCATCAAGAACTGAGTATGGTTGAACGAGTTCTTGGACTGGCACAACGTTCAGTCAGCAGTATTATGACATCTCGACTTGACGTTGATATGGTCAATATTAATGACGATCGTGATGCTATTATAAAAGAGATTTTTGAAAACCCACATTCACGTTTAGTTGTTACCGATAATGTTTCAATTGATGAACCACTAGGAATCATCCAAGTTAATGATCTATTAAAAGATATACTACAAAGTAAAGAGCCTATTGATATTCACTCACTTATCAAACAACCCCTGATCTTCCCTGAGACTGTATCGTTACTAGTTGCATTAGATCAATTTAAAAAAGCCAAAACCCATTTTGCTTTTGTGGTGGACGAATTTGGCTCAATGCAAGGGGTTGTTTCGGTGACAGACATTATTGAAACCATTGCTGGCGATTTTCCAACTGAAGAAGAGGAAATTGATGCTAAACATGATATTCAATCTCTCGATGAAAATAGCTGGATGGCAAATGGCTATATTCCTGTTGAAGAGTTGGTGCGCTTTGTGCCAATTGCCATTGATGATAAGCGCGAGTATCACACCCTAGCAGGGCTATTAATGGAAAAAGCTCAGCATTTACTCAATGTTGGTGAAACCTTACAAATTGGCGATTACTTATTTGAAGTCACTGAAATAGAAAGCCATAGAATTCTTAAAGTAAAAATAACGTTAAACAAAGTTGATTCTGTCACATTATAGTATAGCGTAGCGAAATAACTAGAATAACGCTTGACCAAAAGAAATAACTAGCAATAATAATGCTGTAAAATTTCTGTTTATTTGAAGATGTAGGGCAATAGCTCTTCATCTTTTTTATTTTTACCTATGGGTAAAAATAGATAGCACTCTTTATAAATTTTTATTCTTGCTTATCAATCTAAATTAGGCCTTAACTTATGAATGCAATATGCGAAAAACTATTTCAATTGAAAGAGAAAAAAACAACTATCGGCACTGAGATTATCTCTGGTTGTACCACTTTTCTAACAATGGTTTATATCATTTTTGTCAATCCATCTATCTTATCTGCAACCGGAATGGATACTTCTGCTGTTTTTGTTTTAACTTGTGTGGTTACTGCCTTTGCGACAATTTTAATGGGGCTATTTGCCAATTTACCAATTGCCTTAGCACCGGCTATGGGACTTAATGTCTTTTTCGCTTATGGAATATGTGGTGCGATGGGCTATTCTTGGCAAGTGGGTATGGGGGCCATATTTTGGGGTTCATTAATCTTTTTTGCACTATCTCTATTTAAAGTCCGTCACTGGTTAATCGAACATATCCCACAATGTTTACGTGTGGGGATTAGTGCCGGTATTGGATTATTTATTGCTTTTATGGGGTTTCAAAATATGGGCCTTGTGGTTGCTTCTCCTTCCACACTCTTAACGATGGGTAATATCTTATCGCTGAAAGTGTTATTAGGATCACTAGGCTTTTTCATCATTGTTATTTTAGCGGCTCGTAACTTTCATGCAGCAGTATTAGTTTCGATTTTAGTGGTTACATTACTGGCGCTATGGCTTGATCCTAATATTAGTTACCAAGGTATTGTGTCTATGCCACCAAGTGTTACCAGCGTTGTTGGTCATGTTGATCTAGCTGGCTCACTTAATATCGGTATTATGGGCGTTATTTTTTCGGTAATGATTGTCAGCTTATTTGACTCATCAGGCACTATTTTAGCATTAACCGATAAAGCTGGCATTAGTGACGAAAAAGGTCGATTTCCTAAAATGCGCCAAGCGCTATTAATTGATAGCTTTAGCTCTTCTTTAGGTGGATTATTTGGCACATCCTCAGTGTTAACCTATATCGAAAGTTCAGCCGGTATTTCAGTGGGGGGGCGCACAGGGTTAACAGCGGTTGTTGTCGGTCTATTATTCTTAATCGTGACTTTTTTATCGCCTCTTGCCCATTTAGTACCAAGTTATGCAACATCTGGCGCACTTATCTTTGTTGGAATTTTAATGGTTTCAAGCTTAGTGAAAGTTAACTGGTCTGACTTAACAGAGGCAACACCTGCTTTTATTACCGCAATTATGATGCCATTTGCCTTTGCCATTACTGAAGGTGTCGCACTTGGTTTTATCTCTTATGTGGTATTAAAAACCTTTACGGGTAAATTTAAGCAATTAAATCTATGTGTGATTATTTTTGCTTTACTATTCGCTTTAAAATTTATTTTTATCGATCATCACTAAAAACAATCCCCCCCATTGTTACTTGCGGTGGGGGATGAATATAGCTTTTAGCAAAACAGCTAGCACATGCATTGATATATTCATGCATCAGTTTTAAATTTAAAATTTACCGATTTTCCTTATTAAAATTGCGCCCATTTTCTATCAATAATTAATACCAAGATCAAGCACTTATTGATAGCAAAAACTTGACATTATTGCCCCTGGGGTCTAGAATCTTGCGACCCAAAACTTATATACATAGGTTTTGGTCTACAGTTATTAATTACGTATCTAAACAGCAATTTTAAATTTATTTTAATTAATCAGGAGCTTATTAATGGCAACAATTAATCAGCTGGTACGCAAACCAAGAGCACTAAAGGAAGCAAAAAGTAACGTTCCTGCCCTTGAAGCATGCCCGCAAAAACGCGGTGTTTGTACTCGTGTTTACACAACTACACCGAAAAAACCAAACTCAGCATTACGTAAAGTTTGTCGTGTACGTTTAACTAACGGTTTTGAAGTTACTTCTTACATCGGTGGTGAAGGTCATAACCTACAAGAACATAGCGTGATTTTAATCCGTGGTGGTCGTGTTAAAGACTTACCGGGTGTTCGTTATCACACTGTTCGTGGTGCATTAGATTGCGCAGGTGTTAAAGATCGCAAACAAAGCCGTTCTAAATACGGTGTTAAACGACCTAAAGCTTAATGGAACTCCGTTAAGTAAGGCCAAACTATTATAATTCCATTTAACTCATTTGAGTTTTGGGTAAACCTGAAAAATTTATAACATATAAACGGAGTATTCCAATGCCACGTCGTCATGTTGTCGGTCAAAGAAAAATTCTTCCTGATCCGAAGTTCGGTTCAGAGTTACTGGCGAAATTTGTAAATATTTTAATGATAGATGGTAAAAAATCTATCGCAGAATCAATCGTATATTCAGCTCTTGATAAATTAGCTGAGCGTAGTGGAAAAGACCACTTAGCAGCTTTCGAAGTTGCATTAGATAACGTAAGACCAACTGTAGAAGTTAAGTCTCGTCGCGTTGGTGGTTCTACATACCAAGTTCCAGTTGAAGTGCGTCCAGTTCGTCGTAATGCACTTGCAATGCGTTGGATTGTAGATGCTGCACGTAAACGTGGCGATAAATCAATGGCTTTACGCCTAGCGAATGAACTTATGGATGCTTTTGAAAATAAAGGTACCGCTGTGAAAAAACGCGAAGATGTTCATCGTATGGCTGAAGCTAATAGAGCGTTTGCACACTATCGTTGGTAATATTCACACTTGTCTTTGTATAAGTGACTTGAATTAGGACTGATAGCCCTTATCTGCTATCAGTCAACCAAAATGATGTTTTATTAAGCAAACGATTCTAAACAGAGGATTAATATGGCTCGTACAACCCCTATAGCACGCTATCGTAATATCGGTATCAGTGCACATATTGACGCAGGTAAAACAACCACGACTGAACGTATTTTGTTTTATACTGGTGTAAGTCACAAAATTGGTGAAGTTCATGATGGCGCAGCTACCATGGACTGGATGGAACAAGAACAAGAACGTGGTATTACTATCACATCTGCTGCAACAACTGCATTCTGGTCTGGTATGGGTCAACAATTTGAACCACACCGTATCAACATCATCGACACCCCGGGACACGTTGACTTTACAATCGAAGTTGAACGTTCTATGCGTGTTCTTGATGGTGCAGTAATGGTTTATTGTGCAGTTGGTGGTGTTCAACCACAATCTGAAACTGTATGGCGTCAAGCAAACAAATATAAAGTTCCACGTATTGCATTTGTCAACAAAATGGACCGTATGGGTGCTAACTTCTTACGTGTTGTTGATCAAATCAAAACTCGTTTAGCAGCAGTTCCTGTTCCTTTAGTTTTACCTATCGGTGCAGAAGAAGGATTCACTGGAGTTGTTGATTTACTTAAACGTAAAGCAATTAACTGGAATGATGCCGATCAAGGTGTAACATTCACTTATGAAGATGTACCAGCCGAGATGGTTGACCAAGTTGAAGAATGGCGTTCTTTCTTAATTGAAACCGCTGCTGAAGCAAGTGAAGAGTTAATGGAAAAATACCTTGGTGGTGAAGAGTTAACTGAAGAAGAAGTGAAAGCAGCATTACGTGAACGCGTACTTGCTAATGAAATTATCTTAGTCACTTGTGGTAGTGCCTTTAAAAATAAAGGCGTACAGTTCATGCTTGATGCGGTTATTGAATATTTACCAGCACCAACTGATGTACCTGCAATCAAAGGTGAATTACCAAATGGTGAAGATGCTGAACGTCATTCAAGTGATGATGAACCATTCTCATCATTAGCATTTAAAATTGCAACAGACCCATTTGTGGGTAACTTAACATTCTTCCGTGTTTACTCTGGTGTGGTTAACTCTGGTGATACTGTTCTTAACTCTGTTAAAGATAAAAAAGAACGTTTTGGTCGTATCGTTCAGATGCACGCTAACAAACGTGAAGAAATTAAAGAAGTTCGCGCTGGAGACATCGCTGCTGCAATCGGTCTTAAAGATGTAACTACAGGTGATACGCTTTGTGCTGAAAGTGCACCAATCATTCTTGAGAGAATGGAATTTCCAGAGCCAGTAATTTCGGTTGCTGTTGAACCAAAAACCAAAGCTGACCAAGAAAAAATGGGTCTTGCTTTAGGTCGACTAGCACAAGAAGATCCTTCATTCCGTGTTCACACCGATGAAGAATCAGGTCAAACCATTATTTCTGGTATGGGTGAGCTTCACTTAGAAATCATCGTTGACCGTATGAAACGTGAATTTAAAGTGGAAGCAAATGTAGGTAAACCTCAAGTTGCTTACCGTGAAACAATTCGCAATGAAGTAGAACAAGAAGGTAAATTTGTTCGTCAGTCTGGTGGTCGTGGTCAATATGGTCATGTATGGTTAAAAATCAAACCATTGGAAGCAGGTGGTGAAGGCTACAAATTCAACAATGAAATCGTTGGTGGTGTGGTTCCTAAAGAATACATTCCTGCAGTTGATAAAGGCTGTCAAGAACAGATGAAAAACGGTGTTCTTGCTGGTTACCCAATTGTTGATGTTGAAGTTACTATCTTTGATGGTTCTTACCATGATGTTGACTCATCAGAAATGGCATTTAAAATTGCCGGTTCAATGGCATTTAAAGATGGCTTCATGAAAGCTAAACCTGTGCTTTTAGAACCGATTATGAAAGTAGAAGTTGAAACTCCAGAAGATTATATGGGTGATGTTATCGGTGACTTAAACCGTCGTCGCGGTATGATCGAAGGAATGGAAGATACTGCAACTGGTAAAACAGTCAAAGCACAAGTTCCACTTTCAGAAATGTTTGGTTATGCAACAGACCTTCGTTCGCAAACACAAGGTCGTGCTTCTTACTCTATGGAGTTCTTGAAGTACAATGAAGCACCAACAAATATTGCAACAGCAATTATTGAAGCTCGTAAAGCGAAATAATTTTTATCTAAATAAAGTAACACTTCCCTTCGTTTATTAAGGGAAGTGATTTAATAAAGGAACATTAAGATGTCTAAAGAAAAATTTGAACGTACAAAACCCCACGTTAACGTTGGTACAATCGGCCACGTTGACCATGGTAAAACAACTTTAACTGCGGCAATTACTTCTGTACTAGCTAAAAAATTTGGCGGTCAAGCACGTGCATTCGATCAAATCGATAATGCACCAGAAGAAAAAGCACGTGGTATCACCATTAACACTTCACACGTTGAATACGATACACCAACTCGTCACTACGCACACGTAGACTGCCCGGGCCATGCTGACTATGTTAAAAACATGATCACAGGTGCGGCACAAATGGATGGTGCTATCTTAGTAGTAGCAGCAACTGATGGTCCTATGCCACAAACTCGTGAGCACATTCTTTTAGGTCGTCAAGTAGGTGTTCCTTACATCATCGTATTTTTAAACAAATGTGATATGGTTGATGACGAAGAGTTATTAGAATTAGTAGAAATGGAAGTCCGTGAACTTCTATCTCAATATGATTTCCCAGGTGATGATACACCAGTTATTCGTGGTTCAGCGCTTAAAGCGTTAGAAGGCGAAGCAGCATGGGAAGACAAAATTGTTGAATTAGCTGAAGCATTAGACAGCTACATTCCAGAACCAGAGCGTGATATTGATAAACCATTCCTATTACCAATTGAAGATGTATTCTCAATTTCTGGTCGTGGTACAGTAGTAACAGGTCGTGTTGAACGCGGTGTTATCAAAGTTGGTGAAGAAGTTGAAATCGTGGGTATCAAACCGACAACTAAAACAACGTGTACTGGTGTTGAAATGTTCCGTAAATTACTTGACGAAGGTCGTGCGGGTGAAAACGTTGGTGTATTACTACGTGGTACAAAACGTGAAGAAATCGAACGTGGTCAAGTACTTGCAAAACCAGGTTCAATTACTCCACATACTGATTTTGAATCAGAAGTGTATATCTTAAGCAAAGATGAAGGTGGTCGTCATACTCCATTCTTTAAAGGTTACCGTCCACAGTTCTACTTCCGTACAACTGACGTAACAGGTACTATCGAATTACCAGAAGGCGTAGAAATGGTAATGCCTGGTGATAACATCAAAATGACAGTATCATTAATTCACCCAATTGCGATGGCAGAAGGTTTACGTTTTGCGATTCGTGAAGGTGGTCGTACTGTTGGTGCAGGTGTTGTTGCTAAAGTTATTAAGTAATTTAACTTGCTATCATAAAGAGCAACTATTGATGCTCTTTATTATCAGTAAAAAAGGTGCACGCTGTGCGCCTTTTTTATTTTCTCATCAATAAGCTCATCTATTTTTAAATTAGCTAGCTCAATTATTACTTTGTTCAAGTCTTGTGAAATGTCCATATTTCTGACCTACCACTAAAAAATCTATCAATATGACTGCTGAGTTATCTGTCCTTACATTGAGTTCGTTGATTGATGATCAAAAGTAATTTTATAACTTAAAATTATGCATAATCTTGCTATTAATGAATTTAATTCATGAGACTATCAACTCATACCTTATTTCTCTCAGCGAATATAGCGTTTATAATAAACTCAGCAATAGTGGGTTATCGGCTTATTAGAAGTATAAAGTTTATTCAAATTCATTTATTAGAAAGAGAGGCGGTTATGGAATATCTACAACTTGGCAATTCTAATATTCAAGTATCTCGTATTTGTTTAGGGTGTATGAGTTTTGGTGATCCTGCCAGTAAAATGCATGCATGGACACTTAATCCTGATGAAAGTGAAGCAATTATCAAACATGCGTTAGATTTAGGCATTAATTTTATTGATACAGCTAACACCTATTCAGCTGGTACAAGCGAAGAATATTTAGGGCGAGCAATTAAAAAAAACATACCCCGCGAAAAAGTGGTCCTTGCAACTAAAGTCTATTTTAATGAGGGGCATCTTTCCAAAGCGGCTATTGAAAGAGAAATCAATGGTTCGCTTAAACGGCTTGGCACGGACTATATAGATTTATATATCATTCATCGTTTTGACTATACAACACCAATAGAAGAGACAATGGAGGCATTACATAATCTTGTCAAGGCAGGCAAAGTGAGAGCATTAGGCGCTTCGGCTATGTATGGATATCAATTTCATAATATGCAACTCACAGCTATCGAAAACGGTTGGACGCCTTTTGTGTCGATGCAAAATCACTATAACTTACTGTATCGAGAAGATGAGCGTGAGTTAATTCCTATCTGCCGACAATTCAATGTTTCACTAACTCCCTACAGCGCTTTGGCTGCTGGTAGACTTGCTCGGTTAGCGTGGCAAACCAATACATTGCGTAGTAAAACCGATCAGGTTGCTATTGCCAAATATGATAGCACCCAAAAAACGGATACCAATATTGTGCAAAGAGTCAATGAACTTGCCGAAAAATATGGCGTGACTATGACACAAATAGCATTAGCTTGGCAATTTGCTAAAGGTATCACCTCACCAATTATTGGCGCTACTAAAACCGAGTATTTAGATGATGCTGCTGGTTCACTGAAGGTCTCATTATCGAAAGAAGATATCACATATTTAGAAGAGCAATATATGCCACATCGTATTGTTGGTGCAATTTGATTTGTGAGATGGGAGGAAAGTTGTGCTTTTGCAAAAAGTAGATATAAAAAATATAATTAAATCAATATATTTATTAATTTTTCCCAACAATGGGCTATTTTTTTGATTAAATAGATTTGGTTGGTTTGGTTTCTAACATTTTCGCCTTTTGGCGAGGATCAATGGTTCTTATATTCGAGTTGGGGATTTTTATGTAAAATCCTCCAACTTTACTCGCATAAACCATGATACTCGCTTCTTCGGGATCACCTTTGCTTTGCTCTGATATGTAAATTTTTCCCAAAATTTGTGCTCGGTCTTGTAAATAATGCGAGTAATTACTACACATTATTAGCATAAAAGCATCACTATTCAGCACCAACTTGCGAAGTCATTTTTATCTCTCGATTATCGGTAATTTCTAAATTCGATAGCACCACTAATTGAGGAAAGTTAGGTCTTAAAAATTGCGATAACATCGGTCTTAATGCATGATTAACTAATAATACCGGTGGAGCGCCGATGGCATCTTGTTGATTAATGGCTTGTCTGATTTGTTCAATAATGTGTTCGGCAAGTCCCGGTTCAAAATTGCTGGTATTTTGCAGTGCTTGTAATAACAAACGTTCTAAATTGATATTTAATCCTATGACATTAATTGGATCAGAGCCAGGGAACCATTGTTGTGTAATCACTCTGCCTAAAGCTATTCTTACCATACTAAGTAGCTGATAAGCATCATTTTGAGTTGGCGCATGCTCACAGATTGTTTCAATAATAGTTCGCATATCTCGAATTGACACTTTTTCGGCGATTAAATTTTGCAGTATTTTATGAAAAGTAGTTAATGTCACAACGCCTGGAATAAAGTCTTCTACTAATTTTGGAATATCCTGTTTTATTCTATCGAGTAGTTCTTGGGTTTCTAAGCGTCCTAATAAGTCACTGGCAAATTGTTGTAATAAATGGTTGAAGTGTGTTGCGATCATAGTACTGGTATCCACAACGGTATAACCTAATATTTGTGCATTTTCTTTATCGCTTGCATCTATCCATACTGCTGGTAACCCAAAGGCTGGCTCGGTTGTTGGCGTGCCTTCAATCATTTCGATGACATTGCCGGGATTAATGGCTAGCCATTTATTATTCACAATTTCACCTTTGCCAATTTCACCGCCTTTGATAAATATTTTATATTGATAAGGTGCTAACGAAAGATTGTCTCTTATATGCACCTGAGGGGGTAAAAAACCCAATGTTTGCGCAAATTTTTTGCGTAAACTACGAATTCGCCCTAACAACTCTCCATTTTGAGTTTGATCGACCATTGGTATTAATCCATAACCAACTTCCATGGCTAATATATCTTCAATATTGACATCAGACCATGTCGCTTCAATATTGGCTGGCGTGGTTGCTTGCACATTAGCTTGTTTAGGCGCGGCTGTCTGTTCTGTTTTTTTCTGTTTAGTTAGCCACCAAGAGATAATGGATAAGATAGCAGTAAAGAGTAAAAAAACTAAATTTGGCATGCCCGGAATTAGCCCAAGTAAACCAATTACAACAGCGGTTAAAATTAATACTTGCGGATTGTTAAAAAGCTGGGTAATCATTTGATTACTAATGTTATCTTGCGATGTAACTCGCGTAACAATAACCCCTGCTGCTGTTGAAATAATCAGGGACGGTATTTGTGCAACCAAGCCATCACCAATGGTCAGTAACACATAGGTTTTACTTGCATCAGATAGCGCCATATCATGTTGCACAACCCCAACGAGCAAGCCGCCAATAATGGTAATGGCCATTATTAATAATCCGGCAATTGCATCACCACGTACAAATTTACTGGCACCATCCATCGAACCATAAAAATCTGCTTCTTGGGATACTTCGGCTCGACGTGCTTTGGCTTCATCTTCACCAATTAAGCCGGCATTGAGATCGGCGTCAATGGCCATTTGTTTGCCTGGCATGCCGTCTAATGCAAAGCGTGCACCCACTTCAGCTATTCTACCTGCCCCTTTGGTGATAACCATAAAGTTGATGATAACCAAAATGATAAATACGACGATACCAATAGCAAAATTACCGCCTACTAAAAAGTGTCCAAAAGCTTCAATCACCCGTCCAGCCGCAGCGCTACCGGTGTGACCTTTTAGTAAAACGACTCGTGTTGAGGCAACGTTTAATGATAATCTTAATAACGTTGCAAATAATAAGACGGTTGGAAATGCTGCAAAATCAAGCACTCGTTTAGTAAATAATGCCACAATTAATATAATAATTGATAACGCAATATTAAACGTAAAAAACAGATCCAAAATAAAGGCAGGAAGTGGTAATACCATCATTGAAAGAATCAATAAGATTAGCATTGGACCTGCCAATATCTGATAATGGCCATTTTTTAACGTATTAAGCGATAATAATGTAAGTAGTTTAGATTTAATCATAAGATGAGTAATTGCCTTTATTTATTTACGGATAATGACTCAGGAATGGGTAAATTATCGGGTGCGATTGGTTTATTGCCACCATATTTATGCCAATGTTTTAATTGATATACCCAAGCTAAAATTTGTGCAACTGCGGTATATAATTCTGTTGGAATCGTTTCACCTATTTCACCATGGCGGTATAACGCTCTAGCTAAAGGTGGTGCTTCTAATAGCGGTATATTATATTCAGTGGCAATTTCTCTAATGCGTAGCGCAATGTTATCTGTTCCTTTTGCCAGTAATTTTGGTGCAATCATGGTTTTTTCATCATATTGTAAAGCAACCGCATAATGGGTTGGATTGGTCACAATGACATTGGCTTTTGGCACATCTTTCATCATTCGACGTCTGGCAATCGCTTGTTGCATTTGGCGAATACGCCCTTTAATTTGCGGGTTTCCTTCTTGTTCTTTAAACTCATCTTTAATTTCTTGTTTTGACATTTTCAATTTTTTCAAATTGCTCCATATTTGATAAAAAATATCAAAACCAACCATGGGTATTAACGATATAACGCTTAACATTCCACAAAAAATCACTAACTGTATGGCTTTAGCTAATGCATTATTTAAATACATATGGGGTAACGCAAGCAGGTCAGAAAAATGGTGCATTAAAAACCACGCTGATGCGATAGAAATTAAAATAACTTTAAGTAGACTTTTTAGTAATTCAGAAAAGATTTTAGTACTAAATAATCTGCCAAAACCAGCGATAGGATTTAATTTATTAAAGTTGGGTTTAATTGATTGCAGACTAAATAGTAGTCCTCCCACACAAAGTGGTGCGAATATGGCAATAATAACTAAACCAAAAAAAATTGGCACAATTGACCAAAAGCCATGGGTTAACAAGTTAATTAAATTAAAGACGATCAATTTATCATCGCTTGTTTTATACGAAAACATCATTGCTGATTTTATGATGGTGATTAACTGGTTAACTAAATGTGACCCCATTAATCCAAACAAAGAGATGCCTATTAATAAGATTATCAACGAAGTTAACTCGCGAGATCGAGGGATCTGTCCCTTTTCTCTAGCCTTTTTTATTTTGCTATCGGTGGGATGTTCGCTTTTATCTAGATCATTATCGTCAGCCATGAGGAATCAAATAAAATTTCATCGTTTAATTAGAGTTTACACGCCTAACAGTATGACCTAATTACTCACAAATTATTGGCTTAATAAGAGGGCATTTTTGGCGGTATTTATCGCCTTTACCATCAACAAATATTAATTCTCCGTTAAACTTTGGCTCGTTTTGATGAGATTACATCGGCTTGTTGGTAGCCATTATTGGTATAAACAACTGGACTGTTTATGCCTTTAAGATAGTTAATTGATTGCTGGGTAATATTCATGCGATTTTGGATGATTAATCCATTATCACGATTTATATTAGCTAATAATTTTGTTGTGTCTGTGATAGATAGCCAATGCGCTGCAATGGTTGGATTGTCGTTATAGGGGGGATGAATACCTAATTGTTTACTTAATGTTACGCGTTTTTCATCCAGTAACTTTAATTGAATCAATAACTGGCTTTTTTTATTAATAATTTCATTTAACTGATTTGTTGAACTATTATCAATTAATATTTGTTGTTCTGTTTGTAGAATTCCTGAGAGTGTTTGTAACATTTCGGTTATTTGGTTTAGGATGTCATCGAGCTCTAACATTTATATATCCCTGTAATTCTGACTTATTCTAAATATGTTGCAGTAATTGATTAATTAATTTATCTGCAATTTTATGGGTATCAATAACTAATGTACCGTTGGTAATGGCTTGTTTTATTTTATCAATTTTTTCTATATCAATATCTTTATCAGTTGAATGCAACAGATTCATTGAGTTTTGAGTGATACTCACGGTAGTGCTTGCATTAGTACTGTTTTGGGTTGGTACAGATGCTGTTTGATTTTTTTGTTGTTCATTCACTACATCACGGTTAAGTAGTCCTGATATGCTTGTCACGGATTTTGTTGCATCGATACTCATAAAATACCTTTAATCAAATTGACGATTTAAGTGATTTGTTTAGTTTTATTATCGGCAATAATAAAAAAATCATTAATATTATTTGTTGAAAATAATAACCCCTTGGTGAGTCAATGTTCCTTCAACAATATTGTTAGAATTTAGTTTAACTCTAATGTTATCATTTAATACACCATTGCTAAGAGTCTTGCCATTCGTTTCTATTTGATAACCTTCACCATTAATTATCACCTTGGTTATTTGTCCTGCTTTTACCAGCCAATTTTTTTGAAGCATTGTGGTTTTGATTGACTCATCAAGATTAATATTGCGTAAAGCTATATGATTAAGTACGTCAGCTTCATTTAAAATGACAGCGGAAGGTAGCTTATCTAACCAACCTGATTGTATACGTATGTGATCTTTGTTGATGATAGTACCAGCGCTTATTGCTTGCTTAGCTACAATATAGTTCCCCATCACAGCCACATTAATCTGGATAAATTTTTTCTGATTATCACATTGAGCACAAATGGTCATGTTGCCCCACTGTTTTTTTTTATTTAATAACGAAAGTATAGGCGTATTGCAACTTAATTGTGGTTTGGCGGTCAGGTAAGTAATCGAAATATCATCTACTTTATGGCTAAATTGCTGAGAGATTAAATTGTAAATCTGCTTATCAAAAGAACTTGCCACAACAGGATACCCGCTAAATAGTATAAAAATAGCGAGTATTAATTTTGCGATTTTAATCATGTTTATCTGTTTCAAATTATGCATAAACTGATTGTACTTTATGATTGCATAAAACAAATCTTGAAATAAGGGCTATTTTTATCGTTATTTACTCAATGACTTTTTTTTTATTCGCTTAAAATCCTCACTATCAAAAAAAGTGAGATGATTTTATGTTTGATAAATTGGATACATGGGTTAATTTTCACCAGCAAGCATTAAATATACGAGAAATGCGACAAAATATATTAGCCGCAAATATTGCAAACAGCGATACGCCTAACTATCAGGCGCGAGATATTGATTTTAATGCTGAGTTAAGTAAGGCGCTTAATAAGCACAGTAACATTAATCACGTTGGACTTAATATTACCTCAGATCATCATATTCAGGTAAAAGCGCCTGTCACACTTAATCAAAATGTACTTTATCGTATTCCGTATCAGGCATCAGCTGATGGTAATACGGTAGAAATGGATCAAGAGCGTACAGCCTTTATTGACAATAGCATTCATTACCAAAGTAATTTAACGTTTTTAGGTGAGCAATTTAAAAATGTTATGTCGGTATTACAGCAAGGATAATAAAGATGAGTTTTTCAATTTTTGCAATTTCAGGGTCAGCATTAATGGCGCAAACCCAACGCATGAATGTCAGTGCCAGTAATTTAGCTAATGCTGATAGCGTAACAAGTACCTCTGGAGAAGCTTATCGAGCCAAGCAAGTTATTTTTCAAGTGGATGATAATGGTCAAACCAATTCAATTGCGGGCGTTAAAGTGTCGCAAGTGGTTGAAGATCCCTCGCCAATGAATTTGGTTTATCAACCCCATCATCCGTTGGCTGATGCTAAAGGCTACATTCAAAAACCGAATGTTGATGTGGTTGCCGAAATGGTCAATACGATTTCAGCTTCACGTAGTTATCAGGCGAATGTCGAAGTGATTAATACGGCAAAAAGTTTAATGCTAAAAACACTGACATTAGGCCAGTAATAAGGAGAAGCTTATGGGCGTGAGTAATGTTGCTGTTTCAGCATCAGGGGTAAAAAATCCGCAAACGATTCAAAAAAATTCATCAGATGGTAATTCAAGTAGGGAGCTGCAAGATAATTTTTTAACACTACTTATTGCTCAGATGAAAAACCAAGATCCGACCAATCCAATGGATAATAGTCAGTTAACATCACAACTGGCACAAATTAATACCTTAGCTGGTATCGAAAGACTAAATACAACATTGGGAATGGTTTCAGGACAGATCGATGACAGCTTATCAGTTAATGCGAGCAACATGATCGGCAAGGGTGTCATGGTGCCTGGCGATAAAATTTTAGTCGCTACCTCTGAACTAGAAAGCTCAGATGCAGGTAAAGAAACGGTTACTACTCCATTTGGCTTTGAGTTAGTGCGAGATGCCGATTCAGTGATTATCACCATTCAAGATGCAAATGGTAATGTGGTGCGAGAAGTTGATTTGGGTGCAATCCCTGCTGGCGTAAGTTCCTTTACTTGGGATGGTGTGCTAAATGATGGGACAATTGCGCCTGATGGTAGTTATACCTTTTCAGTCAATGCAAGTTCAGATGGGCAAAAAGTATCATCCACATCATTAGCCTATTCAGTGGTCTATGGTGTTATCAATAGTAAAGTTAATAATAAAGTATTACTCGATTTAGGAATACTTGGTTCAATTGGTATTGACGAAGTACGTCAAATTCTTTAAAGAGGATAAAATTCAGATGGGATTTTCTCAAGCAGTGAGTGGCATGAATGCTGCATCAAAGCAGTTAGATGTGATCGGTAATAATATTGCCAACTCAGCAACGGTGGGTTTTAAAAGCGCCAGCATTTCATTTGCCGATATCTATGCCGGTTCAAAAGTCGGTATGGGGGTAAAAGTAGCTGCGGTTATGCAAAATTTTAATGATGGAACCGCCACAACCACTAACAACAGTCTAGATGTGGCAATCTCAGGTAATGGATTTTTTCGTTTAGTGGATAGTAATGGACAAGCTTACTATACTCGTAACGGACAATTTCAATTAGATGCTGAGCGAAATATTATTTCTGCTGATGGTCTTTACCTGACTGGCTATCTTGCAACTGGTACGCCGCCTCAAGTGCAGCAAGGTGCAGCACCTGGTCCATTAAAAATTTCGCAAGAAATGTTAAATGCATCAGCAACAACCAAGGCTTCTTTGCAAACAAACTTAAATGCCAATAGTAAAGTGCCTGCTAAACAACCGGTCAATGCCCTTGATGCCGATACATTTAATTATTCTACAACCATTACCACCTATGACTCGCTTGGTAATCAACGAAATGTTCAACTCTTTTATGTTAAAACTGGCGATAACCAATGGGATGTTCATTATCTTGATAGTAGTGATCCTAATGGAAGTTTACAAAAAGTGGGACAAATGGAATTTGACTCTTCCGGTAAATTAATTAGTGATCCTGAAATGACCATTAATATTAATGGGTTAAATGGATCTGCCGACAATACTTTTATTTTATCATTAGCCAATAGTTCTCAGCAAAACATGGGTAAAGAAGTAGGTAGTATCAAAACGCCAATTATTAATGGTTATGCACCAGGTAATTTAGTAGGTTATAGCATTAATGATGATGGTTCTATTTATGGCGTTTATTCTAACCAACAAACGATGTTATTAGGTCAAATTGCCATGGCTGATTTTGCTAATGTTAACGGTCTAGAATCAGCAGGGAATAATAATTGGCGTTCGACAATTAAGTCTGGCACAGAAGTATTGGGTGTGGCAAATTCTGGTACATTTGGCGCATTAGCCAGTGGCGCACTTGAATCTTCAAATGTTGATATGAGTCAAGAGTTAGTGAATATGATAGTTGCTCAGCGCAATTACCAATCTAATTCACAAACCATTAAAACCCAGGACCAAATTTTAAATACATTAGTTAATTTGCGCTAATTTAAAGGTTATTTATGGATCGTGTTATTTATACAGCAATGTCAGCAGCTAGCCAGACACTAAATCGGCAGTCAGTGACAAGTAATAACCTAGCTAATGTATCTACAGTGGGGTTTCGTGCACAGTTAACGGCAATGAAAGCAGTTCCTGTTGTGGGCAATGATATACCGACACGGACTATGGTAACAGCAACAACGCCCACGTTTGACTCAACGATGGGTGCATTTAACTATACGGGTAGAAATTTAGATGTTGCTTTGACCGAAGATCACTGGTTGGCGGTGCAATTAGCTGATGGTAGCGAAGCTTATACACGTAATGGTGCTATTGATATTGACGAAAATGGTACGCTTAATATACAAGGCTATCCATTAATTGGTGATAGTGGCGTTTTAACTGTGCCCCAACGATCTCAAATCACTATTAGCAGCGATGGAACACTTTCTGCATTGGGTGCGGGCAATAAACCAACCACCATTGCCCAAGTGGGTAAAATAAAAAAAGTACATCTTGAGCGTAACGAGATTGTCCGTGGTGATAGTGGTTTTTTTCAACTAACTGACCAAGTACGTAATGAACGAGGTGCAGTTATGCCAGATAATCCAAAAGCTAAACTTATGTCCGGTGTGTTAGAAGGAAGTAATGTTAATCCTGTTACTGCTATGGTGGATTTAATTAGCCATGCTCGCCAGTTTGAAATGCAGATGAAAGAAATTATAACCGCAGATGAAAATGCACAAAAAGCGAACCAAATTTTGTCGCTGACTTAAATTTATCAATATATTAAGTAGGAATAACTATGATTAAATCATTATGGATTGCCAAAACGGGCTTAACGGCGCAACAAATGAACATGGATATTATTTCAAATAATTTAGCGAATGTGAGTACCAGTGGGTTTAAAAGACAAAGAGCTGTATTTGAAGATTTATTGTATCAAACAGTTCGCCAACCCGGCGCGCAGTCTTCTGAGCAAACCACATTACCGTCAGGTTTACAGATTGGTACCGGCGTTCGTCCGGTTGCGACAGAACGTATTCATAGCCAAGGCAATTTAGAGGCAACAGATAACAGTAGTGATATTGCTATTAACGGACAAGGTTTTTTCCAAGTTTTATTGCCCGATGGCACACAAGCTTATACTCGTAGTGGCGCTTTTCAAGTTAATCAAAATGGGCAATTGGTGACTGCGGCGGGATATGAAATTCAACCAGCTATTACTATTCCATCCAACGCAATCAAAATGACTGTCGCGCGTGATGGTGTAGTGAATGTGACATTAGCGAATCAATCAACACAAGTTCAAGTTGGTCAACTTACTTTACATACTTTCATTAATGATGCGGGTCTTGAAAGCGTGGGCGAAAACCTTTATTTAGAAACCGAAAGTTCAGGTTCTCCGACCGAAAATACCCCCGGATTAAATGGTGCAGGATTGCTATATCAAGGTTATACCGAAACGTCTAATGTCAATGTTGCTGAAGAGCTGGTAAATATGATTCAAGTACAACGCGCTTACGAAATTAATAGCAAGGCGATTTCAACATCCGATCAAATGCTACAACGTTTAAATCAGCTTTAACATTAACAATATGATAAGTCTATTGAGATATTTTTATATTCCAATTGCCTTCTTTTTGTTTAGTTGCTTATTTAGTTGCGCACAATTACCTAAGCAAGCTTTAGTTGAAGGCAAAACGAGCATTGTTCCGCAAATGCCCACCATTGTAAATACTAGCGGCTCTATTTATCAAGCCGCTCAGCCAAGCAGTTTTGGGTATCAACCCATGTTTGAAGATCGCCGTCCGCGTAATATTGGTGATGTATTGACCATTGTTTTACAGGAAAACGTCAGTGCCAGCAAAAGCTCATCTGTGAATGCAGGGCGTAATGGCTCGGTTAATTTAGGTATAAAAAAGCTGCCTACGTTTCTCGATGGATTAGTTGGCAGAGGCAAAGCTGAAACGGATATTGCAGGTGGCAATGATTTTAAAGGGGCCGGTGGCGCTAATGCTAAAAACACGTTTAGTGGTACTATCACCGTCACCGTTCAAGATGTCATGATTAATGGTAATTTAAAGGTGATCGGTGAAAAACAGATTGCGATTAATCAAGGCACCGAATTTATCCGCTTTTCTGGCGTGGTAAACCCTAGAACAATAAGTGGTAATAACACCGTTATTTCAACACAGGTTGCTGATGCTCGTATTGAATATGTCGGTAATGGATATATTGACGAAGCACAAACAATGGGTTGGTTACAACGCCTATTTTTAAATCTTTCACCATTTTAATGAGCCTGATTATGATAAGAAAATTGCGCCTCTTTTTTGGCTTTATCTTTATGATGATATTGTTCATACCTAATGGACATGCTGAACGTATTCGTGATTTAGTGACTATTGAAGGTGTAAGAGACAATGCTTTAGTTGGTTATGGTATTGTTGTTGGGCTTGATGGCACAGGCGATCAAACCTCGCAAACACCTTTTACTATTCAAAGTATTACCAACATGTTATCTCAGCTAGGTATTACTGTACCGTCAGGCAGTAATATGCAATTAAAAAATGTTGCCGCGGTCATGGTAACTGCCAAATTACCTTCTTATTCGCGTGTTGGGCAACAACTTGATGTGGTTGTGTCTTCGCTTGGTAATGCAAAAAGCTTGCGTGGTGGCACATTGATCATGACCCCATTAAAAGGGGTCGATAATCAAGTGTATGCTATTGCTCAAGGTAACCTTTTTGTTGGAGGAGCGGGCGCCAGCAGTAAAGGAAGTAGTGTTAGTGTTAATCAAACAGCAGGAGCCACCATTCCAAATGGCGCAACGATTGAACGTCAGTTAGCTACTCGTTTAGATGAACAAGACATTATCCATTTGCATCTTAACCAATTTGACTTTACTCGAGCTTTAAAAATATCGGAAGCAATTAATAAATTACAAAAAAATAGTGCAGTTGCCTTAGATGGCACAACGGTTTCTCTAAAAATGCCAAAAGAAAGCCACGCACGTGTACAATTTTTATCTAAAATACAAAATTTAGAAATAGGTCGCACGCCAATTTCTGCCAAAGTTGTTATCAATACGCGAACAGGCGTTGTTGTGATGAATCAAAAAGTGCAGCTAGATAATTGTGCTGTAGCGCATGGTAATTTATCTGTTGTGGTGAATAATAAATTAAAAGTCAGTCAACCCAATACACCATTAGCCGGTGGTACAACAGTGGTAACACCTGATACACAAGTAAGTATTGAGCAAGAAGGTGGGGCATTACATAATTTAGCCGCAGGCGCTGACTTAAAACGTGTTATTAAATCACTGAACTTGTTAGGTGCAAACCCGACCGAATTAATGTCGATTCTTGAGGCACTAAAATCAGCGGGTTGTTTACATGCTACGCTTGAAACTATTTAAAGAATATTGCTTATGAATACTAAAATTGGTCAATCATTCAACCGTTTTGCCTATGATTTATCGGGTCTTAACCAACTAAAGCGTAGTGCAATAAATGGTTCATCTGAAGGTGTTAAACAAGTTGCTAAGCAATTTGAATCATTATTTATTAATATGATGATGCAATCAATGCGTAAAGCTGTACCTGAAAGTGGTTTATTTGGTCAGTCTGCTTCACAGCTATTTACTTCAATGTTTGATCAACAAATTGCACAGCAGGCAGCGGGTAAAGGGTTTGGATTAGCCCAGATGCTCACCAAACAGTTAACTAACAAGGTTTCACCATCAATTAATATTAACTCACAAGCTAATTCATCACAGGCTAATTCAAATAAAACTGAGCAAAATCTTCATTTAGCTCAGTCTTTATTTAGTAATGCACCCTCTAATTTATCGCCTCAAGCATGGGGGCAAATGCTTTACCAAAGTCATAAAGCAAATCAAACCAATCCAACTAATCAATTATCTTTAAATACACCAATAAAAGAGGGTAAAGACGATCATATCGTTAAATTTGTAAAAGATTGGTTAGAGCCAGCTAAGCAGGCAGCTAAACATTCAGGTATTGCTTATGAAGTGATTATTGCACAAGCTGCATTAGAAACAGGCTGGGGACAAAAACAGATCAAAACCACCAATAATCAAGTAAGCCACAATTATTTTGGTATCAAAGCCAATGCGTCATGGCAAGGGGATTCTACTCGCTTAATCACACAAGAATTGGTTAATAATAAAATGACTAAAATTGAGGATAATTTTAGAGTCTATAATAGTAAACAACAAGCGTTAACCGACTATCTTAATTTATTAACCAAAAATCCACGTTATCGTGCTGTTGTTAACGCACCAGATGCCAGAACAGCTGCCAAAGAATTACAAGCAGCACATTATGCAACTGATCCAAATTATAGTGATAAACTTATACAGATCATCAATCGTATCGAACAAATTACCCAAAATAATCAACCAACAATGGCATCAGGGTTTAGAAAAATTGCGTTTAATTGATGCCTAGGATGACTAGGCATTAAATACCATGCAAAATATATTCCTATTTAAACACCGCATGACCAAACCGTAATCAAAATTCACCAAATTCTATAGAACTTTTTTATTGTATTTAGCTCAGTAGCCATTAATATTCCTGATACGATTTGATTTTCTTAGGAAAAATATTCTAAAAATTGATTTTAAAAACAAGCAACTATGGATTCAATCAGAGACAAAGTAATAAAAGATTATTCAGGAAAAGTGTTTATTTTATTCATTTTTTTATGAGCATAAATAACATTGCTTAAGTACAATTAGGTTACAACACTTTATTTGTAGGAATTACTCACGTTAATTATAGTGATAAATATACATAAAAAACTAAACTGATGCCTGAACCTTTATAACGAGCTAAAGAAAGCTTAGTTAAAGCTGTTTGTTCCTTTAGTCAGTGAGAAGGAACGTTATAAAAGCATCAATTATGGAATTAAACGTCTGGTTAAAATCGAAAAGTCCATTGAAGATAAATTAAGACGGCAAGCTCAACACAATAATAAAACCTATCTATGCTACATCGCCATGAAAGTCCCTATCGCTTTCAGCTTTCCCTGTTGTGCGTTGGCAGGCGGGGTTCGTGAATTGCTGATTGATATGATGGTGATCACATGTATTAACGAATAGTTACTGCAAAGCTTCGACAAATCACGAAACGGTATAGACTCCTGAATATTTTTTACAAAAACTAATCTATTTTTAATTTGTTTAAGGAGAGTGATAAATTTCGAATAAAGCAAAAACTCATTAAGTCTATTTATTTTAAACGAATGGTAAAGCCAAAAAAGAGGATGCCTACTTTTAATTCAGGTATGCAATACGAAAAGGTTTACTTTTACTAGAACCAAGAAAAACTTCATAAAATAATTATATTAAATCCAGTTAAACGGTTTTGGATAAAACATCTTATACATTTTCGAATAGAGAAAAATAAATTTTAACTGTATTAAAAGTATTTTTAATTAATCTACTATTTTTAATTTGGATGTAAGGTTGATGACTTTTAACCATTTCAATATAAGCTGTATTTAAGATAGCCACATTGTTCACTTTCTTTTATAATGTTGTTCTATTTTTTAACCTATGTTTGGCTTAAAAAGAGTAATTAGCATGAAAATTTTAGCTGGCTGTTCTGCTTTATCTGCATTTCGTATTAGTAAAATCCTATCTGTTTGCCGTGAACAATCCATTCCTGTTATTGATATTGAAGCACAATATATTCATTTTGTTGATTTGGCTGATAAATTGACGGACGAACAACAGTTAACGCTAGATAAATTATTGCAATACGGTCCTAAAACCGCACAAATCGATATCAAAGAGACATCCAGCCAGCAACTTTTTTTAGTTACTCCAAGAGCTGGAACGATTTCGCCTTGGTCGTCAAAAGCGACCGACATTGCGCATAATTGTGGCTTGTCGCAGATTCGCCGTATTGAGCGGGGAATCGCTTATTATGTGCAAGTGAGTTCGCCATTAATCAATTCACAAAAAAATGATTTTTTATCATTGATTCACGATCGCATGATGGAAGCTGTTTTTAGTCGTGTTGAGCAAGCCGAGCAGCTATTCTACGTTGAGTCTCCAACGCCTGTGACAACCGTTGATTTATTAGGCCAAGGGCGCAAGGCGTTAGAAGAGGCTAACCTAAAATTAGGTTTAGCGTTAGCATCTGATGAGATTGATTATTTAGTTGAAAATTTTAAAAAATTAAATCGTAATCCGACAGATATTGAACTTTATATGTTTGCGCAAGCCAACTCAGAGCATTGTCGCCATAAGATTTTTAATGCTGATTGGATTATTGATGGGGTAAAGCAGCCTAAATCACTGTTTAAGATGATCAAAAATACTTTTGAACACACTCCTGATTATGTTTCGTCTGCTTATAAGGATAATGCCGCTGTAATGGATGGCTCAATCGTTGGGCGCTTTTTTGCAGATAATGAGAATAAAACCTACGGTTATCATCAAGAATATGCGGATATTTTAATGAAAGTGGAAACGCATAATCATCCAACCGCCATATCGCCTTGGCCGGGTGCGGCAACTGGGAGTGGTGGTGAGATTCGTGACGAGGGTGCAACAGGGCGCGGGGCTAAACCGAAAGCGGGATTGGTTGGGTTTTCGGTTTCTAATTTGCGTATTCCTAACTTTGAACAGCCTTGGGAATACGATTTTGGTAAGCCTGATCGTATTGTCAGTGCGTTTGATATTATGATGGAGGGTCCTTTAGGGGGAGCGGCGTTTAATAATGAATTTGGTCGTCCAGCTTTATTAGGCTATTTTCGCACTTATGAAGAGCGAGTAAATAGCCATAATGGCGAAGAAGTGAGAGGTTATCATAAACCGATTATGTTAGCGGGTGGTATGGGTAATATTCGCCGTGAACATATTCAAAAAGGTAAGTTTCCGGCTGGCGCTAAGTTGATTGTGTTAGGTGGTCCTGCGATGAATATTGGCTTAGGCGGTGGGGCGGCGTCGTCTATGGCGTCGGGCCAGTCTGATGCTGATTTGGATTTTGCTTCTGTTCAGCGCGATAACCCTGAAATGGAGCGCCGTTGTCAAGAAGTTATCGATCGTTGCTGGCAATTAGGCGAAGATAACCCTATCTTATTTATTCATGATGTGGGTGCCGGTGGGTTATCTAATGCGATGCCTGAGCTGGTTAGTGACGGGGGCTGTGGTGGTCAATTTGAGCTCCGAAAAATACTCAGTGATGAGCCGGGTATGTCCCCGCTAGAAATCTGGTGTAATGAATCGCAAGAACGTTATGTGCTTGCTATCCATTCCGATAAATTAGCATTGTTTGACGAGCTCTGTCAGCGTGAACGAGCGCCTTATGCCGTTATTGGTGAGGCAACAGCGAATAAAGCTGTTACTTTGCATGATGATCATTTTAATAATAATCCAATTAATTTGCCATTGGATGTACTTCTTGGTAAAACGCCTAAAATGCAACGCGATGTAAAAACACATCAGGCGCATGGTGATAATTTTTCAACTGCTGACATTAATTTATATGATGCAGTCAAACGGGTTTTACATTTGCCAACGGTTGCCGAAAAGACCTTTTTAATTACCATTGGCGATCGCTCTGTGACGGGGATGGTATCGCGCGATCAAATGGTCGGTCCTTGGCAAGTACCTGTTGCCGATTGTGCTGTTACCACCGCAAGTTTTGATAGTTATTATGGCGAAGCTATGTCCATTGGGGAGCGCGCGCCAGTTGCACTAATTAACTTTGCTGCCTCGGCAAGACTTGCTGTTGGTGAGGCGATTACCAATATTGCCGCAACGAATATTGGCGATATCAAACGCATTAAGCTTTCAGCTAACTGGATGGCCGCTGCTGGCCATCCGGGTGAAGATGCTGGGCTTTATCAGGCCGTTAAAGCAATAGGTGAAGATCTATGCCCAGCATTGGGACTTGCAATTCCAGTTGGTAAAGATTCGATGTCGATGAAAACCACATGGCAACAAGATGGCGAACAGAAAACAGTGACGTCGCCGTTATCGTTGGTGATTTCAGCATTTGCACGCGTTGAAGATGTGCGTAAAACCGTGACACCACAATTGCGTACCGATCAAGATAATACATTATTGTTGGTTGATTTATCAAACGGTCATCAAGCATTAGGCGCAACTGCGCTGGCGCAAGTTTATCGTCATTTAGGTCAACAAACTGCGGATGTACATAACTCTAAAGATCTGCTTAATTTTTATCAAGCCATTCAAGCTTTAGTCAGTCAAAATGCTCTGCTTGCTTATCATGATCGTTCCGATGGGGGGCTGTTTGTTACATTAGCCGAGATGGCTTTTGCTGGGCATTGTGGTGTTGATGTTGATATTTCTCAATTAGGCCATGATGTGATTGCTTCGCTATTTAATGAGGAGCTTGGCGCTGTTATTCAGGTGGCCAATAGTTGTTTAGATGATGTGATGGCTTGCTTTAAGCAGTTTGGCTTATCCCATACGGTTCATGCTTTGGGTCGTGCTAAAGCAGGACAACAATTTATTGTGCGTAATAAATCTGCTGTGGTTTATAGTGAGTCGCGCTCAATGTTAAGAACATGGTGGGCCGAAACAACTTGGCAGATGCAGCGGTTACGTGATAATCCTGAGTGTGCCGATCAAGAACATCAAGCGAAACAAAATGAAGATGATCCAGGCTTAAATGTGCACTTAACTTTCGATCCACAAACGGACATTGCTGCGCCTTATATTGCTAAAGGTGCAAAACCTAAAGTTGCCATTTTACGTGAACAAGGGGTTAATTCGCATGTCGAAATGGCCGCTGCATTTGATAGAGCTGGCTTTGAAGCCATTGATGTGCATATGACCGATTTACTTTCAGGTCGTATTACGCTTGATCCATTTAGTACACTGGTTGCTTGTGGTGGCTTTTCTTATGGCGATGTGCTAGGCGCGGGTGAAGGTTGGGCTAAATCGATTTTATTTAACCAAAAGGTGCGCGATGAATTTGAACGATTCTTTCATCGCAAAGATACGTTATCGTTAGGGGTTTGTAACGGTTGTCAGATGATGTCGAATCTGAAAGATCTGATTCCTGGTGCTAACTTGTGGCCTCGTTTTGTGCGTAATTTGTCAGAACGTTTTGAAGCGCGCTTTAGCTTAGTGCAAATTCAATCAAGCCCTTCGTTGCTATTTACTGATATGGCGGGATCACATATGCCAATTGCGGTTTCACACGGGGAAGGACGTGTTGAGGTTAGTGATGATGCGCATCTAACCAATTTAGAATCATCAGGATTAATTGCGGCATGTTATATTGACCATTATGGTAAAGTAACACAGCAGTATCCTGCCAATCCAAATGGTTCGCCAAACGGTATTACAGCAGTGACATCTGAAGATGGGCGAGCAACTATTATGATGCCACATCCAGAGCGGGTATTTAGAACTGTAACAAATTCTTGGTACCCAGATAATTGGGGCGAAGATAGCCCATGGATGCGAATGTTCCGTAATGCTCGTAAGCAGCTAGGTTAAAAAATATATCGCCGATAATAATGTCGGCGATATATTTATCTATTGATCGATTAAGCTGTAACCGATTGCTTTTGCCTTTCAATCAGTGGTTGTGCTAAAACATGATCCATTTTTCGCAATAGTGTGTCTGTTTCTTCCCAGTTAATGCATGCATCAGTAACCGACACACCATATTTGAAGTCCTCTGGTGGTTGTTCAGAAGATTGGTTGCCTTCAAATAAATTACTTTCAATCATCACGCCAATAATTGAATTATTACCATGTTTGATTTGTTCAATAATTGAGTTGGCAACAATCGGTTGATTGCGATAATCTTTGTTGGAATTGGCATGGCTACAGTCAATCATTAAGTTAGGTAATAATCCTGCTTTTTGCATTTGAATTTCACATAATGCGACATTTTCAGCATCAAAGTTAGGTGATTTACCACCACGCAAAATAACATGGCCATGTGGATTCCCCACAGTTTGTAAAACGGTCACTTGCCCTTGTTGATTAATGCCTACAAAACGATGAGGCATAGAGGCTGATTTCATGGCGTTAATGGCAACATCCAAACTACCATCTGTGCCATTTTTAAAACCGACAGGCATCGAAAGCCCTGAGGCCATTTCTCGATGGGTTTGTGATTCAGTGGTTCTTGCGCCAATTGCTGACCAGCTAATTAAATCGGCAATATATTGTGGTGTGTTGGGATCTAACGCTTCGGTTGCAATAGGTAAGCCAATTTCAGCAATATCGAGCAGTAATTTACGTGCTTTTTTTAGTCCATGCTCAATATCAAATGAGCTATCCATATGAGGATCGTTAATCAAACCTTTCCAACCAACAGTGGTTCTTGGTTTTTCAAAATAAACACGCATGACAATAAATAAGTGATCTTTAACTTCGTCTGAGAGTTTTTTTAATTTATGCGCATATTCAAGTGCTGCAATAGGATCATGAATAGAGCAAGGACCACAGACGATAAGTAATCGGTGATCTCGCCTTTCTAAAATATCCACAACGGTTTGGCGGGATGAGGCTATTTGATTTTTTAAATCTTCAGAAAGAGGATAAAGCTGTTTGATTTCTTCAGGGGTGATTAACATGTGTTCGTCTCGGATTCGAACATTATTTAGGGTATCTTTTAACATTTTTATTTTCCTTGTTAAAATCATTTATATTTTATATGTAAAATATTAATTACACAAACGCTTATTATGTAAACACAAAATTACATAATAGTAAATGAAATTTTCACTTATTAATCAGAATTTATGAGGAATGTTTTTGTTTTGTGGTTTTAGTAAATTTATATTTACATTTTAATCGTGTAGAGCTTTATGTGTTGATTTAATCTGATAATAATGATTAAGCTAGGTTACCCTAGCTTAATGATAATTAAGGTCAATGCTAAATTTGGATAGAGCTAAATTAGAGCTGAAGTGCTATTATTTATTAGCTTTGTTGTCCAATAATAGTCTAAATTTACCATCATTTTGTTTTTCTAGGCGGAATTTCCTTATCCATCTAAAATATGTATAGAATGTTGGGTCAGAAGTCAACTTACTGGTAAATTTAATGCGATAAGTTGTATTTGCTTGCAAAGGGTATTCAATTTTCAAGCATTCGCCAGAACGAATGTTATCTCCTTTCCAATTATCTTTTTCCCATTCCTCTAGGAAGCCCTTTTCTGACAGAGTTGTTTCTGTAATATAAATAGTATCAATGGGAATTGATTGGTTTGCCATAATTTGGTTTGTAGGTATGCTGATACATAGTTGATTGTCATTATTTAATGTTATATCTGGTGTAGCAGTAACAACTTCAGTTTTGTAGTGTGGGTAGCAGCCTGTTAGTGATATTAACGGAATAATAATTAATAATATAATTGCGAAGTTCTTTTTCATAAGGTTATTTATTGTTGTGATAAAGTTATGTTTGTTATTTAAATTGGTTTAATATGTTGTTTGTTTAATACTCTAACAATTGTAATGAGCCATCGTCTTGTTTTTTTAGTATCAATCTTTTATCTAATCTTTTAACTATATTCCAACCTTCGCTGTTTTGTTGCTTTGCTTTAATAAATACATAGTAACGTACATCGGTTTTAAATTGATAATCAAGATTTAAGCATTCACCAGGGTGAACTTGGTATTGCATTTTTACGCCTGTATCAGTCATTCCACTATAATATCTTGTGCGATCATACGTAGGGCCATCTTTTATTTTCTCACTGATACTTATAAACCTAATATTAAACAACCTATTTTGGGAGTATTTTCCCTTGGGGATGCTGATACATAGCTGATTGTTATTTAATTCTACATCAGGTCGTTCTCGTACTGGTTGGCGAAATAGCAGACAGCATCCTGTTGTTGTTGATAATATTAAAATCATTATTAGTATTTGAATGAGGTTTTTTTTCATGCAAATGATCCTTTACTTTTTTATTCCTTTCTAGGGCGTGTTGATCTTTCGTGATTATTTTTTAGACGGCATGATGTGAGTTATAATAATTCTGCAAAAAACAACCATAACTCGA
>NZ_WTEV01000102.1 GCF_009795885.1 Gilliamella sp. Pas-s25 | reverse complement strand
ACATGACACCTATTGAGTATAAAACATTAAAACAGGCAGCTTAATTTTCTACGTGAGTTGTGTACTAAGTTTGGGGTATTTACAAACCCTATCTAGCAAGTGCCTATCTGAAAGCTCCAGATGTTCAAACCCATTATTTTCAACCTTAATCAACCCTAACGGATCAACCCAATTTATCGGATCACTACCAGCATATTGGTAATTATTTTGTCCGCCTAGTATACCGAGCGGATCTTGGGTAATATACCTGCCTGTAAATGGATCATAATAGCGATTTAGGTTGTAGTGTAACCCCGTCTCCT
>NZ_WTEV01000101.1 GCF_009795885.1 Gilliamella sp. Pas-s25 | reverse complement strand
CAATCCCTTAACATGTTTTGTTGCTTTAACCCAATCAATATTGTGCCATAGCTCATTCATGTCAGGAGTCGCTGGAGCTGGACTACTTTTAACTTTTTCGTTAAACTTAGTGTACTCTTTCATACTTACTCCTGTAGTAACAGAAATAAGCAGAAATCTACTTGGTTTGGTATGAATAATTTCTTCGTCGTGAACAGTCAGAAGAATTATTCAATGTTCCAAATAAATTCTACTTCTCTGTCACATGGTGAATTGTTAGAGTAGGGAAATGGGCTTGTTTTCACTTGCCTGTTTCCTTTCCTC
>NZ_WTEV01000012.1 GCF_009795885.1 Gilliamella sp. Pas-s25 | reverse complement strand
CAGATTGTCTGTTTCTTATTTTTAAAGAGCTAACAGCTTCAACTTTCAATCAACATTTTGTTAATTTAGTTTGCTGTCTCAAGGGTTGCGTATGTTACTCACTTCACTCGTATACGTCAACCCCTATTTTATAAATTTTGCTTTTTTTAAATTAAATGACTGCTTTTTGCACAAAACAACTAGTTATAAGGTTATTTTTACTTGTTTTACTACATTAATAGCTTTATTAATAGCTTCTTTTACCGTTACCGATTTAGCTAACGCAACGCCCATCCTTCTTGTTCCTTTTACTTCTGGTTTACCAAATAGGCGTAAATCAGTTTGTGGCTCATTCAATGCTTTATCTAAATTAGCAAAGGAGACTTGTTTTGAATCGCCTTCTACTATTAAAACAGCTGAAGCACTTGCACCATATTGTTCAATAATGGGAATTGGTAGTCCCAATATTGCTCTAGTATGTAACGCAAATTCAGATAAATTTTGTGAAATAAGTGTAACCATACCTGTATCATGAGGACGAGGAGAAACTTCGTTAAACCATACTTGATCTCCTTTAACAAATAATTCCACACCAAACAAGCCTCGCCCGCCTAAGGCATCAGTTATTTTGGTTGCTATATCTTTTGCCAAGTTTAATGCCTCATTAGACATTGGTTGTGGTTGCCAAGATTCTCGGTAATCTCCTTTTTCTTGGCGATGTCCAATAGGTTCACAAAATGAGACGCCATGAATATGCCTGACGGTCAATAATGTCACTTCATAATCAAAATCTATAAAACCTTCAATAACCACTTTTCCACCACCGGCTCGCCCACCTTCTTGTGCATATATCCATGAAGATTCAATATCTGCTTCGCCTCTTAATAATGATTGTCCTTTGCCTGAAGAGCTCATAACGGGTTTGACTAAACAAGGAAAACCAATTTCTTTGACTGCTTTTCTAAATTCAGTTGCATTTGCAGCAAATCGATAAGGTGAGGTTGGTAATTTTAACTCCTCCGCTGCAAGTCGACGAATTCCCTCACGATTCATGGTTAGTTGTGTTGCTTTTGCAGTTGGAATAACAGTAAAGCCTTTTTCTTCCAACTCAATGAGTGTAGATGTTGCAATAGCTTCAATTTCTGGAACAATATAATCTGGATTTTCTGCTTCAATGACTTTTCTTAGAGCATCCCCATCAAGCATATTAACAATATAGGACCGATGAGCAACCTGCATCGCAGGTGCATTAGCATAACGATCAATAGCAATGACCTCACAACCAAACCGTTGCAACTCAATGACAACTTCTTTAGCAAGCTCTCCTGCACCACAAAGTAATACTTTAGTTGAAGTTGGTGATAATGGCGTCCCTAGTTTGGTCATAATTTCCTCTTATTGTTGTGAACTTTTTCTGGAAAACAACATCCTAAAAAAAATCGGGACAATTATCCCGATTTGATTGATGCTAAATTAGTTTTGGTATGGATCACGTAAAATCATTGTTTCACTTCGATCTGGTCCTGTTGAAATAATATCAATTGGTGTTTCGGTTAACTCTTCAATCCGTTTAATATAAGCTTTAGCTGCTTGTGGAAGAGCATCATAACTTTTTATACCAAAGGTTGATTCACTCCAGCCAGGCATTGATTCATAAACAGGTTTAACTAAACTCCACTCTTCTGCTGCCGCAGGAGCATTTTTAATGACGTCACCATTTGGTAGTTGATAACCAATACAGATCTTCACTTCTTTAAGTCCATCTAACACATCGAGTTTGGTTAAACAAAATCCTGAAACAGAATTAAGTTGTACAGCCTTGCGAACAGCAACAGCATCAAGCCATCCAGTACGACGACGACGACCTGTTGTTGCACCAAATTCGTTACCTTGCTTACATAGGTACTCACCGGTTTCATCAAATAATTCTGTAGGAAACGGACCGGCACCAACACGTGTAGAGTAAGCTTTAACAATGCCTAGCACATAACCAACATAACGTGGACCAAAACCAGAACCTGTAGCAACACCACCGGCTGTAGTATTAGATGAAGTCACAAAAGGATAAGTACCATGATCGATATCAAGTAATGTACCTTGCGCCCCTTCAAACATAATTCTCTCGCCTTTTTTGCGTGCTTCTTCTAAAAGCGCGGGAATATCGGCAATCATAGCAACTAAAATGTCAGCTATCGCTAATGTATTATCTAAAACTTGTTGATAGTCTACTGTTTCTGCTTTGTAATAATTAACTAGTTGGAAATTGTGATATTCCATCACTTCTTTTAATTTTTCAGCAAAAGCTTGGCGATCACATAAATCACCAACTCGAAGCCCACGCCGTGCCACTTTATCTTCATAAGCAGGACCAATACCGCGCCCGGTTGTTCCAATAGCTTTACTGCCACGCGCTTTTTCTCGCGCTTGGTCTAATGCAATATGGTACGGTAAAATTAAAGGGCATGATTCAGAAATGAGGAGCCGTTCTTTAACAGGAATACCACTTTTTTCTAACTCGTTCATTTCTTTCATTAAGGCATCAGGACATAGTACAACACCATTAGCAATAATACTTATCACATCATTGCGTAAGATTCCTGATGGAATTAAATGTAATACGGTTTTTTCACCATTAATCACTAATGTATGACCAGCATTATGTCCACCTTGATAACGAACAACATATTTTGCTTTTTCTGTGAGTAAATCAACAACTTTACCTTTGCCTTCATCACCCCATTGTGTACCTAGCACAACAACATTATTACTCATAGATTATTTATCTCATTCAATTAGTTATTAGATTTTAATTTCATATATTGAAAAAATTCACTATCAGGACTAATGACCATAATATCATTGCCTGTAAAGCTTTGTTCATAAGCTTTTAAACTACGAATAAAGCTAAAAAACTCGATATCTTTACCAAAAGTATCTGCATAAAGCTTAGCGGCATTGGCATCACCTTCACCACGAATAGTTCGAGATTGGCGTTCAGCTTCGGATAATATCTTTGTTACTTCTAGCGTAGTCTCTGCTCGTATTTCATCCGCTTTTTTAACACCTTGAAAACGTTGATTTTGTGCAACAACTTGTCGAGCCGCTTTCATTTGTTCATAAATTGAATTAGATATTTCTTGAGGAAAGTTAACTTTCTTTATACGAACATCAATCACTTCAACACCAAAAGATCGCATACTCGTCTTATTGCTTTCGGAGTCTTTTTCAGTTTCACCAATGAGCTTTTCGGATGATTCGCTTTTAACTAATTCTTGAGCTGTACCATTTAATGCTTCTTTTACCCGTGTCATTATAGAATTACGCGAATTATTATTTGTATCATTAATAATATCAATGATATCTAATTTACCAATTTCAGCTCTTAAACGACCATTTAATCGAGCAAGGAGTAAGTTTTCAACACTATTACCGCCAGCAATAGTTTCATAGTATCGATTAAAATCAACAATTTTCCATTGTACAAAATAATCAACAACTAAATCTTTATTTTCACGTGTTATGAACTTTTGTTCTCGACCTACACTATCAGAACTATTTGTTGTTTGGATTTTAGCATCAACAACTTTTACATTATCCATCCCTGGTATTTTAAAATGTAATCCAGGACCAGATAATTCTATAATTTTATTAAAACGTAAAACGATGCCACAAGTCCCTTCTTCAACAACATAAGCACTAGAAAAAAACATACCAATTAAAATAAATACTATAGGAATCAATAATTTGCGCATATTTTTCTCCTTATCTTCCCATAAACCGCGGAGTCCGTGTAGTATTGCCCGCATTAATAGTGTTATTAGTGCCGCTGTTAACCTCTTTAGGGGATGCTTGCGTTGCCTGAGGTTGATCTTTTATCGTTTCAGAGGAGATCGGCATATTAAAATTAGATTCACTATTTGAGTTTGATAAAGTCATTGTTTCAGATTTTTTGTCATTTTTATTTTTTAATAACTGTTCTAGAGGCAATACCATTAAATTTCCGCTTTTATCATTAACTATAATTTTATTGGTTTTAGATAATACTCTTTCCATGGTTTCAATATATAGCCGTTCTTTAGTAATTTCTGGTGCTGCTTTATATTGTGGTAAGATTTTTTCAAAACGGGCCACATCTCCTGCAGCTTCGAGTTCCACTCTAACCTTATAAGCATTAGCATCAGCTAAAATTCTTGCAGAGCGCCCTTCTGCCTGCTGTACTTGTTGAACTTTTTCGGCAGCCGCTTTATTTATTTCACGTTTTTTGTCTTCTCGAGCATTCATTGCATCATTAAAGGCTTCTTGTACTGCTTCAGGAGGACGAGCTGATTGGAAATTAAGATCCACTATACTAATTCCCATATCGTAATTATTGATAACATTGACTAACTCATCTTTTGTACGGGTTTCCAATGCTGAACGCCCATCAGTTAAAATATCATCCATACTTGAGCTACCCACTTCAGTACGTAAAGCACTATCAGCAGCTTGTTGTAGACTATCTTTAACATTAGTGACATTAAATAAATATTTTATAGGATTACTAATGCGATATTGAACATTCATCTCAACAAAGACTAGATCTTCACCCGTTGTTATCATAAAACCATTTACATTAAAATTATGCGTACCTTGCGTATCAACTTTATACACCTTATCAATCAATGGTGGATGCCAATTTAAACCAGGTTGAATAATTTCTGGTTGGACTTGCCCCAAGCGAGTAATCACACCGCGTTGACTTTGGTTAATGGTATAAAAACCGCTCACACACCAAACAAGAACAAGTAAAATGATTATAGATATAATAACTTTAGCAGTATTCATTGGTAATTTAATTCCCGAGCTCCCTCTATTATTGCCTAAATTACCTTTTTTTAAGAGGTCTTTAATTTTATCAAATAAACCACCAGATGAATTATTTGTTGGTTTTTTGTTATTATTTCCCCATGGGTCGTTATCTTGTCCGTTATTGCCGGGCTGATTCCACGCCATATTTTATATGCTCCATTTAACAATTAGTTGTTATTTTGCTTATTGATCAAGTATAACAGATCTGGCTCTTGTTTACAGAGGCGATTCCATTCAACTGAGGGAATTCTCACATCTAGATGAAAACTACCATCCTCATTAATAAATTCATTTTCTACCGCGTTTAACTGATATAAACGGCTTCTAAGTCTTGCTAAATAAGCAGGTAAACTTAAATGGCAAACTTGAATTTGCTTGGCTAACCTTTCTTTTAAAGCAATAAATAATTGATCCAATCCTAAACTATTTTGCGCTGAAATCCAAACTCGAATTGGTATGCCGTTTTCATCCCGATCAATACCTGGCTGTTTACCCTCAATTAAATCAATTTTATTCATAACGAGTAATGTTGGAATTTCATTGGCGTCAATTTCAAGCAACACTTCATCAACAGCATGCATATTATCCAATATATTTGGATCAGCAGCATCAATAACATGTAATAATAAAGTGGCTTCTTGCGTTTCAAGTAGTGTCGCTTTAAAAGCGGCAATTAAATCGTGGGGTAAATGACGAATAAAACCAACTGTATCAGCTAAAACAACTTCGCCAACATCATCAACAATAATCCGCCGTAGCGTTGGATCGAGCGTAGCAAATAACTGATCAGCAGCGTACACTTCAGCATTGGTTATTGCATTAAATAGTGTTGATTTACCTGCATTAGTATAACCAACCAAAGATACTGTTGATAGATCAGCTTTATTTCTTGATTGACGATTTTGATTTCGCTGCTTTTCGACTTTTGCAAGCCTTGATAAAATCAACTGAATACGATGACGAATCAATCGTCTATCTGTTTCTAGTTGCGTTTCACCAGGACCTCGTAAACCAATTCCCCCTTTTTGTCGTTCTAAATGCGTCCAACCTCGAACTAATCGAGTTGAAAGGTGTTGTAACTGCGCTAGCTCGACTTGCAATTTACCTTCATGTGTTCTGGCTCGTTGTGCAAAAATATCAAGAATCAATCCTGTTCTATCAACAACACGACATTTACACAACTGTTCTAGATTGCGTTCTTGGGAGGGGGTTAAAGTATGATTGACTAAAATAACGGAAGCATCAAGTTGATCAACTTTTTCAGCGATTTCCAGCGCTTTACCTTCACCAACAAAATATTTGGTTTGAGGCGATTTTCTTGAAGTTGTTACGATATCGAGAATATCTATTTGAGCTGAAGAAACTAATACTTCAAACTCTTTAAGATCCTCGATATCACTTTCTTGAGGGAAGAATACATGGACTAATAAGGCAGTTTCACCGCCTTTATATCGTTCAAACAATCAGATTCTCCACTGAAATATCAGCTTTCAGCTCCCTCTTCAGGCTGAGATACCAATCCAGAAATAGGTCTAGATGGTACGACTGTCGAGATAGCATGTTTATATACCATTTGGCTTACAGTATTTTTTAACAAAATAACAAACTGATCGAATGATTCAATTTGTCCTTGTAACTTGATACCATTAACTAAATAGATTGATACAGGAATGTGCTCTCGACGAAGCAAGTTTAAATAAGGATCTTGTAATGACTGCCCTTTTGACATAAGTTTATCCTTTAAAAAATAATTATATGAAGATAAAATAAATACATTTATGATGTAATCAATGTATTTTTACATACTATTTAAAATATATCTTTAGTATCTACCAAAATAACATAAAAAGCGCTTCTCTTGAACCGATCAACTAAAATTTATGCACAAATAACTAAATTTTTAATAAATTTAAACTAAAAAAATAAAAAAATACTAAATTATTGACAATAATGTACATAATTTTACCAACAATACAATTCATAATTGTATACTATTATTCTCGCTATAAAAATTACTACTTATAATATTTTTTGGAAAATTGAGTCCATATTATCATTATTTAGCCATGTGATCGGTTGTTTCCAGCCACGAAGCCAAGTGAGCTGCCGTTTCGCTAATTGACGAGTAGCACAAATACCTTTAAAAACCATTTCATCATAACTTATATCACCATTTAAATATTCCCACATTTGGCGATACCCCACACAACGAATAGAAGGCAAATTTAAATGCAAATCAGATCGCTGCATAAGCAGTTTTACTTCATCTTCAAAGCCTTGATCTAGCATCTGTAAAAAACGTTGTTCAATTCGTTTATGTAACTGTGCCCTATCTTGCGGCATAATAGCAAACTGCATAATATCATAAGGTAACGCTTCACCGCTTTCTTGCGTCAGTTCAGTTAGACTCTTACCCGAGATTAAATAAACTTCTAAAGCACGATTAAGGCGCTGTGGATCGTTAGGATGAATTCTTTTAGCCGAAATGGGATCGACTTTTTTTAGTTCATCGTGAATCGCTTGCCAACCTAATTTATTGGCTTTTTCTTCTATTTGTTCACGAATTTCACTATTGGCCGCTGGAAGTGGTGAAAGCCCTTCAATTAACGCTTTAAAATAAAGCATTGTCCCACCAACTAACAATGGAATTCGACCTTTTTTTAGTGATTTTTCAATTTCTACAATTGCATCATGCCTAAAATTAGCCGCTGAATAACTCTCTGCGGGATCACAAATATCAATCAATTTATGTGGATAATTTTGTTGCTCTTTTTTCGTTGGCTTTGCGGTACCGATATCCATACCGCGATAAATCAAAGCAGAATCGACACTAATAATATCAATAGGATAACGATCGTAAAGCGCCATAGCAAATGCCGTTTTACCCGATGCTGTTGGTCCCATTAATGAAATAATTTTTGGTTTATTCATGATAAAATTGATTGAGTTAAAGATTGTATATCAATCGGATATAAAAATGATTCTTGTTGTAATAGATTAATATCTATCTCTTCTAATTGAGCAAGCAACGCAATGACTTTAGCCACACTCCAGATCATAGTGCGATTATCATCATACTGATTAGCTAACCAAGCCGCTATTTGTGTAGGATCTAACTCTCCATTTTTTGAATCGGATATAAAAGCAATTAATGCCGGTAATAATTGCTGCCAATTGATAGTGCGCAACATTTTAGGAACATTTTGCAAATACAATTTTGTTTTATCAATATAAAAATCAAAACCTAAAAAATCCAACTGTGCTTTATAACTAGAAAGAACTTGCTGCTCTTTATGATTAATTAATATTGTTAATGGGATAAGCAATTTTTCAGAGTCTTGTGATAATAATTTAATAGCAGTCACTTTTTGCTTAGCAATAGGTAATTTCATCAGCATTAATTTTTGCTGATTATCTTCATACTTTTCAAGTAATGCAATATCGGGCTGAATAATCGTTAATACCCGACCAAATTGTACTAATGATGAGCTATCAAGTTGCTGTTGCAATGCTTGTAGTGGCGTATTTCGTTTAGGAAATAATGCTTCAATAACTGCTTTTTGTGGTTCAGTTATTTCATTTTCTTCTACCGATAAGAATGACTGTTTTTGCTCAAATTGCGCTGTCTCTTGGGAAGGTGCAACATTGACTAACTCGCCATACAATGCATTTTCTTTAGCATAATTATTTGGTTTTTTCGATAATTGACTACGGGTTTGATAAGAATCAGCAGCCGTTTTTTGATTAAAAATATTCTCACCGGCAGCTTGTCGATTAGGGGTTATGGTTACTTTTTCTTCTATTACAGATAAATTTGATTCAAGGGCCATCACAATCGCTTGATAAACAAAATCATGAACCAGTCTCGCTTCATGAAAACGGACTTCATGTTTGGCTGGGTGAACATTAACATCAACTTGTTTTGGATCAATTTGTAAAAACACCACATAACTTTGTTGTTCATTAGTACGACTGATGTAAGCTTGACGCAATGCATGATTAAGTAATTTATCTTTGATGACTCGCCCATTAACATAAAAATACTGCAAATCACTACTTTCACTACTGGTGACCCAACCTTGAATGAGTAAATCATCATGCTGCCAATCTAGTTTTACAGCTTTTTGCATAAAAGATCGACCGCAAACTAATTCGACTCGTTTTTCAAGAGCTGATGAACGATACTGCTTAACAAGTTTACCATTATGTTGTAAATTAAAGGTAACATCTGGACGAGCAAGTGCAATACGCCGAACAAACTCTTCAATATGCATAAACTCAGTTTTTTCTGTTTTTAAAAAACGACGTCTTGCAGGTGTATTATAAAACAGATCTAGTACTTCGACAGTCGATCCTACTGGATGGGCTGCAGGTTTAATCATCGGCTTCATATCCCGCCCTTCAGCATAAACTTGCCATGCTTCGGATTGTTCAGCGGTACGTGAAGTTAATGTCAATCTAGCAACCGAACTTATACTCGCTAGCGCCTCACCACGAAACCCAAGACTAATAATTGCGTCTAAATCATCTAGCGTACTGATTTTACTTGTCGCATGACGAGCAAGTGCCAACGCTAATTCATCTTTAGCAATACCACAACCATTATCACGAATACGAATTAATTTGCAGCCACCTTGCTCAAGGTCAATATCTATTTGAGTACTACCCGCATCAAGGCTATTTTCAACTAACTCTTTGATGACAGACGCGGGACGTTCTACCACCTCACCAGCAGCAATTTGATTGGCTAATTGGGGAGAAAGGATATGAATTGCCATTAATGTTGTTCCCCAAATTTTGGATTTTGTTTAACGTAATTTTTTATACCTTGATAGATAGCTTTCGCTATCTTATCTTGATGAACATTGCTACTTAGCAAGCGTTCTTCACCTTCATTAGAAATGAAGCCAACTTCAACTAAAATTGACGGGATATCTGGCGAACGTAATACGCCTAAACTTGCATATTCTGGGGCAGATTTATGTAGTTTTACTGTCTTTTTCATTTCTTTTAATACTTGTGTTGCTAACTCATAACCCACTTGTTGAGAATAAGAAAACTGTAGATCTAATACCGCTTGGCTTAAGTGAGGATTATGATCGTCGCTTAACGCATCACCAGCCCCGCCTAATAATTCTGATTGTTTTTCGCCCTGTTCAAGCCATCTGCCCAATTCTGTATCAGCTCGTTTAGTTGACAAGACCCAGATCGATGCACCTGTAGCCTCCCTATTTGGCGCAGCATCAGCATGTACTGAAACTAATAAATTAGCTCTATTTTTACGGGCGATTTCCGAACGCTGCGAAACAGAGATAAAATTATCACGACTACGGGTTAATACTCCCTTAAAACTGTGATCTTTATTTAGCAAAGTAGTAAGCTTTTTGGCGATTGAAAGCGTGACTGTTTTTTCATATATGTTATTTTTTCCTATTGCTCCGGAATCTTTACCTCCATGACCCGCATCGACGACAACCACAACATTGGCAGCATAAACAGAGCTACAAAGCAGCAATAACATAAAAATAGTGATTAATTTTTTCATTCGTCTTTTTATTGTTTACTTCTATTGTGATAAATTAATGATTGTTTGACCTTTTTCGCTTGTTGCTTGCACAAAAGCGGTGCGCTCAAGCGCTAAATAAGCCAAATGAATTTCAATATCAGCACCAGGTAAAATACCTTTTGCTTGCTCTGGCCACTCAATTAAACAAATTGATCGCAAAGCAAAATATTCACGAATCCCCATAAACTCCAGCTCTTCAGGATCGCAAAGTCGATACAAATCAAAATGATAAACAGAAAAGTTTTCAAAATGATAGGGTTCTACTAATGTATAAGTTGGACTTTTTACATTACCTTTATGGCCTAATTGTTGTAAAAAACCACGACTAAAAGTCGTTTTACCAGCACCAAGATCGCCAATTAAATGGATAACAATAGTATCATCATGCTTGGAAAAATAGTTTAAACACAGTTTGGCAATTTTACTACCAAACAAAATTGTTTGTTGCTCGTCGGTTAAAATAATCGGATTCATGATGAATTCTTTGTTCAATAAATAGTTCTTATTATATACTAATAACCATTAAAGATGTACCAAACAAGATAACCTTAATTTTGTAAAAAAGTTTCAGGAAACCCTACGTTTTAGTATAAAAAGTGAAAAAAATGCTACATACAATCTCGACAGCAAATCATTCAATCATAAACCCACAATTAATATCAGATCAAGATGCCGTATTGTTCTGGCAAAATGGTGTTGTTCTGGCGATACAAAATAATCCATTATTAAATGATATTATCCATAAAACCGAACATTGCTATATCATCAACAGTGATATTGAAGCTCGCGGACTAGGTAATATTATCGATTCAAGGCTTAAAATTATTAATATGCAACAGGCCGTTGAACTTACAGCTAACCATTTTCCACAAATAAACTGGGAATGACTATAGACTATGACACTCACTATTGCCACCATTTAAAAGCTAAATCATGCTAATTTGCAAAACCTAAAACCTAGGTTTAATATAAATACCAATTGTACTCAGTTGATATTCAAATTTAATGGCTAATTTATTAACGCTATCGGAAATAAGTAATTATTTAAAAAATGGTGAAGTGATCGCTTACCCAACTGAAGCCGTTTTTGGTCTAGGTTGTGATCCGGATTATGAATCAGCCGTATTAAAGTTGCTACAACTAAAACAACGATCAATAGATAAAGGCTTGATTTTAATTGCTAGCTGTTACCGCCAACTAATTCCTTACATAGATGTATCCGCCATTACCAATGAACAAAAACAGTTAGCACTTACTAGCTGGCCTGGACCTGTTACTTGGGTTTTTCCTAAAAATAAAAATACGCCTTATTTTTTGACAGGTAAATTTGATTCTATTGCGGTACGCGTCACTAATCATCCTTTAGTTTGCAAGCTTTGTGATCTTTATGGCAAACCAATAGTATCAACTAGCGCTAATCTTTCTACTCATAATCCTTGCAAAACTGCCATCGAAGTCGCCAAACAATTTGGTCCATATTTCCCCATTTTAGCCGGTGACACAGGTCATCGATCACAACCATCGGAAATAAAAGACATCAAAACAGGAAAAATCATTCGGCAAGGATAAAGTTATGCAAAATTTATATATTGGTGTGATGTCAGGTACTAGCATGGATGGAGTTGATATTGCTTTAGTAAATATTACCGCAAAAAATGTCGCATCAATAGCGAGCAACTGCTATCCAATGCCCGCCGATTTAAAACAGCATTTACTAAAATTATGTGAAACCCAACAAACCACATTACAAAATTTAGGTGAGATAGATCATCAAATAGGCAAACTGTTTGCTGATAGCATAAATAAGTTTTTAAAAGATAATAATATCGATAAACAACAAATTAAAGCTATTGGCTGTCACGGACAAACAATTTACCATTCACCAAACGGTGATAATCCTTTTACCTTACAAATTGGTGATGCCAATATCATTGCCGCAAAAACAGGTATAACCACTATTGCTGATTTTCGTCGTAAAGATATGGCTTATGGCGGACAAGGCGCACCACTTGTTCCAGCTTTTCATAAAGCAGTACTACAAGATCCACAAATAAATCGCGTGATACTAAATATCGGCGGTATTAGTAACATTTCGGTATTAATACCCAATCAAACCACCCTAGGCTATGATACTGGTCCAGGTAATGTATTACTGGATGGTTGGATAAAAGAGCACTTAGATAAAAACTATGATAAGGGCGGATTATGGGCAAAAACAGGTAAAATAAACCAAAAATTATTAAACCTTTTATATCAAGAAGACTATTTTCAAATACCCGCCCCCAAAAGTACAGGACGAGAACTATTTAACTTATCGTGGCTTTATAAAAAATTAGCAGGAACATATTTAAAAGCACAAGATATTCAAGCAACACTGGTTGAATTTACCGCTTTATCCATTGCCAATGAAATAAATAAATTACCTATAGTCAGCGCATTACCTTGTGAGCTTTTAGTTTGCGGTGGAGGTGCTAAAAATCCACTAATTATGCAAAGATTATCGGCTTTATTACCCTCATGGGCAGTATTAACAACCGATACAAAAGGTATAAATGGCGATGATATGGAGGCAATAGCCTTTGCTTGGCTTGCTTATTGTCGAATCAATAATATTCCATCAAACATTCCCGAGGTAACTGGTGCAAGCCAAGCTGTTTGTTTAGGGGTTATTTATCAATAAAAATTTTAATTTTTATAAACACATAAAAAATAAGCCTTATTCTGTTTGAGTAGTTTGATTAATAACCTTACCCTTTTCATCAAAGGTGATTTTTTCAATCACAGCTTTACCATTAACATACTTTTTTCTATATTCAATTATTTTTTGATTATTATCATTATATCGATACGATACTAAAGATACAAAGTTACCTTGCTCATAATCCATTATAGATTCAACAAGTCCATCTTCGTTCCAACTAGTATAAGTACCAAATAACACTCCATCGATATAATTTTTTTCCCTAGCTAGCTTTCCATTTTCATGCCAATATTTTTGAACACCATCAAGTTTATCTTGTTTATAAAATTCATCTTCTTTTAGTTGTCCATTTTTATACCAACGCTGAAAACGATTGTCTAATTTACCATTTTTATATATAGCTATTTTTTTCTTTGTACCATCATCATGCCATTCTTTCCATTCACCTTGTTCTAATCCATCCATATCATAAAATGCCTCAGATACCTTAATACCTTTTTCATTCCATTCAATTGAACTTATCAACTGATTATTTTTATAAATTTTTTCATATTCTAGCTTATTATTAGGATACCAACGTTGAAATACTCCATCTTTATTACCTTTATTATAATTCTCAAGAAGCTTAAGTTTCCCATCATCATACCAAACTCGATGTACGCCATCTAAATGTTGCTGTTTATTTTCATTATAATAAAAGGATTCTTCAGTTTTTATTCCATTTTTCCAATTATTATGTTCAATTGTTTTTCCATGATCATAAATATAATTAGTCTTTTTCGATCCATCTTTATCAAATATAACAAATTCACCATGTGAAAGTCCTTCATCATCATAATGACTTATAGAATAACGTTCACCTGTGTCATAAAACTTTTCAGATATACCAACTTTTTTTCCATTATGATAAGTTGATTTTTCTAAAATTTGACCATTTTCATAATAATCAATATAGTCTCCCTCATATTTACCATTTAAATATGTATGCTGTCGATATATTTGTCCATTTGGGAAATAATGATTACATGATCCATCAATATTAAAATCCTGATGGTAAATAGGTTGTGATTCAATAGAACCATCTTTATAAAAAACAATCGCTTTTCCTTCTTTTTTATTATTCTTAAAAGGAACTTTTTCAAAAACCTTACTATCTGGTGTATCATGATAACTAATAAATAGTCCATCTATTTCACCGTTACTGTTATAAGGTACTTCTTTCATTTTATTACCTGAAAGGTAATAAAATGTAAAAAAATTACTAAATTTTATTTCATTATTTTTAGTAACATCAGTGCTAGTATAGCCATCAAAAGCCAATAAAGGTTTATCAAGCAATTTGTTGTCATCATCTTTAAAATACCAACCCTTTATTTTCCAAAGCTTTTTATCTTCATCAAAAATTAAAGGAATATCAATATAATAACTAGCATCATGTTCAACTGTAAAATAATACTTACCTTCGTAATCCATTATCCACATGATATCATTCGCTGGTAGATACTTTTTATCACAAATATCAGAATTACAAACTTGAATATTAGTAATTAGAGGTTCACCTTTTATGGAATCGCATGGTTCAGAAGTAATAAGAAAATATTCTTCGTTTTTGATGTGTGTTGATAAATTGGACCAAAAAGAGCCATAATATTCTTCATCAGATAGATCTATAGATTTAGCATTAATAGATTGATATTTTTTACCACATGGTGTTTCTTCTGAAAAAAAGATTCTTTCAGCCATTTCAATCATAATAGTGTCATCAATCCTTCGAAGAGTAGGTTTCATTGTATTAACATTTTTTATTTTCGAAATATATTTAATTATATTTTCATTATCAGCGTTAGCAGAATAAGTAGTTAATGTTATACCTAATATTAAAACTATTTTTTTAAATATTATCTTATAGTTATCCATTATTTTTATTCCCAACCTATATTTTTTATATTAATCCCTATTTATAGGAAAATTCTAAATCAATCCAAATTTTTTCAATGCATTAGCAATACCATCATTATTATTTGTATCCGTAACAAACTCAGCTTGTGCTTTTAATTCATCAACAGCATTACCCATAGCAATAGGATGATCAACGGTTAGAAACATTTCAAAATCATTCATGCCATCACCAAAGGCATAGGTTGGTACATCAGTAAACCCTTTATTTTGTAGTAACTTAGTAATACCATACCCTTTAGATCCACCATGATTAAAAACATCAACACAGTAAGGCGTATTACGAATAAAGGTTAGCTCAGGAAAAACATCTCGATAAAGTGCCTCTCCTGATTCACAAAGTAATAAAAGCATCTGAATAGGTGTTTTTAAATAAATCTGATCATCAACAGGCGGCACTTGCTCTTTTAGGAAACGATAAAATTTTTTAGTTGGTTGGCTATCTTGCGACACTCGCATAATTTCGTAATTATAAAAAGACAGTGGAATACCTGTTTGCTGTTTAGAAAATTGATACAACCGATCGATAACACCCTTATCAATATCATTAGTAAAGACCTTTTCGCCTTTATATAAAACAACTTGCCCATTCATGCCAATTATCGACTCAATTTGAGTCTTTTTCATTAAATCAACCACTTCACAAGGTGTTCGACCCGTTGCCATCATTGGTGTAATATTATTTTGTTTTAATTTGTTTATAGCTTCCAAAGAGCTGGGTAATACATCAATTTGGCTATTAAATAATGTTCCATCTAAATCAAAAAAAACAATAGCATCAGGTTTCTTGCTCATATTACAAATCCAAAATATGTTTAATAAAAGGAATGGTTAATTTACGCTGTTGCGCAAGCGTTGCAACTTCAAACTTTTCTAATAAAGAAAACAGTGTACGCATATCACGGTTAACGCGCTTTAATAAAAATAACCCAACTTCTGTTGATAATTCAAACCCACTTAATTGTGCCCTTAATTGTAAAGCTTTAAGCTTGTCATCATCGCTAAGCTCTTTTAATTGATAAACCTGACCCCAAGATAACCTAGAAACCAAATCAGGTAATATAAAAGAAATTTGTTTAGGAGGTCTACTTGCCGTTATCAATAATTTACTCACGTTTTTTTCAGTTAAACGATTAAATAAATCAAAAATAGCTTCTTCCCAATCTCTATGACCAGCTATTGCATCAATATCATCTAAACAGACTAAATCATAATGATCCAACCCCTGCAGAATTTCAGGCACAAGATGATAGTACTGTTTTAAGGGAATATAACTGGCTAACTTATTTTGACTTGATGCATGTAAAAGGTGAGTTCGACCCGCAGCGCTAGCCGACCATATATAAAAGATATTAAACCCCTCTTTACCTAATAAGGTTTGCAATGAATCAAACAATAATCGATTATCACCGACATAAAAACTATCAAAAGTTTCATTATTGGGTAATGAAAAAGGTAAAGGTAGCTGCGAAAGAGTAATAAACGAACCTCACAATAAAACATAATCATGTTAAGTATAAATTTGCTTTTATAAAAATCAATCACTTTTATAGAAAAGTGAAATATCCTACTCTTCAAATTATTTAATGTGTACTTTAGTTGTACAAATATAGCTTAATTCACCACATAATAAAGCAAAACTGAATCTATCGACTAATGTAATAATGACTTGCTGATTCTTTTCCTTATTTTCAAAGCATTATTTGATACTCATATTTATGTAATAGCTTACCATCCTGTCGTTTTTTTTTATAAAAAATAAATTATTTTCATCTGAAAAATATTTTTTATTTGGTTGAATCTAATGACTACGCAGCTTTTGTCCTAAAGCTAGGCATAAATACAAAAAATATTCCAACATAACAAAAAATAATACCCCAATTAATATTGGTTTAATAAAAGAGATATATCAGGTGTAAAATAAAGTAATTGATTAAAATCATTCCAAACAAAAATATCAAGTAAATTAAAAAACAGCATTACAAAGATAGAAACATGATTAAATTATTTAATAACGGATCTTTCACTCAAGTATAAAATAAAACCAATAAAAGATAAAAAATTAAGCAAACAGATTTATTTTTTGTGGATAACTCTGTGATAAATTAGGATCATAAGCTGTTATGATCGCATTAATAACCTTACCCAATAAATCTTCTGTGGATAAATATAATAGTTATAAACAAGTTTAAATAAAAAAAGATCCGATCAATTAACAGAATTAGATGATCGATAAGATCCTATAAAATAATTATAAAAACGAGTTATCAACAAAAAGGATCCACATTAATAATAATAAAAATAAAAAGATCATCTAAAAGATCTTATTTTATTTAGATCGCGATCAAAATAGATCATTTGACGTAATCGAAAAGATGAGTAAAATTCCCTACCCTAAATAAACCAAATCTTCAGATCTAAATTAGCGATCTTCTGTACACAAAATAAATACGAGGCTTTTTTATGTTTTATCCAGATCTTTTTGATGTCATCATCGTCGGCGGCGGCCATGCCGGAACAGAAGCAGCCATGGCATCAGCAAGAATGGGACGAAAAACACTACTTTTAACCCATAATATCAATACATTAGGACAAATGTCTTGCAACCCAGCCATTGGCGGTATAGGTAAAGGCCACTTGGTTAAAGAAATTGATGCAATGGGTGGCTTAATGGCCCATGCTATCGATCGTGCTGGGATCCAATTTAGGATCTTAAATAGTAGCAAAGGTCCAGCCGTTAGAGCTACCCGTGCACAAGCGGATCGCTCTCTGTATCGTAAAGTGATAAGAACAACACTTGAAAACCAAGAAAATTTAATGTTGTTTCAACAATCGGTTGAAGATGTGATCATTGAAAACGATCAGATCATTGGTGTAAAAACTCAAATGGGTGTTTCTTTTAAAGCCAAAGCTGTTGTACTTACAACAGGTACTTTTTTAGATGGTAAGATCCACATAGGGCTTGATAATTATAGTGGCGGTCGCACTGGCGATCCGGCCTCGATCGGCTTATCAAAATCACTACATCAATATTCGTTTAGAATGGGGCGCTTAAAAACTGGTACTCCACCACGAATTGATGCTAGAACCATTGATTTTTCAAAATTGGGAACGCAATATGGTGATGATCCTGTTCCAGTATTTTCATTTTTGGGTAATACAAATGAACACCCTAAGCAGATCCCTTGCTATATCACCAGCACGAATGAAACAACCCACGATATTATTAGATCTAATTTAGATCGCAGCCCTATGTATACAGGCATTATTGAAGGTGTAGGACCAAGATATTGCCCATCAATTGAAGATAAGATCATGCGTTTTGCCGATCGCAATTCTCATCAGATCTATTTAGAACCTGAAGGATTAGATAGCAATGAGATCTATCCAAATGGGATCTCAACAAGCTTACCATTTGATACGCAACTTGCATTTGTCCGTAGTATGAAAGGATTAGAAAAAGCCAACATTATAAGACCGGGTTACGCGATCGAATATGATTATTTTGATCCAAGGGATCTTAAACCAACACTTGAAAGTAAAGTGATCAAAGGGCTCTTTTTAGCTGGACAGATCAATGGTACAACAGGCTATGAAGAAGCGGCTGCACAAGGAATGCTTGCTGGTTTAAATGCAGCCCGCTTTGCATATGATCAAGATCAATGGTATCCAAGCCGCGATCAGGCTTATTTAGGTGTACTAGTTGACGATCTTTGTACACTTGGCACTAACGAACCTTATCGCATGTTTACCTCGCGCGCTGAATATCGTTTAATGTTACGCGAAGACAATGCTGATATTCGTTTAACTGAAATAGGTCGTAAACTAGGCATGGTCGACGATTATCGTTGGCGTCGTTTTAATGAAAAATTCGAAGCTATTGAACAAGAAAGAGCAAGATTACAGGATATATGGGTACATCCTCATATTGAAACCATCGATGAAGTTAATGCTGTTTTAAGTGCTAATTTGACGAAAGAAGCCAATGGTGAAGAGTTACTTAAAAGGCCTGAAATGAGTTATAACACATTGAAATCACTTTCATTATTTGCACCTGGCTTATCTGACGTACAAGCTGCCGAGCAGGTTGAAATTCAAGTAAAATATGATGGTTATATAAAACTGCAAATAGAAGAAATTGAACGTCAAAAGCGCAATGAAGAAACGCTTATTCCTGAGCATATTGATTATGCCGAAATATCTGGATTATCGAATGAAGTTGTGGCTAAATTAAAGCAACATAAGCCTGTATCTATAGGACAAGCTTCTCGTATATCAGGCATTACACCAGCTGCTATTTCAATGTTATTAGTTTATTTAAAAAAGAAAAATTATGTTAAAAAAGAAACTCACTAGTCTAATTGATCAAGCGGATCTTTCGATCTCTGAATCACAAATAGATCAATTGATCCATTATGTTGAAATGCTCAGCAAATGGAACAAAACTTACAACTTAACAGCAGTGCGCGATCCGAACGAAATGTTAGTTAAGCATATTATGGATAGCTTAGTTGTATCACCTTATTTAACTGGCAAAACCTTTATTGATGTAGGAACTGGTCCTGGTTTACCAGGCGTTCCATTAGCTATTATTAACCCCACTAAACAATTTGATTTAGTGGATAGCTTAGGTAAGCGTATTCGCTTTTTAAAGCAAGTGCAGTTTGAATTAAAGCTAACAAATATTAATCCAGTACAAAGCCGAATCGAAGAGTATAACGATAAAAAATTTGATGGGGTTATTAGCCGAGCTTTTGCCTCTTTGCAAGATATGCTTAATTGGTGTAAGCACCTTCCTAATAAGCACGGATCTTTTTATGCTTTAAAAGGAAGTGATATTGATCCTATTCCTGATGGTTTTACGCTTAAACAAAATATCAAATTAACTATACCAGAGTTAGATGCTGAAAGATGTTTGATTATTATTCAATAATTTTATACTAAAACACAGGTTTTTCTGAAACTTTTGTACAATATTAATGTTTACGTTTTTTCAAATAATCTTTAATACCATCAACAATTGATTTAGATACCTGATTTTGGAATGAAGCAGTCTTTAATTTTTTTTCTTCAGTAACATTACTAATAAAGGCTGTTTCGACTAAAACAGATGGAATATCCGGCGCTTTTAACACTGCAAAGCCTGCTTTTTCAAGTGATGGTTTATGTAACTTATTAACTTTTTTCATTCGATTTAAAATAGCATTACCAAGTAACACACCATTACTTAACGTTGTTTTTTGGACTAAATCTAAAATAGTATCATCTAAATATTTATCGCCACTGCGGCTCACGCCACCTATTTGATCTGCTTCGTTTTGGGTTTGAGCTAAATAACTTGCGGCGGAACTACTTGCCCCACGTGTTGATAATGCAAAAACAGAGGAACCACCAACAGAACGATTAGCAAACGCATCAGCATGAATAGAAATAAATAGATCGGCATGTAAAGATCGTGCCTTAGCTACTCGTACTTTTAAAGGAATAAATACATCTTCATTACGTGTCATGTAGACTTTTATATTAGGCTCTTTCTTAAGTAAATTATAAGTACGCCGTGCAATTTGTAAAACAATGTCTTTTTCACGTGTTTTATTGTAGCCAATAGCACCAGGATCTTCACCACCATGTCCAGGATCGAGTACCACGATAATCGGGGCATTTTTATTTTTATTCGTTTGTGTTTTGATCTCAGATTGTTTTTTAGTGAGATCACCTTTTTTATACTCTTCTAAAAGTGCAAGTAAAGGATCATCATCTGTGGTGGAAGCGGGTTTAGATGGATAAAGATCCATCACTAAACGATGTTTAAATTTCGCTATCGGTGCTAAGGTAAAAGTATTAGGTTTAACGCCCTGCTTTAATTCAATCAATATTCTCACTGTTTTAGGATCACGTTGAACAACGCGTATCGATTTAATATAAGGATCATGCTTTAATACTTTTGAAGAAATATTTTTTAAGGTTGGATTTAAATTAATATTGCTAATATCAATTGCGATCCGGTTCGGATTACTCAATAGAAAGTGTTTGTATTTTAATCTGATATTTGATTCTAAAGTGATTCTTGTATAGGTTGATGATGGCCAAACACGCACAGCAATAACTTGTGCCATTGTTGCAGCAAAGCCTATACGAGTGACAGATAACAAACAAGTCGCAATAATACCTTTAACTAATAGGCGCTTTGTAGGACTAAATGTTTTTGACATATTTAATCTAAACACTTTATTTTCTATATGAGTTAATCGCAAATAATAACATAAATTATAAAGATTTTAAAAAGAATGATTCTTATCTTCACCCACTTTTTAATCAATAAAGCATCAATTTTTAATGTTATAGCTCAATTAGCATTTAATAAACAATTATATGATATTACAAATTTGATTTTATTGATTTTTATCTATCTTAACATCGGGTGGTATATTTCATAATAGCAAAAATCACAAAACATCTGAAAAATACCTGAAAAAGAGTTTTATACTAAAACACATATCTACCTGAAACTTCTTGACAGTATTTTTAGGGATTCTAAAAGGTCTATCTAACGTTTTGCGTTGCCATTTTTTATTTTATTATAGACCCTATAACTACAAAGGATTACAATATGGCTCGCTAAAATCGCGGATTTAAACCCGTTTTCATTTTAACAATTAAATATAGCTGAGTTATTGATGAGCAAAAAATTACATATCAAAACTTGGGGTTGCCAAATGAATGAGTATGACTCAACAAAAATGGCTGATCTCCTTGAATCCACCCATGGTTTAACCTTAACAGACAATGCCGAAGAAGCTGATATTTTATTATTAAATACCTGCTCTATTCGAGAAAAGGCCCAAGAAAAGGTCTTTCATCAACTAGGTCGTTGGAAAAACTTAAAACAACATAATAAAAATATCATCATTGGTGTTGGTGGTTGTGTTGCTTCGCAAGAAGGTGCGCAAATTCGTAAACGTGCACCATTTGTAGATATTATTTTTGGACCGCAAACTTTTCACCGCTTACCTGAAATGATTGAACAGATTCGCAGTGGTAACAACAATCATGTGGTTGATGTAAGCTTTCCTGAAATTGAAAAATTTGATCGTCTGCCTGAACCTCGTAGCGAAGGTCCAACCGCATTTGTGTCGATTATGGAAGGATGTAATAAATATTGTACTTACTGTGTAGTGCCTTACACCCGAGGTGAAGAGGTCAGCAGACCTTGTGATGATGTCATTTATGAAATTGCGCAACTGGCTGAACAAGGTGTACGTGAAGTTAATTTATTAGGTCAGAATGTTAATGCTTATCGAGGCCCCACATTTGATGGTGATATTTGTTCCTTTGCTGAATTATTACGCTTAGTTGCAGCCATTGATGGTATCGATCGCATTCGCTTTACAACCAGTCATCCAATTGAGTTTACCGATGATATTATTGATGTTTATCGTGATACACCAGAGCTAGTTAATTTTTTACATTTGCCAGTACAAAGTGGATCAGATCGTGTATTAAACTTAATGAAACGTACGCATACTGCGCTTGAATATAAATCCATTATTCGAAAATTACGTAAAGTGCGTCCTGATATTCAAATTAGTTCGGATTTTATTGTTGGTTTCCCAGGTGAAACACAACAAGATTTTGAACAAACCATGCAACTGATTGCCGATGTCAATTTTGATTTAAGTTATAGCTTTGTTTATTCAGCGCGCCCAGGTACACCCGCTGCTGAAATGGAAGATAATGTATCAGAAGAAGAGAAGAAGCAACGCCTTTATATTCTTCAAGAACGAATCAATCAGCAAGCTATGCAATTTAGTCGTCGTATGTTAAATACTGTACAGCGTATTTTAGTTGAAGGTCCATCCAAAAAAGACCTTATGGAATTAACCGGTCGAACAGAAAACAATCGAATTGTTAATTTTGAAGGTCGTCCTGATATGATTGGCAAGTTTGTTGACGTTGAAATTACTGATGTTTATCCAAATTCATTACGAGGAAAAGTGATTAGAACTGAAGATGAAATGGATTTACGTGTTAGTGAATCGCCAATGTCAGTTATATCACGAACCCGAAAGGAAAATGATTTAGGCGTTGGGATCTATCAACCGTAAAAGTGAAACGTAAAATATTTAGCTAATTTTTATAATAGAACTTAGAAAATAATTAAATAAAGGATAGAAAGGAAAATATGTTTATTATTTTTGGAACTCGCGGAAGAGAAGTTAACGAACATAGTGGACAATTTAATTGCCCTAATTGTTGTTCACAACAAAATATTACTAACGACGAAAAACAACAAAAATATACGCAGATAAAAGTAGCTAAGTATTTTACACTGTTTTTTATTCCTATTTTCAGTTACGAAACATTAGGGCGTTATATAAAGTGTAATGAGTGCAATAGTGATTATAATGAAAAAGTGCTCGAATATGTGCCGCCAACATTTGAAGAACAAGTTGCATCATATGTTGAACAAGAGTTAAAAAGCGGAACACCTATTTCAATGCTGGTCAATAAATTAAAGGCACAAGGATTTGATGAAAAACAATCAACAAATGCAGTAAATAATGTTGTTAACGGAAACATTGTTTCTTGTTATCAATGTAAAATGGATTTTCTTAAAGGCGTTGAAAAATGTTCTTTATGTGAACAGCGTCTTAGTAATTAAAACTAATTGATTAGAGGTTTATCTTTGAATATTACGACACATGAAACCATGCTTGAACCAGCTGATAATCAGCGGCTCAATAGTCTTTGTGGTCCTTATAATGACAATATTAAACAACTTGAGCGTCGATTAGGTATTGAAATTAATCACCGTGGCAATTTATTTGCAATAACAGGCGATAGAATTTGTGTGCAAGCCACTGTCGATATTTTGCAGTCTCTTTATAAACAAACCAAAATAAAAGATAAAACTGTTGATATTGAACCCGAACAAATTCATTTAGCAATAAAAGAAACAGGTGCGCTTGAAAAGGTCAGTAAACACTTACCTGCTTATATCGATCATCAAGGTGGAAAGCTGGTGATGATTAAAACTAAACGAGGTGTGATAAAACCAAGAACGGCAAATCAAGCACAATATATTGCGCATGTTTTAGATTATGATATTTCATTTGGTATTGGACCTGCTGGAACAGGTAAAACCTATTTAGCGGTAGCCGCCGCAGTTGATGCGCTTGAAAAGCAACAAATTCGTCGTATTGTACTAACCCGTCCTGCCGTTGAAGCGGGTGAAAAGCTAGGTTTTTTGCCAGGCGATTTAAGTCAAAAAGTGGATCCTTACTTACGTCCACTTTATGATGCCTTATTTGAAATGCTTGGCTTTGAAAAAGTTGAAAAACTAATTGAAAAAAGCGTGATTGAAGTGGCACCACTCGCCTATATGCGTGGGCGAACGTTAAATGATGCGTTTATTATTCTTGATGAAAGCCAAAATACGACTATTGAACAGATGAAAATGTTTTTAACCCGTATCGGTTTTAATTCAAAAGCGGTCATCACTGGCGACATCACTCAAATTGATTTACCTCGTCATCAAAAATCGGGTTTACGTCATGCTATTGAAGTACTCAGCCAAGTTGAAGAAATTAGCTTTAATTTTTTCAATAGTGAAGATGTGGTGCGTCATCCTGTGGTTGCTAGAATTGTTAACGCTTATGAAAAATGGGAAGAACAGCAGCATAAGCCACAAACAGAAAAAAGTATTTAGAGGAGTTCTATTATCTCTATATCAAGTAAAAAAAAGAGAACGAACATTCGAGATCATTCAGCAGAAGCAACGTTGTTTTTTCGCAGAGCGTTATTTTCATTTGTTGTTATTATTATTTTAATTATTATTTTGCTGGTTAACCTTTCGGGGTTACAGATTTTGAATTACAGTTATTACAGCACAAAATCCAATGATAATCGCATTGAAATTATTCCTATTCCACCTAATCGCGGCATGATTTATGATCGTAATGGTACCCCATTAGCCATTAATAATATTACATATCAATTAAATATCATTCCCGATAAGATAAAAAATCTCAATGAACAATTTGAACAGTTAAAAAGTATCGTCGATTTAACTGATGAAGATATTGAAAATTTCCAAAAAGAACGTCGTAATTATAAAGCGCACAGGCCTGTTCCATTAAAAGATAATTTGACCGAACAACAAATTGCTCGTTTTGTTGTTGATCAGCATCGCTTTCCCTATGTTTCAATCGTCGATATACAGCATCGTTACTACCCTTATGGTGCATCTCTTACTCATATTCTTGGCTATATTTCTAAAATTAACAGTCAAGATAAACAGCGTTTAGATGATGAAAATAAAACCAGTGATTACGTGGCTACTTTTAATATTGGTAAAATGGGGATAGAAAGATATTACGAAGACGTATTACACGGAACACCGGGTTATGAAAAGGTTGAAGTCAACAGCCGAGGGCGTATTGTCCGACAACTTAACCAGCACCCACCGAAAGCAGGCGAGGATATTTATTTATCTATTAACCTTAAATTGCAGCTTTATATTGAGCAATTACTCGCTGGGCGTAAAGCAGCCGTAGTTGCTATTGATCCGAATAATGGTGAGATTTTAGCTTTGGTTTCTAGCCCAAGCTATGATTCCAATCCATTTGTAGGTGGGATATCAAGTAGTAAATATAGCGAATTGCTTAAAGATCCAAGTAAACCTCTTTTTAATCGGGCTTTACTGGGTGCTTATCCGCCCGCTTCGACAGTGAAACCTTTTATTTCTATTGCGGCTTTAAGTGAAGGTGTTATTTCACCAAAAAGCGTGGTTAATGATCCCGGTTGGTGGCAATTACCTGGTACTGAACGCCGTTATCGAGACTGGCTTAAATGGGGGCATGGTCGCGTTGATGTATTAAGAGCAATTGAAGAATCAGTTGATACCTATTTTTATCAAGTTGCCTATGATATGGGGATTGATCGCTTAAATTTATGGATGACTAAATTTGGTTATGGTGAGCGAACAGGTATTGATATATCACCAAACGAAGAAACTCGTGCGGTTATGCCGAGTCGTGAATGGAAAATGAAGCGCCATAAAAAGTCTTGGTTACAAGGCGATACTATTCCAGTTGGTATCGGTCAAGGTTATTGGACGGCAACCCCAATCCAAATGGCAAAAGCATTAACGACCTTGATCAATAATGGTAAAACTTACACACCACATTTTTTATTATATAAAAAGAGTGATATTTTAAATTCAAATGAACATCAACCAATAGTTAATCCTGAAAATTATATCGAAACAAATAGCCTAGTTGATGTCAACCCAACTTATTGGTCACTTGCTAAAGAAGGTATGAATCGCGTCATGTTTGGATCACGAGGAACGGCACGTAAGATTTATGCTGATGCAAAATATCAGGCAGCAGGTAAATCGGGTACCGCGCAAGTTTATGGTTTGAAACAAGATGAAATCTATAATGCGCATAAGATCCCTGAGCATTTACGCGATCACGCATTATTTATTGCTTATGCCCCTTACGATAAGCCAAAAATTGCATTAGCCATTGTTTTAGAAAATGGTGGGGGCGGAAGCTCAAACGGTGGTGCGGTAGCGCGTAAAATATTGGATTTTTACCTTTTAGGCAATAATTCAACAGAGCTTGATGAATCATCATCAAATATAGGAACTGAAGATTAATGATGAATAATATCAAAAAATCCATTTGGCAAAAGATACATATTGATCCGCTATTTTTTTTATTTATTACTTTATTACTTGGTTATAGTCTTTATATTCTTTGGAGTGCAACGGGGCAAAGTATTGATATGATACAAAAGCGAGCAATACAAATATTGCTTGGTTTTGTTGTAATGATTGTGTTGGCGCAGTTTTCACCCAGAACTTATGAAAAGTGGGCACCGTATCTATATGTTGTTTGTATTTTGATTCTATTGTTAGTGGATATTTTTGGTTATACCAGTAAAGGCGCACAGCGTTGGTTGGATTTAGGTATTTTGCGGTTTCAACCTTCTGAAATTGCCAAAATAGCGGTGCCATTAATGGTTGCCAAATTCATTCATCGTGATGGATGTCCGCCACCATTAAACACCACCTTACAAACACTTGCTATTATTGGCGTACCGACGTTACTTGTTGCGATGCAGCCCGATTTAGGTACCGCAATTTTGATTGTTATGTCAGGCATTTTTATTATCTTTTTAGCAGGCATGAACTGGCGCTATATTCTTGTTGCGCTCATTTTAATAGCCATATTTTTACCTATTATGTGGTTCTTTTTAATGCATGATTATCAGCAAAAACGCGTATTAATGCTGATCAACCCTGAGCTTGATCCAAGCGGGGCTGGCTATCATATTATTCAATCCAAAATAGCAATTGGATCGGGCGGTATATGGGGTAAAGGTTGGCTTGCAGGCACACAATCGCAACTTGAATTTTTACCAGAGAGACATACCGATTTTATCTTTTCAGTTATTGCTGAAGAGTTTGGTTTTGTTGGATCTATCGTTTTACTGATTCTCTTTTTATGTTTAATTGTGCGCGGACTGATTATTGCTACGCAAGCACAAACCACATTTGGACGAATCTTATCGGGTGGGCTAATTTTAGTGTTTTTTGTTTATGTGTTTATTAATATAGGTATGGTCAGTGGAATCTTACCTGTAGTTGGTGTACCATTACCACTCATAAGCTATGGGGGCTCATCTTTAGTCGTATTAATGGCAAGTTTTGGCATTATGATGTCTATCCACACACATCGATATATGTTATCTAAAAATATTTAACGGAATTTAAATAAATGACAAAGAAATTTAAATTATCTTTTGCTTTTTTCGTGCTTACAGTTTGTTCATCAGCATCGGCCGAAATGGCTTTTCCTATTCCAGCTATTCCACAGTTAGATGCTGAATCTTATATTTTAATCGATGCAAAATCAGGTGAAATTTTAGCACAATATAATGCTGAACAGCAGCGCGATCCGGCAAGCTTAACTAAAATGATGACCAGTTATGTAGTTGGTCAAGCATTGCAGTCAGGACGTATTAAAAATGATGATATGGTTGTGGTCAGCAAAGACGCATGGGCGACAGGTAACCCTGTGTTAAAAGGATCATCATTAATGTTTTTAGAAGTCGGTAAAACGGTATCGGTTTCTGATCTTAACAAAGGCATCATTATCCAATCTGGTAACGATGCGTGTATTGCAATGGCAGAGCATGTTGCTGGCAGCCAAGGTGCTTTTGTTAATTTAATGAATGATTACGCCAAAAAAATTGGACTAAATCATACCCATTTTGAAACTGTACACGGACTTGATGCCCCAGGCCAATACACAACAGCCAAAGATATGGCCTTTTTAGGACAAGCATTAATTCGTGATTTACCTGAAGAATATTCCATTTATAAACAAAAAGAATTTACCTATACCCTATCAAAACCCCAACTTAATCGAAATGGCTTACTTTGGGATACTACATTAAATGTAGATGGCATTAAAACAGGCCACACCAATGCAGCAGGTTACAATTTAGTTGCTTCAGCGGTTGATGGCAATACTCGTTTAATTTCAGCGGTACTGGGTGGTCGCACCTTTAAAGGTCGTGAAGAAGAAAGTAAAAAGTTATTAGTCTGGGGATTTCGCTTTTTTGAAACCGCAAACCCTATAAAAGCAGGTACGCCATTAGCGACCGAAACGGTTTGGTATGGTGACGAAAATAAAGTTCAATTAGGTGCGATTAATGGATCTTATATTACTGTACCAAAAGGCCGCTCTGCAGATGTGCAAGTTGAATATAAAATTGATGATTATATTTATGCCCCAATCACTAAAGGCACTACAGTGGGTAAAATGCAGTTTCTATTAGATGGTAAAGTGATTAGCGAACAACCTCTGGTTACTTTACAAAACGTCGAAGAAACAGGATTTTTCGGTGGTATATGGGATTGGATCTGCCTACAATGCCATAAGTTATTCAGCTAGTTTTTATTATCATTGTTCTGTAAGCGTCTGCTTACAGAACAACCTACCCCCCTCAAAAATAATCTAATATAAAAAATCACCGCTCAAAAACCGTCATAAAAAATATTGATTTTATTTATTTTTGTTAAACAAGCAATGAAAGCTTAATAAAGCTTACCTACATCTAAATAACGATAATTAGCTTTGCTAACAGCTAATAAATACAAATAAAGCTGGCAATATTATACTATTTATGGTATAAAACGCGCGCTATATTTCATATTATTTTTTTGTAAAAGTAATGATGAATAAAAGCATTAAATTTAATGATTAATTAACGTTATAACACACACATATCATTACACTTTTCCGGGGTGCCTTTTACCTTGTGTAATTAGGTCGGTTAAAGCGGATATGTGGAGGCATAACCCCAACGTCAAAATGAGGAAATCATGACTACAGTATCAATGCGCGATATGTTACAAGCGGGTGTACACTTTGGACACCAAACTCGTTATTGGAACCCAAAAATGAAACCATTTATTTTTGGTGCACGCAACAAAGTTCATATTATCAATCTTGAAAAAACAGTACCATTATTCAACGAAGCATTAGCTGAATTAAACAAGGTTGCTGCTCGTAAAGGTAAAATTTTATTTGTTGGTACAAAGCGTGCAGCTAGCGAAGCAATTAAACAAGCAGCTGAAAGTTGTGGACAATACTATGTTAATCACCGTTGGTTAGGTGGTATGTTGACTAACTGGAAAACAGTCCGTCAATCAATCAAACGCTTAAAAGATTTAGAAACACAAGCTAGTGATGGCACATTTGATAAATTAACCAAAAAAGAAGCACTTATGCGTGCTCGTGAAATGGCTAAATTAGAAAATAGCTTGGGCGGAATTAAAAATATGGGTGGCTTACCTGATGTGATCTTTGTGATTGGTGCAGACCATGAACATATCGCTATCAAAGAAGCTAACAATTTAGGTATTCCAGTCATTGCTATTGTTGATACTAACTCAGATCCTGATGGAATTGATTACATCGTACCAGGTAATGATGATGCAATCCGTGCAATTCAATTATATGCTAATGCAGTTGCTGAGGCAGTACGTTCTGGTCGCGAGCAAAACCAATCTCCAGTATCTGAAGAAAGCTTCGTAGAAGAAGCTCCAGCAGCAGAGTAATAAACTCAAATATTTTCAGGGTCGATACTTAATGCTATCGACCTATTCTAATGAAAGTTATCACAATGGTTAAATAGAGGATTAAAAAATGGCTGAAGTTACCGCTTCTATGGTAAAAGAACTGCGCGAAAGAACTGGCGCAGGTATGATGGAATGTAAAAAAGCATTAGTTGAAGCTAATGGTAATATCGAACTTGCAATTGACAACATGCGTAAATCAGGTCAAGCAAAAGCCGCTAAAAAAGCAGGTCGTGTTGCGGCTGAAGGTGTTATTATTTCTAAAATCTCTGCGGACAAAAAATTTGGTATTATCTTAGAAGTAAACTGTGAAACAGACTTTGTTGCAAAAGATGCTGGATTTTTAGCATTTAGTGATAAAGTTGCTGAAGCAGCATTAACTGAACGCACTAGTGATATTGCTGCACTGCAAGCTAAATTTGAAGAAGAGCGCACAGCTTTAGTTGCTAAAATTGGTGAAAACATCGGCATTCGTCGCGTTGCACAAATCGCTGGTGATGTTGTGGGTAGTTACCAACACGGTGCGCGTATTGGTGTATTAGTCGCTGCTAATGGTGCTGATGATGAATTAGTTAAACATATTGCAATGCACATTGCTGCAAGCAAACCAGAGTATGTTGATCCAAGCAGTGTTCCAGCTGATGTTGTTGAACATGAACGTAACATTCAAATCGATATCGCAATGAAATCAGGTAAACCACGTGAAATCGCTGAAAAAATGGTTGCAGGCCGTATGCGTAAGTTCACTGGTGAAGTATCACTAACTGGACAACCATTTGTTATGGATCCTTCAAAAACAGTTGGCGAATTATTAAAAGAAAAGAGCGCAGCAGTTGCTTCATTCATCCGTTTTGAAGTGGGTGAAGGTATTGAAAAAGTTGAAGTTGACTTTGCTGCAGAAGTTGCTGCAATATCGAAACAATCTTAATCGTTTCAAAAAACCGCCGTTAAGGCGGTTTTGTTTATCTACAAAATATTTTAAAATTGCTATAGGCTAATTTTTTAGCTTATTGAGTAATAAAACAACGAAATAGTGAGACTTCAGTATGGTGACCCCTTTCTATAAACGTATTCTTCTTAAACTCAGTGGCGAAGCACTACAAGGCGACGAAGGTTTTGGTATTGATGCAACCGTTCTAGATCGCATGGCGCAAGAAATCAAAGAGCTAATTGAAATGAATGTTCAAGTCGCTGTTGTTATTGGGGGCGGTAATCTATTTCGGGGGGCAGGGCTTGCTAAAGCGGGAATGAACCGCGTTGTTGGCGATCATATGGGAATGCTAGCAACTGTAATGAATGGTCTTGCGATGCGCGATGCGTTACACCGAATTGAAGTTAATGCCCGTTTAATGTCAGCCATTCCATTAAACGGTGTATGTGATGATTATCGCTGGACCGAAGCAATTAGTTTGCTTCGTCATGGTAGAGTCGTTATTTTGTCTGCTGGAACAGGTAATCCATTTTTTACCACCGATTCAGCAGCATGTTTACGTGGTATTGAAATTGAAGCTGATGTTGTTTTAAAAGCCACCAAAGTTGATGGTGTTTATTCAGCCGATCCTGTTAAAGATCCAACAGCAACACTTTATAAAACATTAAGTTATGATAAAGTACTTGATGATGAACTTAAAGTGATGGATTTAGCTGCATTCACATTAGCAAGAGATCATAATCTACCCATTTGTGTCTTTAATATGAATAAACCTGGTGCATTGCGTCGCGTTATTTTAGGTGAACAAGAAGGGACATTAATTAATAACAAAGCAACAGTAACCAGTTAATTATCTTTATTTTAAATAAGGCTTTTATTATGTTAAACGAGATTCAAAAAGAAGCGCAAACGCGCATGGAAAAAAGCATTGATGCGTTTCAAAATCATATTTCTAAAGTTCGAACCGGTCGTGCATCACCAAGTTTATTAGATGGCATTATGGTTGAATATTACGGCAGTCCAACGCCACTGCGTCAACTAGCTAACATCGTTGCTGAAGATGCAAGAACGCTAGCTATCACAGTATTTGATAAATCATTAACTCCTGCTATTGAAAAAGCAATTTTAACGTCTGATTTAGGGTTAAACCCAGCATCAGCAGGTACCGTTATTCGTGTACCATTGCCACCATTAACAGAAGAACGCCGTCGTGATTTAACTAAAATTGTTCGTAACGAAGCGGAACAAGGTCGAGTATCTATCCGTAATATTCGCCGTGATGCCAACGATCAAATCAAAGCGTTACTAAAAGATAAAGAAATTTCAGAAGATGATGAACGTAAAGCACAAGATTTAATCCAAAAAGCGACAGATGCCGCAATTAAAAAATTAGATGCAGTGCTTGCCGATAAAGAAAAAGAGTTAATGGAATTCTAATTCTTCTATTTTTTCCCTTTCCTTACAAACGCTCTGTTTTATAAAGCAGAGCGTTTTTCCCTTGAAAAACTAATTTTTATACTGAAACCTATTTTAGGATGGAAAATACCAAATAAGTAATCTAAATTTTTATTGGTTAGATAGGAAAAATCTTTTTCTTGTTAATCATAAGCAATAATTTATAATGATTAATTACTGGGCGTCCGATATTACTATCACTTAGTTATTTTATGTATTATTCAATTCAATTCTGTATAAGGATTATCAACGATGGCAAAATCTAATGTACCTGCAACAAAAAGCACAATGATATTAGATAAGCTAATACAGATTCTTTTTTCTGAACGAACTTTCGAAGGTTGTGAAGAATTTGAGTTCCGTAAAGATTTGAAGCCTTTTCCTCAAGGAGACTTAATTGGGGATCAATTGTGGGCATTTTTTTATGCTTGTAAGGGAGATGTTTCAGTTGCATTATCGCTATTTGAAAAATCTTTTTCTTATAATGAACCTTATTTTATGATGAATTATATAGCCTATTTATTTGATATAGGTTTCATTAAAAAATATATTGCAGAAATCATTAGGGCAAATAATCAAATTTCAAATAACTCTAATTTTTTAATATATTTGTTTGATGCATATTTATGGAATGGTAATTTTGAGGGAATTAATAAAGTATATCAAGAACTTGATAAATTAAATAAAAAAGATGTTATTTCTGAGTTATCTCAACGCCTTGATTCATTGCGTCAATTTCAAAGTAATTTAAAATTGAGTGATGAAAATATGCAATTTTTACTTAAAACTTTTCTTGATATAGCAGATACCTATCGGTTATCACATTCTCAAATCTGTTGTGAGTATTATCCTGACGATGATATTAATATTATGATACTAACAGCCAACGACACTGATTTTGTACGTTTGGCTAAAATAGATGGTGAGTTGGCTGATAAAATTGCTGAAAATGAAAACCTTCATGATAAGGCTTTCGGCGTGTCTATTCGTTATCTAAAATCTGAATATCAAGTTATTACTTAGGGGGTTGAAAGGAAGTGTCAGTAAACTGCAAAGACTTTCTCTCTTTTGCTGAAGATTCATTAAAACGGAATGATGAAATCGGTTATCGTAATGCAATTGCTAGAGCGTATTATAGTTGTTACCACGCTATCTTATCTTCAATCAATTTTAGATTACCTAAAGATGAACCTTCTCATAAAAGTGTGACCGATTATTTAGCAGCTCCGGGTAAAGATGAAGCCATTCCAAGAATGAAATTAATTTCTTTAAGGGCAAGATTGTTAGAACAAAAAGCACTTAGAATTAAATGTGATTACCATTTACAAGAAACATTAGACAAAAAAGAAGCCGAACTTAGTATAGCTAAAGCTAGAAAATTTATACAAGATATAGAAGAAGTTATACCTTTATCAAACGATTCAGCGCCAAACTCTTAACTATTACTACCTTTAAAAATAGTCCATTTAAAACAATAGAAAGTCCCCCAATGATAACGGTAAAAAAGCATTTAAAAATGTAAGATAGACAGATGTAATATTTACTTTTTTAACTATTATTCAACAAAAAACAAACTAAATATCCTCAACAAAACGGGCTTATACCCCATGCCTTTAAGGCATATCTAACTATAAAATATAAGTATTTTACATAGATTGATGAAGTGCCTATACTTTTTTGAAGTTAGCTATTTAAACTATTTCTGCTGGTGTTATCCACTCTGATCTTATCTATATAGATAAGTTGATCTTTGGTTTAGAGGTACTTGCTAGCTAAGGTTCCAGCGTTAATGTCACTATGGAGTTAGTTGAATAAAAGGTAGTTTATGTAATGAAAACATCATTATCCTGTCAGTCAGAATCAGAAAAAACATCCCATTGGTCTGCTGTTTTTTCATTATTTATGGGGGTAACCAGTCTTATTGTGGCTGAGTTTATTCCTATTAGTTTGTTAACGCCTATTGCACAAACATTAAATATTACTGAAGGAATGGCAGGGCAAACGGTCACTGCTGTGGGTATTTTTGCTGTTATTGCAAGTTTGACATTGGCGCCATTAACAAAAAAAATAAATAGACGGTTAGTATTATTAACGCTCTCTATTTTATTGGTGATTGCTAATATATTGGTCGCATTTACCCCTAATTATATCATTCTATTGATAGGGCGCTGCATATTGGGGATATGTGTTGGTGGCTTTTGGTCTATGGCTTCAGCGGTAACGCTACAACTTGTACCGGCAAAAGATATATCTCGTGCATTAAGCATTATCTATGCTGGTGTTTCAGTGGCAACGATTATTTCGCTACCATTAGCAAGCTATTTAGGCAATCTGATTGGTTGGCGAAATATCTTTTTGTTATCGGCATTACTGGGGGTTATTGCCTTTATTTGGCAATTTATAGCATTGCCTACTTTACCTGCACAGCAAGGTAATAGTTTTAACAATATGTTTTTTCTCTTAAAACAAAGCTGGATAACGATAGGAATAGTAGCCACGATATTTAGTTATGGGGGATATCATATATTTTTCACATACTTAAGACCATTTTTAGAACATAATCTTGCCTTAAAAACAAATACTCTCTCTACACTTTTACTTCTATTTGGCATTGCTAATTGTATTGGTACCGTTATTGCGGGTTTTGTGATGGGTAAACAATTTAAAATAACGATGATAGTTATTCATTTTATTTTATTGATGCTTGCTATTATTTTAATGTTTATCGATAAAAATATAAAATTCAACATGTTACTTGTTATTGCTTGGGGATTTATGTTTGGTTTTATTCCGGTGGGTTGGTCTACTTGGATTGTACGTACACTTGCTGATAAAGCCGAAATGATGGGTGGATTATCTGTTGCGGCGATTCAGTTTTCTATTGGATTGGCAGCGGCAATAGGAGGCATCATCTTTGATCATCAAGGGATACTAGGCATATTTTTTAGTGCTGCACTTATTTTTTTATGTGCCTTGATATTAACTCATCTCAGTTTTCGATTATTTACTCGTGTAACAGGAAATCGTATTGCATAGTAATAATTTTTAACTATTTATTGCTTGATAATATCGAATTAACATTTACTTATTAAAGGGATCACATTAATGAAAAAGGTTTTATTTTATTTCAAAGATAGTACTGCTTTAATCGTCTTTTTAAGTCTTTTTGGGTTATTTTTATCACCATCAGTAATGGGAGCCGATATGTCTAACAATGCGAATAATTTTTATCAAAGCGATAATGTCACTATGCAAAAAGTTAGTTTTCTAAATCAATATAAAATGAACGTGGTTGGAAATTTGTTTATGCCTAAAACGCTTGATCCAAAAAATAAATATCCAGCCATTATTGTTGGACACCCAATGGGTGCAGTTAAAGAACAAAGTGCCAATTTATATGCGACTAAAATGGCTGAACAAGGCTTTATTACATTAGCCATTGACTTATCTTTTTGGGGCGAAAGTGAGGGACAGCCACGTAATGTTGTATTGCCCGATATGTATGCAGAAGATTTCAGTGCGGCAGTTGATTATTTAGGTAATCAAACTTTTGTAGATCGTCACAATATTGGCGTAATTGGTGTTTGTGGTAGTGGTAGTTTTGTTATTAGTGCTGCTAAAATTGATCCACGTTTAAAAGCCATTGCGACGGTAAGTATGTATGATATGGGGTCAGCCAATCGCCATGCTCTTCACCACTCGTTAACACTTGAACAGCGAAAGCAGATTATTAAACAGGCGGCAGAACAACGTTATGTTGAATTTTCTGGGGGGCAGACATTATATACAAGTGGTACGGTCAATAAAGGGCAACTCAAACCAGAAGATGGTCCAATTGCCCATGAATTTTACGATTTTTATCGTACGCCTCGTGGTGAATATACGCCTGCAAGTTCAACGCCAGAACTAACGACTCACCCAACATTAACCAGTAATGTAAAATTTATGAATTTCTATCCATTTAACGATATTGATACCATTTCACCACGACCAATGTTATTTATCACAGGTGATCAGGCTCATTCTAAAGAGTTCAGTGAAGACGCTTATAACCGCGCGATAGAACCGAAAGAACTTTATTATGTAAAAGGAGCTGGGCATGTTGATCTTTATGATCGAATCGATTTAATCCCTTTTGATAAATTAACAACCTTTTTTAAAACATATCTGAAATAGCTATTAATTTTTAATGAAATGTTATTCCACAGCAAAGGGAGTAAGAATTTATGTTGCTCCCTTACTTTTGCTCATCATTATAAAATAGCAGATGAATATCAAAAATGTTCTTTTAGCTGTTTTAAAAACAGTTCAGCAGCTTTAGAAAATACATGATATTTTTTCCAGACAATATTCACATCCACTTTTAATTTTGGATATAACGGTTTAAAACAAAGCGGGTTATCGCCAGCTGTATTAATCAGTTTATCTAAACACAAGGCATATCCGATATGTTGTTCAACCATTAATGAGGCATTAAATATTAAGTTATATGTTGCAATAATATTTAATTTGTCATAGTTTCGTTTAAACCATTGTTCAATACTATCACTAACATATTTTTGTTGGGAAACAATCAGTGGTAATGACCATAAATCAGATGGAGAAATGACCTCAAGGTTTGCCAACGCACAATCTTTTCTCATCAACACTCCCCACGTATCTTGTTGAGGAAGGCACAATGATTCATATTTTGTTAGATGAGTTGGTTCAATTAACACACCAAAATCAAGTAATCCCTTATCAATACGTTCGGTGACATCATTTGCATTACCACTATAAATATGGGTGCAGATATGAGGGTATACATCTTGCATTGATTTAATAACATTTACTACCAACTTCATTGCATCGGTTTCACCACAACCAATATAAATATCACCACCAATACTTTCGTTGGGTGCTTGAAACTCTTCTTCTGTTTTATGCACAAGTTCCAGTATCTCCTCGGCACGTTTACGTAATCGTATTCCTTCATCGGTCAAGGTAATTCGTCTACTGCCGCGAATAAATAGGGGGGTGCCAAGCGTTTGTTCTAACTCCATGAGCTGACGAGATAAGGTAGGTTGAGTTAAATGCAAATGGTTAGCGGCAGCGGTAATACTTTCTTCTTTAGCAAGCGCAAGAAAATAACGTAAAATTTTTATATCTATCATTTTCCTTTCCCATCATTCTTGTTATTTTATATTTAAAAGATGCTATGTCAGAAAATGAAGTGTGCCCACTTTTCATTATTAACATAATCTTTTAAAAATCATCAGATGTTTTATCACAAATCACTTAAGTTGGATAGGTTACTCTTTATTACTGTTCAGTATTGCCGAGCGAGTTAATTGGTATATATAGTACGGCAAGGTTTCGAACGTTTTGTCCACTAAAGTTCAAAACGTCCGAAACCACCGCGGCTAATTCATTCTATCCTCCACCCCAAAAAGGCCTGATTTTTTGTCAAAAATAGGTTGGAAAAGATATTGATTTTATTAGAGTTTTTGTTTGTTTTTTAACAAAAAAACAATAGCTTATTTCTTTGTCTCATGCCGGCATCAAAATTTGCCGAAACCTAAGCGTTGACATAAATGTTACTTATTTCACAAAAAGCCTAAAACTCAAACACAGATTTTTATCTGTACTATTTCAAACAATTTCGCCATAATGTTATAAAAATAACAACATTTAGCTATATTTGTTATTTTTATAACATCTCTATTTATTTACATACTAACAATATTTAATTAAACATTATTACAAAGACATTTTAAGGATCTCGTTATGAATTATGCAAAGTATATTGATCATACTTTACTCGCAATGAATGCGACAGAAGATCAAATTCGTAAGCTTTGTGATGAAGCTAAGGAATATCATTTTTATTCGGTTTGTGTAAATTCAGGCTATGTACCTTTAGCGGCAAGCTTACTTAATGGCAGTGATGTAAAAGTGTGTGCGGTGGTTGGCTTTCCACTTGGTGCCATGCTCACTAGCGCTAAAGCGTTCGAAACCGAAATGGCGGTTAAAGCTGGCGCTCAAGAAATCGATATGGTTATTAATGTAGGTTGGTTAAAAAGTAATGATTTCGATGCGGTTAAACATGATATTGAAGCAGTATTTAAAGCTTGTGGCGTTGTGCCATTAAAAGTTATTTTAGAAACCTGTCTATTAACCAAAGAAGAAATTGTCAAAGTTTGTACAATTTGTAAAGAAATTGGCGTTGCGTTTGTAAAAACATCAACTGGTTTTAGCGTGTCGGGTGCAACTGTTGAGGATGTTAAATTAATGCGCGACACTGTAGGTAAAGAGATGGGTGTTAAAGCATCGGGCGGTATTCGCGATCGTGCAACCGCTGAAAAAATGATTCAAGCTGGGGCAACGCGTTTAGGTGCAAGCGCAGGCATTGCTATTGTATCGGGTGATACCACATCATCAAGCAGTTATTAATCAATAAACTTATCAATAAGCTACTTTATGTCGCTTATTGATATTGATGGAAACTGAATGGAAACGCAATCGCAAAAAAGAATTAATGATCTCATTCAAATTTTAAAAAAAACAGATAAGGTTCATTTAAAACAGGCGGCTAAGTTGTTAGCTGTTTCAGAAATGACCATTCGACGAGATTTAAATAATATTCCTACATCATTAACGGTTTTAGGCGGTTATATTGTTAGTGAAGCTCGTTATCAAGCAACGCAATATTTTGTTTCAGATCAGCAAGATAAACAAGTTAACGAAAAGCTACATATTGCTAAACTAGCCAGCAAACTTGTTTATGCAAATGATACTGTCTTTTTTGATTGCGGTACCACAATCCCTTTTATCATTGATGCTATTGATGATGAAATAACCTTTACCGCTATCTGCTATTCATTAAACGCATTTTTAGCATTACAAAATAAACCTAATTGTAAGACAATTTTATGTGGTGGTTATTATCAGGTTAATAATGCTATTTTTACCTCTATTGGACAGCATTGCCAATTAAATTCGATTTGCCCAAATAAAGCGTTTATTTCTGCTGCTGGGGTTGATATATCACGAGGAGTCACTTGTTATCATTTTGATGAACTTGATATGAAGTTGCAAGCCATGAAACAATCTGACCTGCGTATTTTGATTGCCGATCATACTAAATTTAATCAAGTTAAACCGGCTTTGATTAGTGAATTAACGCTGTTTAATCAAATTATTACCGATAAAGCCCCCACTAAGGAATTTATCTCTTTTTTCAATAACCATAATATAAAAATGATGTATTAATATGAAAAATATCACAATTTTAGGGTCGACGGGTTCAATTGGTTGCAGTACGCTAGCGGTTATTGCTCAAAATCCATATCTGTTTAAGGCATATGCCTTAGTGGGTGGTCATAATGCAGCCAAAATGACTGAGCAATGTTTGGCATTTAAGCCTAAATATGTTGCCATGGCAACAGAACAAGCAGCTGATGAGCTAAGAGCAAATCTTGCCAATCTAAAATTGGATATTGAAGTGTTAAGCGGTGAACAAGCCATTTGTGATTTAGCGCAGTTGCCCGAAGTCGATCAAGTGATGGCCGCTATTGTTGGTGCTGCAGGGCTAAAACCAACCCTTGCGGCAATTAAAAAAGGTAAACGTATTTTACTTGCCAATAAAGAATCACTTGTGACTTGTGGGCATCTGTTTATGCAAGCAGTTAAAGAGTATGGCGCTGAGCTGTTACCGGTAGATAGTGAACATAACGCGATTTTTCAAAGTTTGCCAATGACGGTACAGCATAATTTAGGTTTTGCTAATTTGGCTGAACAGGGTATTACTAAAATAGTTTTAACGGGTTCTGGTGGGCCATTTCGCGATTGGGAAATAGATAAGCTTGCATCGGTTACGCCAGCGCAAGCGGTTGCACATCCTAACTGGTCGATGGGTAAAAAGATTTCTGTGGATTCGGCAACCATGATGAATAAAGGACTTGAGTATATCGAAGCACGTTGGTTATTTAATGCAAGTGCTGACGAAATGGAAATTATTATTCATCCGCAATCGATTATTCACTCCATGGTACGTTATCAAGATGGTAGTGTGGTGGCAGAACTGGGGGTGCCTGATATGTGCACACCTATTGCTTATGCCATGTCTTATCCCGATCGTGTTCCATCCAGTGTACCACCTTTGGATTTTTGTCAAATTTCGGCTTTAACGTTTAAACAGCCTGATTTTAATCGTTATCCTTGTTTAAAATTGGCAATAGAAGCGTCCAATCAAGGGCAAGCTGCCACAACGGCACTTAACGCAGCCAATGAAATTGCGGTAGAAGCATTTTTGCAACATAAAATTGGTTTTATGGATATTGCCAAAAATGTAGCAAAGGTATTAGATCAATTAGCTTTCCCTGATCCAACCACTATTGACGAAGTTTTTATAATTGACCAGTGGGCAAGATCGCAATGTGGCGGGTACTAAAGACGATTTGATTTTTATAAGCAGTGAATTAAATAGGCAATAAGGGCAGCTGAGCACAATTTTATTTTGAAAATGTGGTTGGCTGCCCTTATTCATGCTTTTCTTGACTAAGCGATTTGTTTAGCCGTTAATGTTGGATTATCGCTAATAAATGATTGTAAAAATGTGCTATCGGGGAGTGCTGTTAACGCGCCTTTTTGGGTTGTCGCTAAGGCACCGCAAGCACTAGCTATCGTCATCATGCTTTCTAACATGAGTTTATCTTCAGGCATTCCTGATGAGGCAATACTACTAAGTAGCCCTGCTACAAAGGCATCACCCGCACCGGTGGTATCAATACTATTTACTTGGTACGAATCAAAAGAAAATGTTTTACCTTGCCATAATACAATACTGCCATCTTTACCTTTAGTGATTAACTTTAATGGTGCTTTATAGTGTTGTTGTAGTTTACTTAATGATTCATGCCAGTCATTGCATTGCGTGAGCCAAAATAGTTCTTCATCTGATAGTTTAAGGATATCGGCATCATGACAAAATTGAGTAATAGTTGTGCGCATTTCATCTTTATTTGCCCACATCTGCTCACGCAAGTTAACATCAAAGCTAATTAATCCATTTTTAGCGGTAAGATTTTCAATGGCTGTTTTAAGCGTTTGCCGACAAGTGTGACCAACGAGTGCCAAAGAGCAAAAATGTAAAATATCTTTGTTAAAATCAGGTATCGCTTGCTGAGACAAAAATTGATCAGCAGAAGGTGAAACAAGAAAAGTAAAACTCCGCTCCCCATTTTGACCTAAATCAACAACAACAGTACTTGTTTTATAGTGTTCGTCCTTTTCAAGGCTTTGGCAATCCACATGATATTCAAGGAACGTTTTTTCCATAAAATGACCAAAGGGATCATTCCCCACACGACCAATAAAAGCGGAAGGTAACCCCAATTTTGCAATACCAATTGCGACATTAGCCGGCGCGCCGCCAGCACAAGCTTTATAATTCATATCACCAAATGGCAATAAATCAATAACAGCATCTCCAAGAGACCAAACTTTAGTATTATTCATTTTTTACTCGATTATAATTAGTGATTAAGGTAATCTAACATAAAAAAAGATTACCGCTAAGCTTTGTAAAATACGTCATCTTTTTGCTTTTTAATAAAGTCATTGATGTTTAATTTATTGTTGAATTAATGATGGTTATTTTTTAATAAGTTTGTTATAGACTAAATCATTTGGCAAAAAATTCATTGTTAACATTAAAAATGTGTGACTATCATCACATATTTTAACGCTAACTTTATTAATAGTTAACGTTAACAATTAAATTAAGATACTATCTGATAAAGGTATCTACTATTGGATAAAAAAGGGGTTTTTATGTCTACTGCTATTGATAAAGCCAATCAAGCTGTTGAAGCGTTAGAAAAAGTGATGAATAAACAGTACTATCCACATTTTCATTTAGCACCCTTAGCTGGTTGGATGAATGATCCTAATGGTTTGATTTACTTTAACGGTCAATATCATGCTTTTTATCAGCATCATCCTTACGATGAAAACTGGGGGCCAATGCATTGGGGGCATGCTGTTAGTGATGATTTGGTTACATGGCGTAGATTGCCAATCGCAATTGCCCCTGATCAAGAATTTGATAAAAGCGGTTGTTTTTCGGGATCTGCTGTTAATAATCATGGCGAATTGTGTTTAGTTTATACAGGTCATCTTTGGTTAGCAGGTCAAGGTAATGATGAGCAGATTCGGCAAGTCCAATGTCTGGCAAGTAGCAAAGATGGCATTCACTTTGAAAAGCAAGGGATAGTACTTACGCCAAAAAATGGCATTATGCATTTTCGCGATCCTAAAGTGTGGCAACAAGATGGCAAATGGTGGATGGTGGTCGGTCAACGAACACTAAATGATGTGGGGCAAGTATTACTTTATTGTTCAGATGACTTAAAAAATTGGATATTTGATCATGTCGTAGTAAGTGATATCGATCCTGATGTTTATATGCTTGAATGCCCTGACTTTTTTCCGCTGGGTGATAAATGGATTTTGATGTTCTCACCGCAAGGCATGAAAGCAACAGGCTATCAGTATCGCAATCTATTTCAATCGGGCTATATTGTGGGTAACTGGCAACCTGGGCAACAATTTTCAATGGTTAAACCTTTTCAAGAGATGGATTTTGGGCATGATTTTTATGCACCGCAATCATTTCTTGCGGCCGATGGGCGTCGTATTGTGTTTGCTTGGATGGATATGTGGCAGTCAGCGATGCCAAGCAAAAAAGATAAATGGGCTGGTGCATTTACGCTACCGCGTGAACTCATTTTAGATCAAAATAATAATGTGCGAAATCGTCCGATTAAAGAGCTTAAGGCATTGCGGCAAGAATCAAAATCATTTGGTGAAATAATGCTGAGTAGTGAACTTAAACCCACTAATATTCAATCCATTAGTTGCGAACTTAATGTTGAATTTGATTTAAAAGAAAGTGATGCTGAACGTTTTGGTTTGCAGCTTGCAGCCACAGAAGATGGTAAACAAGCAACATTACTATATGTTGATTTACAATCCGAGCGAATTATACTTGATCGCAGTTTATCCGGTCTTGAATTAACCGGTTATCGTAGCGTACCGCTACCAAAAACAGATAAGCTAACTTTGCATATTTTTGTTGATGCCTCATCCGTCGAGGTTTTTGTTAATGATGATTTGTATAGTCTCACTAGTCGTATTTACCCGCAATTACCAGCCAAGCGAGTTATCAACCTCTTTGCTGAAAACGGAAAAGCGAAAGTGACAAAATTGGAAAGTTGGCAATTGCAGCCTATTTATGCGTAATGTCTATTCACTGCCTATTGGCAGTGAATTTTCGTTTTAAAAGCTGCATTTTTATTGTTTCATTCCACATAATCACAACCAATAAGTCATGATGATAAAACTATCAATGTAGCGTTTTTTTATTATTTTATTGGTTTAGTGATTATTTAGTGTTTGTTTCACCTTTGGTTTATCATAAACGCCAAAATGGTCTACAATTGTACTACTGGCTTTATTTAGCCCTAACACTTCCACTTGTGCCCCTTCTTTGCGGAATTTAATTACCACTTTATCTAAAGCTGCTACAGCGGTTATATCCCAAAAATGTGCGTGGGTAAGATCAATTGTTACCTTTTGTACAACTTCTTTTAAATCAAATGAGCTAATAAATTTGGTAGAAGAAGCAAAAAATACTTGTCCATACACGGTATAAATACGTTGTTCCTTGCTGGGTTGCTCAGTTTGAATTTGTAGGTAATGAGCGACTTTATTGGCATAAAACAGTGATGCCAGTAATACCCCAACAAATACGCCATAAGCAAGGTTATGGGTAAATACAACGACAACTACAGTTGCCAGCATCACAATATTGGTTGAAAGAGGGTACGATTTAAGGTTCTTAATCGAGTCCCAATTAAAGGTTCCTATGGAAACCATGATCATCACAGCTACTAACGCAGCCATTGGAATTTGGCTTACCCAGTCTTGTAAAAAAACAACTAATAATAAAAGTACAGTTCCGGCTATAAATGAGGATAGACGCGTTCGTCCGCCTGACTTCATATTGATAATTGATTGCCCAATCATCGCGCATCCTGCCATACCGCCAAAGAAGCCTGTCACGATATTGGCAATACCTTGCCCCTTGCATTCTCGGTTTTTATCACTCGGTGTATCAGTAATATCATCTACAATGGTTGCGGTCATCATTGATTCTAATAAGCCGACAATGGCTAATGAAAGGGAGTAAGGCAGAATAATCAATAAGGTATCAAGGTTAAAAGGAACATTGGGCAGTAAAAATGTAGGCAAGCTAGTGGGTAATGTACCCATATCACCCACCGTGCGTATATCCATGCCAAAATACATATAGATACTGGTAAGAATAAGAATGCAAAGTAGTGGTGAAGGAATCATTTTTCCTACTTTGGGGATATAAGGAAATAGATAAATTATGCCAAGCCCAGCAATGGTCATTGCATAGACATGCCATGTCACATTGGTTAGCTCAGGAAGTTGTGCTAAAAAAATTAAGATGGCTAGTGCATTAACAAAACCTGTTACCACAGAGCGAGAAACAAAGCGCATTAAGTTCCCTAATTGAAGAAAACCGGCAATAATCTGAAAAATACCACATAAGATTGTCGCAACAAGCAAATATTCAACCCCATGTGCTTTAACCAGTCCGGCAATCACTAGCGCCATTGCACCTGTAGCGGCAGATATCATACCTGGGCGACCTCCAGCAAAAGCAGTAATAACCGCTATACAAAAAGCCGCATACAGCCCCATTTTAGGGTCAACACCGGCAATAATAGAAAAAGCAATTGTAAATACCCCAAACTTAGTACACAACTCACGTAGAAAATTAAGCTGCCTGTTTTAATGTTTTATACTCAATAGGTGTCATGTTATTTAATGCCTCATGCGGTCTTTCGGTGTTATAAATCGTTAACCATTCTTCGGTTATTCTCCTTGCTTGCACTAAGTTGTTAAAAAGATATAAATCGAGTACTTCAGTACGATAGGTACGATTAAATCGTTCAATATAGCCATTTTGATAAGGGCTACCGGGCTCTATATAATCAATGGCTATATCATGTGATTTAGCCCAGTTTATAAAGGTTTTTCCTGTAAATGCTGGCCCATTATCGACCCGTATTTTTAATGGATACCCATGATATTCGGCCAGTTTATCTAAATAACGGGTAATTCTCCCTGCCGGTAAGCTTACTGCAATATCAATGCCTAGCGCCTCACGATTAAAGTCATCGATGACATTGAATGTCCTAAAGCGACGTTGATTACCACTACTGTCACTCATAAAATCCATTGACCAACATTCACCTTGTTTATTGGGGACTAATAACCTTTCCGGGTATCGTGGAGGAATGCGTTTTTTACGCTTTACCCTGAGATTAAGCTTTAATTCACAATACACCCGATACACCCGTTTATGATTCCATTTATAGCCGAGCTTTCTGATACGATTAAAGCATTTAGGAAAGCCCCAGCGTAAATGCCGGTCTGTGATAGCATTCAACACCGAAATAATCACCGAATCATCCAGTAACTTAGGTTGATAATAGTAAGCACAACGGCTTAAGCCAACAATAACGCAGCTCATGGAAATAATAACAGAATGATTTTGTTGTAGTTGCTGTGCCCACGTTTTACGTGCCGTTGTGGGCACTAAAGCTTTTTTATAATTTCTTCCTGAAGCTGGGATTTTAAGCTCAGTTCGGCAAACATCTGTTTAAGCTTGCGGTTTTCGGCCTCCAGCTCCTTTAAGCATTTGATATCCGAAGTTTCCATTCCGCCGTATTTTTCCCGCCATTTATAGAAAGTTGAATTACCCATGCCATATTTACGGCACAGTTCTTTAACGGGAATACCCGCTTCAGCTTCTTTTAAAATAGCGACGATTTGATATTCAGCCATTTTTTTCATAATTAAATCCCCCTTTACTTTTATCATAGAGAATTTTCTACTTTTTTGCTGTACTATTTTAGGGGATAGTTACACAATTGCTTCAGGAATAAGGGCAAGTGCTACAACGATGCCCGATAGAACATCATTTTTGATATTGGAAAACCATTGTTTACGTAAAGATTGCATTGAATTTAATCACCACTGAAAAAACAAAAGAAAATTACAGCGTGAAGCAATGCATTTATAAGGTTATCAAAAGTTGATAAGAAAGATATGACTTGTGTGCATCACGCGAGTAACTATAATAATTCTTGATAGAAAGAACGCGCAAAAAGCTACACAGGTATACTCCATAATTAAATTATATTTTTTTATAATAATAGAACTTAACCCATTGTACAATGGATAATTTTTACATTATCGTTGAAAGTTATAATATTTTTATTACTTTAAAAATTTTAATCTAACAATGTAAATTTAAATGTATGCCGTTGCAATAGATCTATTTATTATAGGATTTAATGACGGAATTAACCGTCATCATTAAAAGTAAAATAGACAAAATTGAAAATGGGATTAGGCATTGGCGGTTAAACAATGTTTTAGATCTGTTTTTCTATGCCTTTATTTGGTTTGATCTAATATATTTTATTTCAATTACAAAGAGGCTCTTTCTAAATAAGGTGATGCTACCTGTATTATCTCTTTTTGTTTTTTGCTATTAATAATATGTAATGCTGCTTGTTCACCAATCTCATAATGAGGCAACTGGACGGTTGTTAATGGAGGATAAAATAGTTCACCCGTTCCCACCATATTATCATAACCTAATACAGCAATGTCATTTGGAATACTCAACCCTTGACCGAGTAAAAATTGATAAGCAACAAAAGCGATTCGATCATTACCACAAATCAGTACATCAAAATCTGGTGTTTTATGACAATGTTGTTTCAATATATCAACCGTCATCATATATTCTTGTGCAAGGTCATCTGATAATATTGAGGTGTGATAACTGGTAATAGCATTTAAATGATAACCCGCATCGAGCCAAGCTTGCTCAACGGCTTTACGTCTGGTTTTGCCTGCTAATGTGTTTTCTGATAAATAGATACATAGCGGCTTTTTATAGCCTTTATTTATGACCTGTTGCATGGCTTGATATTGACCTAAATAGTCATCTGGAATGTAGCAAGCGAGTTTCTTTGAATCACTTATGCAGTTAGCTAATACAACATTTTTATCTAATAACTTTTCAGGTAGTTCAACTTTTCTTAATCCCATTGTGGTATAGATAATACCGTTAGGGCGATATGACAACAGAGTATTAATGGCATGATCGGCATCTTTATCATCAAATAAATTAACAATAAAGGTATTCCATCCATTATTTTGGGCTGTTTTTTCTATGGCTTGGAGTAATTCTACTGAAAACGGTGTCATGGCGGTTTCTAATGCTAAAACACCAATAGCACAAGGTCCCGAGTTATCACCACGAATCTTTCTTGCCGATAAATCAGGCACATAATTAAGTTGCTCAATAGCTTGTTTAACGCGTTTATAGGTTTCTTTATTTAATTTGTCAGGATTATTTATTGCACGTGAAACCGTCATCAGTGAAACAGATGCTAATTTTGCAACATCCTTAAGTGAAGCCATAGTTAATCCTTTTGCTTAACAAGATAAAATGATTATCAGTCATTACTTATGGGAGATGATACCACAAATATAAATGATAAAAAGTGTGAGGAGGTTAACATTTATGATAATTGATTCTATCTATTTCGTATTAAATATGGTCATAATGTTAACATTAACATGTTAACGTTAAACTTCACCAAATTTCAACAATATAAGAGTAATAAACATGAATATGATACAAAATAGAAACTATTGGTTCTCATCTGGTTATCTTATTACGTTTTATGCTGCATGGTCGCTTTGGTGGTCTTTTTACGCTATTTGGTTAAAAAGTAAAATTGGCTTATCAGGCGAGCAGTTAGGTATTGTTTATGCCGCGAATTCTGCTGCAGCCATGTTTTTTATGATCTTCTATGGCATTATCCAAGATAAATTACAAATAGGAAAAGCCGTAATAACTTTTCAAAGTATCATTATGGTGCTTATTGGTCCGTTCTTAATTTATGTGTATGAGCCTTTATTGAAAAATGATTTCATTTTGGGTGTGTGTATCGGTGCACCCGTTCTAAGTGCTAGTTTTATTTCAGGTAGTGCTTTGACTGACTCATTTATTGAACGTATTAGTCGTTTATTTGGTTTTGAATTTGGTCCTGCTCGCTTTTGGGGATCATTTGGTTATGCGATTGCCACCTTTGTTGCCGGTATTTTATTTGGTATTGATCCGCATATTAACTTTTGGATGGCATCGGCGGTTGCTGCTATCTTTTTTACGATTAATATAGTATTTAAGCCAACACACTATCAAGTATCACAATTCGAAAATAACAATACAGCTTTAACAGAAAAAACATCGACCATACCCACAATGGGTGAAATTTTATCTCTGTTTAGATTGCAAAAATTTTGGTTGTTTGTCTTGTTTGTTATTGGTACTTATAGCTTTTATACCATCTATGATCAGCAATTATTTCCTAATTTTTATACTAGCTTTTTCGAAAAGCCAGAAGATGGTTATCAAGTTTATGGTTATTTAAATTCTTTCCAAGTTTTTTTAGAAGCAACTTGTATGATTATTGCACCTTATTTTATTAACAAAATGGGAGCTAAAAAGTCATTGTTAGTTGCAGCACTAGTTATGATTTGCCGAATTGCATTATCAGCAACATTGGATAATGTTTATTTTATTTCATTAGTAAAACTATTTCATGCAATTGAAATTCCACTATTTATTTTAGCGATGTTTAAGTATATCGTCGGTAATTTTGATGCAAGACTATCGGCGACCCTTTATTTGGTTGGGTTTAATATTTCCTCTAATCTTGGTGTTATTGTGTTGTCATGGCTAGTTGGTAAATTATTTGATAATACAGGATATGCAACAACATTTTATATACTTGCCGGTGTTGTTTTACTCACTTCGGTGATAGCAATATTTACTTTAAGCGATGAGAAAAAAGCAAAGCAATAATAATCTTAAATTCGTGCTAACAGTGATAAAAAAATGGAAACATATTGTTTCCATTTGCCTTTTAACTTGATAATAAATGAATACAAAACTTGCTTCTAGGTTAAGTTTACGAAACAATATTAGCAAGTTTAGTTATTGTATACAGGAACGTGTCGTGAACGATGCAAAAGTAGTTGTTAAACCCGATATGTTATGGCAAGCCATTCGCCAAGAGGCCTCAGCGCTAGTTGAAAGCGAACCGATGTTAGCTAGCTATTTCCATGCAACTTTACTCAATCATAAAGATCTGGGGAGTGCTTTAAGCTATATTTTAGCTAATAAGCTTGTCTCTCAGGTTATGCCAGCTATTGAAATTCGCGAAATTGCTCGGCAAGCGTATAAAGCTGATGAAAATATTATTCAGTCCGCCATAAACGATATTCTAGCTGTTTATATTCGCGATCCAGCAACTCATTATTACTCAACACCACTGCTTTATTATAAAGGGTTTTTATCACTACAAGCTTATCGAATTGCACATTGGCTTTGGCTGCAAAACCGTAAATCGTTGGCGATTTTTTTACAAAGTCAGATTGCAATAGTGTTTGGGGTAGATATTCACCCTGCGGCAAAAATTGGCTGCGGGGTGATGTTTGATCATGCAACCGGCATTGTAATTGGTGAAACGGTGGTAATTGAAAACGATGTTTCTATTTTGCAATCCGTCACCTTAGGTGGCACGGGTAAACAAAATGGCGATCGCCACCCAAAAATTCGTGAGGGAGTAATGATTGGTGCCCATTCCACGATTTTAGGTAATATTGAAATAGGTCAAGGCGCTAAAATTGGTGCGGGTTCAGTTGTGTTAGATCCTGTGCCACCACATACCACCGTTGCCGGCGTGCCAGCAAAAGTAGTGGGTTGTCCTGATTGCGATAAGCCAGCTTTAAATATGGATCAAGATCTTTAATCACTAGCAAATGATAAATAAAACTCCATTGAAAGGGAGCAATGGAGTTTTTATAAATGGCTACTTAGTATTAAGGTTTACATCCATGGTTGGATATGGAATATTAATATTATTTGCAGTTAATCCATTTTTGATATTTTCAAGCAGCTCGCCTTTCACTACACCATAATTTTCATTTAATGTCCAAACTAAAACATTAAAATTCATTGAGGAAGCATCTAACACATCTAATCGAATGGTTGGCTCTTTGGTGGTTAATATATTATTAGTTTTATCAACGGCTTGTTTTAACACTTGATAAACTTTTTGAATATCTGAATTATATCCCACATTAATCACTAAATCTAAACGTCTTTCAGGTAAACGTGTATAGTTAATAATGTTGGCACTCACTACCTGACTATTCGGGATCACAACAAGTTCATTCGTTGGGGTAACAATAGAGGTTGAAAAAATTTGTATAGAATCAATAACGCCTTGCTGGCTATTGATGACAACAGTTTCACCAACTTTAAATGGACGAAAAATAATTAAAATAACCCCAGCGGCAAAGTTAGATAGCGAACCTTGTAATGCCAAACCAATCGCTAAACCAGCGGCACCAATAACAGCAACAATCGAGGCCGTTTGTACGCCTAATTGCCCTAAAACCGCCACTAATGTTATGACAATGAAGGCATAATAAGACAAAGCACTGACAAATTTAACAACGGTCGGATCAACGTGTCGGTTAAATAGTATACGTTTTAATTGATTACTAATAAATCTAGCAATCGTTCTACCAATAACAAAAATAAGAATAGCAAAGCAGAAATGAGCGATATAGCTAAATACAACCCCATCATATCGTTTGATAAAGGTAAGGGTATGATTTAAGAAATCTTCAAAATTCATCTTATTATCCTCGGTAATAGGGAATAGAAATTTCTGTTAATGTGTTTTAGTGCAAAATTGGCTAAACCAGTTGTTTAACTAATAAAGTCCAACGTGTATCAAAATTAGTGGTTGGTAGATATTTAAAACCTGAACGAGAATAACGCGCCATCATACCTTCACAATAAGCTAATAACTGGCTAGATAAAATGCGTTCGTCTGTTATAAATGCCACTCCCTCACGAATTTTTCGTTCACGTAAAACTTGTTTAATTTGAGTTTCAATGCGTTCAAATAGTTGGCTAATCCGCTCTTGTAACTGTTCTTGCTCAAACATTAATGCATGACCGGTCATAATTCTGGTTAATCCCGGGTTTTTTTCAGAAAAGCCTAATATCAATGCAAGAATAAGTTGTAAACGCGTAAAAGTATTAGGCTCATCTTGAATAATCACATTAATGCGCGACAACAAAATATCTTCAATATAGACAATTAAACTTTCAAACATTTTTGTTTTGCTTGGAAAATGTCGATATAGTGCTGCTTCAGACACACCTACTGTTGCGGCTAATTTGGCTGTCGTAATTCGTTGAGTACCTTCATTAGATTCAAGCATTTTTGCCAAAGCTTGTAAGATATCTTCTTTACGATTTTTATTTTTGCTACTCACAGTCATTTTTTACCCGAATGTCCAAATCCACCTTCTCCACGCGCTGACTCAACAAATTCATCAACAATGTTAAATTCGGCTTGTACAACCGGAACAATAATTAATTGGGCAATTCGATCGCCAGCTTCAATAACAAAAGGGGTTTGGCTACGATTCCAAACAGGAACAAATAATTGGCCTTGATAATCAGAATCGATTAAACCAACCAAATTACCAAGCACAATACCATTTTTTGAACCCAGCCCTGAACGAGGTAATACTAAGGCAGCCAAACTAGGATCGGCAATATGCATTGATAAGCCCGTCGGCGTTAAGATAGTTTCGCCGGGTTTGATTTCTGTGGTTTTATCAAACATCGCGCGTAAATCAATACCAGCCGATCCTGCGGTTGCATAGGTAGGGATTGGAAATTCATTACCCAAACGTTTATCTAATACTTTTATATCAATTTTTCTTTTCATCATGACTCGCTTTATATCGTGTTATAACAGCTTGAAGTAACTGTGTTGCTAATTGTTGTTTACTGCTTAATGGTAACGTTTGCTCACCATTTTGCCAATATAGCGTTAATGTATTTTGATCAGAATTAAAGCCGATGGTTTTGTCTGAAACATCATTAGCGCAAATTAAATCTAAGTTTTTTGTTGTTAATTTTTTTAGTGCATAAGCTTTAACATTATTGGTTTCAGCTGCAAATCCTACTACAAATGGGCGATGCGTTTTTAGTGCTGCGACACTTGCGACAATATCGGGGTTTTTCACTAATTCAATAATAAGTTCATCGTTATCGCTGGTTTTTTTGATTTTTTGTGTCGCAACTGTTTTGGCATGATAATCAGCAACCGCTGCGCACGAAATAAAAATAGTTGATTTTTGCGCACAATTTAATGCTTCATCATACATCTGTTTAGCGCTTTTAACGTCAATTCGGTTGACACCATTTGGCGTATCTAAATGGACTGGTCCACTAATTAATGTAACGGTAGCCCCCATTTGCGCTGCCGCGCTTGCAATTGCAAAGCCCATTTTTCCTGAACTGTAATTACTAATGTAACGAACTGGATCGATTTCTTCGATCGTTGGGCCTGCTGTAATGGTAATGGATATGTCTGAAAGCGCTGAAGTTGCTTTAAAATAGTGTGCAATTTCTTCAACAATTGCGTGTGGCTCAAGCATACGTCCTGGTCCAATATCACCACAGGCTTGGAACCCGTTATCTGGTCCTAAAATTAAAGTATTTCTTGAGGCTAATACTGATAAATTATGTTGAGTTGCCACTGCTTTATACATTTGTTGATTCATTGCTGGAGCAATGGCTATTGGTGCTGGCGTGGCTAAGCAAATGGTTGATAACAAGTCATCAGCAATGCCGTTAGCCATTTTGGCAATAATATTGGCGGTTGCGGGTGCAATTAAGACTAAATCAGCCCATTTAGCAAGTTCAATATGACTCATAGAAAGCTCGGCTGATGGATCAAAGAGATCACTTGATACTTGATTGCCAGAAACAGCTTGCAGGGTCATTTTAGTCACAAAATGGCTAGCTGAATCAGTCAGAACAACATGCACTTGCGCACCGGCTTTTTTTAAATGGCGAACAAGATCGGGGCATTTATATGCAGCAATGCCACCTGTAATGCCTAACAAAATATGTTTACCCGATAGACTCATGATCAAGCTTCCTTCACATCAAGATGAAAGCGCTATATTACCACAATTCAGTTAGATAATAAGTAGCTCTTTCGCATTGGCTAATGTTGCATCTGTAATTTTATCACCCCCTAATAATCTGGCTAACTCATTTAACCGACCATTTTTATCCAATTTTTGCATATCGGTTGAGGTTTGTTTGCTATCTGTTTGTTTACTAACAAAATAGTGCTGATTTGCTTGCCCTGCCACTTGTGGTAAGTGTGTGACGGTAATTACTTGGGTTGATTGTCCAAGCTGTCTTAATAGCTGCCCCACTTTAGCGGCAGTTGGACCACTAATACCGACATCAATTTCATCAAAAATTAAAGCAGGAGTATCCATTTTTTGCGCCGTTAAAACTTGAATGGCTAAGGCAATACGTGATAATTCACCGCCAGATGCCACTTTAGCAAGCGGTTGTGGATTTTGACCAGCGTTGGTGCTGACTAAAAAGATGACTTGATCGGCGCCATCTTCATTTAATCGATTTTCGTCAAAAGCGATATCGATACTAAATTGCCCATTTGGCATAGATAGTTCATGCATAATGGTGGTCACTTTTTTGGCTAAGGTTTTACTTATTGAGACCCTTTTTTGATGCAATTTAGCCGCAATGTCGATCGCAATTTGATGGTATTTACTAATATCAGTTTTAAGTTGTTCGCTTTGTTCATCTTGCTGATTGATCTGTTTAAATTCAGCTAACAAGGTCTGATGCAAATCGGGTAATGCTTCGGGAGCGACATGGTGCTTTCGCGCTAAAGCAATTTGTTTAGATAATCGCTGTTCAAGCTGCATAACGCGCGCCGGATCAATCTCTAAACGTTCACTATAGTGACGAAGTTCGTAGCTAGCTTCTTTAATCTGAATGGAAGCCTCTTCAAGCATGTTGCACACATTATGTAAAGTTGGATCAAGCTCAACCAATTCTTGAACACTATTTTTAACGCTACTGAGCAAATTACTGACGTTATATTCATCCGCTTCATCTAACAACATCACAGATTGTTGGCTCAAATTGATTAATTGTTCACTGTTGGATAATCGTTTGTATTCTTCGTCAATTTGTTGATATTCACCCACAATTGGCGAAAATTCATTTAACTCTTTTAGCTGATATTGTAAAAGCTGCATATGCGCATCACGTTCTTGTCGTGTAGTTTCGTATTGCTGGTAAGCTCGTGTTGCTGCTTTCCACTGTTTATAGGCTTGTTGCATTTGGGCAAGCAACGTAGGTTCATTCATATAATGATTTAGTAACAACTGTTGATAATCACTGCGTAACAGGCGCTGATGTTCATGTTGCCCATGAATTTGAATCAACATTTGCCCCACATCTTTTAATTGCGAAATAGGTACCGCACGACCATTAATAAATGCTTTAGAACGTCCATCTTGATTAATCACTCGGCGTAAAATGCATTCATTTCCTTCATCAAGTTGGTTTTCACTTAGCCACGCAAATGCAGCCGGCGTATCATCCAGCACAAAGCTTGCAGAAATATCAACACGATCAGCCCCATGCCGAATAGATGAGGCATCAGAACGATTACCCAAACATAATCCTAATGCATCAATAGCAATCGATTTCCCCGCGCCCGTTTCACCCGTAATAGCGGTCATCCCCGTAGTAAAGTCAACAAGAAGCTGATCCACAATAGCAAAATTATTAATAGTTAGTTGAGTTATCATAATAAATTAATACATAAGGCTAGTTATAATATTGGCAGTATAGCAGTAAAAACACTGTAAATAAATACAGGTGATTGTTTTTTATTTTTTGAGGGGTTTTTTTGGTAGGGCAAAGTTCATAATGCGTTGGCATATATAGATCTAATTGCGTTAGCTCATATAAAAACTGATCAAAATTGGTGTGTAACGTCTGCGGAATGAAACCATTTTTTATCTTTTTCCAATTAAGGATATTTTGCATATTCCTAATAATCCTGAGCTCTCAGACTAATAATAAATCCCCTTTTACATTGAATAAATAACATATTGACCGTTAATTGGTATTGTAATAGATTAAGGAGAAGATTGTTTTTTCACCACTTTCCTTTAGTTGATGATTAGAAATTATGTCTATAAGGCAAATCTATAAAAATAATAATTATTTAATATTTTTTTTGAAACAATTATATCGTTGTTCAAAAAACTCATTTGATGTTATATAAGGATAAAAATATAGTGAAAATTTTAAAGATAAAAAGAATCGGAAATTTTGGTATTTTTCAAAATTTTGAATGGGATACTGAATTAGCTTATAAGAATGAAAATAATAAAAATCAAATATATAATTTTAAAAAGATTAATATTTTTTATGGTAGAAATTATTCTGGAAAAACAAGTCTTTCTAAAATATTAAGAGCATTGGAAACTAAACATATTTCTAGTAAATATGAAAACCCTGATTTTGAAATTTGTTTAGAAAATAATGATACTATTAAACAATCTGAGCTTGATTCTTTTTCTTATCCAATTTATGTTTATAATTCTGATTTTATTAAAGAAAATTTAAAATTTATTTATGATGATTCACAATATATTGAATCATTTTCGGTTACTTTAGGTCACGATAACCAAAAAGTTTTGAATTGTATTCAAGAATTAAACAATCAACTCGGTACAGATAAGCTAGATGCTGAAACAGGAATATATTTATCCATTAAAGAAAAACAAAAAAAATTAAACAAGGCAAAGGATATTTATACCAAGAAACTAACAGAATTCGAAGGATTACTTTCTAATAGGGCTACAAAAGGACAAGACTCAATAAGAAAGCAACCTGAAAAATACGGCGATCAAAATTATAATGTTAAAAAGCTAAAAGACAAAGATATTCCTAAAGTTTTAAAATCAACTTATGAAGTATTAGATAAAATTCAAAGATATTCATATGAAAAACTTATTTTACAGGTAGAAAAAGAAGCTCCTAATAAGATACCTTCTTTTACAATCAATTACCAAACCATAATTAAATCAGTCGAAGATATACTCAACACCCAAATTGGCAAATCGAGAAAAATAGATGAATTGGTTGGTAATGGCCATCTTAATAAATGGGTAGAAGATGGGATGCATTATCATGAAAAAAGAAATACATGCGCCTTTTGCTCGAATAGTATTACTACCGAGCGTTTAGATGCTTTACGTAATCACTTTGATGAAGAATTAAAAAAATTAAAAAAACGTATTGTAAATGGTATTGCATATTTGGAAAAAGAAAAAGCGTCTATGACCGTTAATATCGATGTAAATACCTTTTATGAAAATTTTCATCCTGAGTTAAATGAATTAAAAGCAGAACTCTCAAAACTTTTACAAAACCAAGTCCAATCATTTGATACTCTTATATCTTACTTAACGAGCAAGCAAGAACAGTTATTTAGTGTGATGGAATTTTCACCGCCAGCGGACTACTCTGAAGCAATAACAAAAAAACTAGAACAGATTGAAGAAATTAGACAAAAGCATATTGAATTAACAACCAATTTAAATAGTCAGAAAAAAGTAGCTAGAGATCAGCTACGCTTAGATAATGTTTATAATTTTTTAAAAGATATCAATTATATCGATAAATTAGCTGAAATAGAAAAGCTGAATGCTGCTATTTTACCACTAGAAAATGAATTAAAATTATACAAACAACAAAAGGAGCGCATTCTTAATGAAATTAAGTTAGAAGAAAATAAACTGAAATCTGAACGACAAGCTTGTAATCGTATTAATGAAATACTACAACATGATTTTGGTCATAATGCTTTGAGTCTAGAAGCAATACAAATAGGTGATTATCAAAATAAAATAATCAAATTTGAAATTAAGCGAAATGGTATTAAAGCACATAATTTAAGTGAAGGAGAGTGTAGCCTTATTGCTTTTTGTTATTTCTTGGCGAAAATACAAGATGATCTTGAGCAAGATAAAAATCCAATTATTTGGATAGATGATCCAATTTGTAGTTTAGATAGTAACCATATATTCTTTATTTTTTCTTTAATTCAGGAAAGAATTTGTAAAAATAAAAAATATAAGCAATTATTTATTTCAACTCATAGTTTAGAATTTTTAAAGTATTTAAAAAGAATTGAAGAAGATAGCAATGGAAAATGTAATTACTATTTAATTCAACGGCATGATCATATTTCGACAATAAAGCGTATGCCCTTGTACTTGAGTAAATTTGTAACCGAATTTAATTTTTTATTTGAACAAATCTATAAATGTGCAACAGTACAAAATATTGATGATAGTAATTATACTTTATTTTATAATTTTGGTAATAATGTTCGCAAATTTTTGGAAATTTATACTTTTTACAAATATCCATCTCCATTTTATAAATCGGACGAAATGTTAAAAAACTTTTGGGGTAATGATATTTATGAAATTATAGCTGATAGAGTACATAATGAATACTCTCATCTGTGTGGTGTTTTAGAAAGAGGTGAACTTATTATAGAACAGCCTGAAATGAAAAAATCTGCTATCTCAATAATTAAAAAAATTCAAGAGGATAAAAATCAATATAATGCATTGTTAGAAAGTATTGGTATTGAAATATTAAACGATACTTTATATCCAAAGACAATGGAAGTATGATTGTTCCTATAATCCAATAGCCTATTTTACATACAATTAAAATAGGCATCTCTATAAATTTAAAACTAGTTAGCTTGGCTCACTCTTTCCTTGCCCCATAATTAGTACAAAACTAACTTAGAAAATTACTGGAGTAATTAGTTTGATGCCAAGAAAACAAAAATCCTTTTCTGAATCAATAATACATGCTTCTCAATACTACACACACCGTCCGCACTTTCAATATAGCGTTTACCATGCTCGGTCAGCTTCATCTCCACCTATTCACATTTCAAATTACATTTTTTGTAAAAAATATTCAGGATTCTATACCGTTTTAATAATAAATAATCACATTCAATGATTTATTTAAGCTAGATTTACCTGGTGGTTATGCTCGATTATTTTTCGACAACATGGACTAATTGCTTTGAAAATTACCTTTGCCTAAAGGTGGCATAAAACGCATTATAAAGATTTCAAGGATTATTTTAATCAATAATCACCCCAATCATTCCAATAACTTTTACAATCAGCCAATCCCATTTATTCTTCTTTTATCTACTGCTGTGGAGTATAATCCTACAACGTATTTATTTTAACTATGGGAAACCCAGTATGTTTGGAAATAAAACAAATCGCCAAGTTATTATATGGACCACCATTATTGGCGGATTTTTTAGTTCATTAGTAAAATGGGGTTCAGAGGTCAATATGCCTCCGCGCGTACCTGGCGAAATTTCGCCACCAGCGGCACATATTGATGCGTGGCTTGGTTGGCTTGGGATTAATTCCCACTCGCTTGATTATATTTATCAAGGGGCAAGCGTTTTAGGTGCAGTGACACTTTATCACTGGTTATTTAGTTTTGCTTTCGCCTTTGTTTATGTTGCAGGTGCATATTATTGCAACAAAATCCGCTTATGGTATGGGGCATTGTACGGCATTATTATTACCGTTGTGATGCACGGCTTTTTAATTCCATTGCTTGGTTTCCGCCATCCTGCTTATGATGCGGAAGGTACGGTTGGTTGGTTATGGAATTTAAATGGTTATGAGCTTTGGAGTGAAATTCTAGGTCATATCTATTGGGGAGCATCGATCGAAGTGTGTATGATTGCAGTGCTGGCTCATTTTGCAAGACCAATTCATGGTAACTGGCGTCAATAACTGGCTTAGCTTTCATCTGTTTATGTTCAATCCTACTATTTAAATAGTGGGATTTTTTATTTTAGTTGTTATAGTTAAAAACTATAGCAATCCATAAAAAACTAGAATTATTCAATATCTATTTTTTTTGTTATCTTTTTATCACTATAAGAAAATGGATAAAAGGAAATAAAAATGAATACTGCTGTTATTGGATACCCTCGAGTGGGTAAGCTTCGTGAACTTAAATTTGCAACAGAAGCTTATTTTAAAGGTAATAAAACCCAAGCGGAACTATTAAACGAAGCCAAAGCGTTACGAGCTGAGCATTTAAAACAGCAAGCCGCGCAAAAAATTGCTTTTATTTCATCGAATGATTTTTCATTCTATGATGCGGTGTTAGATACAGCGTGTTTACTTAATGTTATTCCAAAACGTTACCAAGATTTAGGTTTACCTGAACTTGACCGTTATTTTGCCATGGCACGTGGTTATCAGGGCGAAAAAGGTGATGTGCGTGCACTGGCTATGAAAAAATGGTTCAATACCAATTACCACTATTTAGTACCTGAAATAGAAGATTCAGTGCAAATTAAGTTAACAGGTACCAAACCTTTTGACGAATATCAAGAAGCTAAAGCGCTAGGCGTGCAAACCAAGCCAGTTGTGATTGGTGCATTAACCTTTTTTAAATTAGCGCAGTATTTAGGTAAAAAACAGCTTGGTGATTTTAAAGCGGATATCATTAAAGCTTATCAAGCGATCATCCAAAAATTCACAACGCTTGGCGCTGAATGGATCCAAATTGATGAGCCAATTTTAGTGACCGATCTAAATAAAGACGATATCGCTTTATTTACCGAACTTTATCAAGCGATTTTATCGGTTAAAGGTAACACCAAAATTGTTCTGCAAACCTATTTTGGTGATGTGCGTGATTGTTATAAAGAATTAGTGGCACTGCCTTTTGATGGTATTGGGCTTGATTTTGTCGAAGGTAAGCAATCATTAGCTTTACTTGAAAATAATGGCTTCCCTGCTGATAAAGTATTATTTGCCGGTGTTGTTAATGGCAAAAATATCTGGAAAAACAATTACCAAAAAACTTTAGCTTTACTTGGTAAAATCAAACAAAAAGCCACAAATATTGTCATTAATACGTCTTGTTCATTACTGCATGTTCCTTATACATTGCAAAATGAAACAAAATTAACCATTCAACAACGTGCTTACTTTGCTTTTGCCCAAGAAAAGCTACAAGAGCTTGCTGAACTTGGTCTGTTATTTAAAGAAGTAAATCCTGAAAATAATGCCGCTTATAAAGCCAATCAAACACTATTTACCCGTGAACGTGAAGGTGCAAACCACGCAGTTCGCCAAAAAGTGGCGGCATTAAATGCGTCTGATTTTACCCGTTTACCAGAGTTTTCAGTGCGTGAAGCGGCGCAGAAGAAAGCCTTTAACTTACCACTATTACCAACTACAACCATTGGATCATTCCCGCAAACACCTGATGTGCGTTTAAATCGTGCTAAATTCAAAAAAGGCGAAATTTGCTTGAATCAATACACTGAATTTAATCAACAAAAAATAGCTGAGTGTATTAAATTGCAAGAAGAAATTGGCATTGACGTGTTAGTTCATGGTGAATTTGAACGTAATGACATGGTCGAATATTTTGGTGAAAGCTTAAATGGCTTTGTGTTTACCGAAAAAGCTTGGGTGCAATCTTACGGTACACGTTGCGTTAAGCCACCGATTGTTTGGGGTGATATTTCACGGTCTAAACCGATTACGGTTGAATATTCAAAATATGCACAAAGTCTGACTGATAAACCAGTTAAAGGAATGTTAACAGGGCCGGTAACGATTCTTAACTGGTCATTCCCACGTGAAGATATTTCGCAAAAAGAATCAGTATTCCAAATTGGATTGGCCATTGGTGATGAAGTGTTAGATCTTGAAGCTGCTGGCATTAAGATTATCCAAATTGACGAAGCCGCGTTAAAAGAAAAATTACCACTGCGTAAAGCGGATTGGAACAGTGAATATCTTGATTGGGCGATTCCAGCATTTAGATTAGTACACAGCAAAGTCCAAGCCGATACCCAAATTCATACACATATGTGTTATAGCGAATTTGCTGACATTATTAAAGATATTGATGCAATGGATGCCGATGTAATTTCGTTCGAAGCTTCTCGCTCTAATCTACAATTAATTGATGTGCTCAATGCCAATAATTTTAAAACCGAAGTTGGACCAGGTGTTTACGATATCCATTCGCCACGTGTTCCGCCTGTTGCTGAAATTAAAGCAACGATCGAAAAATTACTGGCGAAGATTGATAAACAAAAATTATGGATTAATCCAGACTGTGGTTTAAAAACGCGCGGTGAAAAAGAAGTGGTTGAAAGCTTACAGCATCTTGTTGAGGCTACATTAGCAGTAAGGAAAACACTGAATTAAGCACTATTTTTACAAAGAACTGAGTTTATTTACTAAGACATCGTACTTTACGAGCCTGACAATTCCGCTGCCTATTTTGGCGGCGGAAATGTCAATAAGGAAAATAAGTGATATAACGAATGGATGATAAAAATGAAAACAAATCTATTATTTAATAAAAAAACGGTGTTCTCTTTTGAAGTTTTTCCCCCTAAAAAAACATCACCTTTAGAAACCATTTACAGCACACTACGAGAGCTTGGTTATTTTAAACCTGATTTTATTAGTGTCACTTATGGTGCTGGTGGTAGCTTAAATGGGCAAACCACCATTGATATTGCCCATTCAGTCAAACATACTTATGGCATCGAAAGTGTCGCTCATTTACCTGGCATTAATTTTGACAAAGCTGAGATGCAAAAAATCCTACACGATCTTAAATGTGCAGGGATTGATAATGTGCTTGCTTTGCGTGGTGACATCAGTCCGAATGTATCGCCCAAAGATGATTTTCGATACGCTAGCGAACTGGTGACATTTATTAAAGAAAACGGTGATTTTAACGTGATTGGTGCATGTTATCCAGAAGGACATCTTGAAGCATCAACCCTAAAACAAGATCTGATCCACTTAAAAGAAAAGGTCAATGCGGGTACTGATCAACTTATTTCACAGTTATTTTTTGATAATGACTATTTTTATGCATTTTTAGATAAAGCACACGATATGGGCATTAATGTGCCGATCGAAGCTGGCATTATGCCAGTGACTAATAAAAACCAAATTGAGCGCATGGTATCGATGTGTGGAGTGAATCTACCGAAAAAATTCAAACAAATGATGGAAAAATATGAACATCATCCTGATGCATTTCGTGATGCGGGCATTGCTTATGCCATCGATCAGATTGTTGATTTAGTTTCACAAAATGTGGATGGGATACATTTGTACACCATGAACAATAGCTACATAGCTAGACGCATTAGCGAAGCTGTTGCAACATTATTAGCTGTACCAAAAACAAAATAGTGATTTAGAAAAAAGGATATATCAAGGATTGATAGGAATTGGTTGCGGGGGCTGGATTTGAACCAACGACCTTCGGGTTATGAGCCCGACGAGCTACCAAGCTGCTCCACCCCGCGTCAAAGAGATAGTTATCTTATAGTAATAAAATAATAAAGCAATACCTATTTAACTCAACCGCGCCATTTTTAAACACTATTGAGTAAATATGTACTATTTTTTTACATAAACATACCTACCTAAACGTTTTTATCCGTATTTTCGTTTTCGTCAAAACCGAATACGCCAGAAACCTGACTACTGCTATACCTAAGCGATTTTTATCAGGATTCGCAAGCTTTATACAAAAGAGTAAGGTTATTACTGCGACTCTATGTTAAAAAATAAAATAGTTTTATTAAAATAATTAATTTATTTTTACTAAAACTCTGGATAAATAATATGCCCAATAATAGAGCAAATTAATCTATTGTCGTTGACATGAAAAGTATCGAAATTGTCTTTATCTTGTTCACCAATAAAAAAAATCCAAGTGTACTCTTTAGTGTTCCCTTCTTTTTTTAATTGTCTAGCGTCTTGTTGTGCTAGTTCTATTTCATTTAGTAGTCTTGTTTTTTTAGCTTTAGACCATGCAGACCAATCAATCTTAATTTTATAAGTACAATCTGGCTTATTATTAATCCAAATTCCTGCCGTTAAAGGTATAATTAATAAATTATCATTGTAGTTGATTTTTTCCCAGAGCAATAATGAAGAATAAAAGATTTTCTTTTCTGCATACTTTTCAATTTTTTTATGGGATAACTTCTTAAAAATTTTTATATAATTATCGCCTTCAATTCCAGGAATACTTAAAGACATATTTCGATCGTAGGGAAAATTGATAAAGGCTCTACATATTGGACGAATAGTATTTGCAGGGCGCCTAGATTTTTTATCGACATCTGTATTTAGCACTTTATTTTGTTTGTCTGAATTGTCGAATGATCGTGTCGTTTTATTATTTAAATCTGAAGAAGTGCCGATATGCTCTCTGTGTTCAATGAGTACTAGGCTGGAAGGAGATAACCCTGGTGTTTTTTCTAATATACTTCTGATACTTTGTTTTTTACCTAGCCCTTGCTCAACAATTTTCTCTTCAGCATCTGCATCACAATCTTTCGCGTGTGATTGATTTGGATGCTTGGCAAAATTTGCGCGCATTTTATTTTCTTTTTTCCATGAACGTGGCACCATATCAATACCACATCCCCAGCATTCATAACTTTTAGGATCAACATAATCTAATTGGCATAATGTTTCGGCCTCAATAATTATTTTGGTTAACTTATCGCGAGCTGAGTCCATCATTCCTCCCATATATTATCAATATATTCAAATCTTAAAAATAGTATTTAAAATTCATCATTCTCTTTATTAATAATTAAAAATTATTGTAAATTATCCTATTAAGCTAAACTAGGCGCAGAGTATAATAGGTTTGTTTTATAAATTATATCTATACGCTATATCCTCAGACCTATGTTTATAATTTAGTTTGGCTCTCTAGATTTCTATTACTCCTCGTGCTCCGTATAATCTTCTAATACTGCATCAGTCATACGGTCTAAATGCTTGACTTTACTAAGGGTTTTTAAATTGCGGTAAGGAATATAGCTACAACGTTCAAAAAGAGGACCACTTTCCAGTAATGAAAATACTGGGCGGCGGATCTCTTGAAATACTTTTTCCTGCCGACTATCTGGGGCGACAATATGAAGATTAATATTCATATTGGGTTGTAAGGCAAGTAAATCCGCCATGCGTAAAATACCAGAGTAAACCGAAGTGGTATGTTCGACCTCAAATGCGCGGGTGATAGAACGCCCTTTTAACCAAATTACATCGATTTGTTCAATGGTACTTAAAGTCGTTTCGTCATAATTAAGCGGTAATTTTTCTAATAATGCTTCGGTACCGTTTTTCCACTCTTTTAATACGCGACTACGATCGGCTTTAGGTAGCCAAATCTTCATCCCCATACAGGCACCAATTTGGGCAAGTAATGCTTGCATTTTGATTGATTCGCGTACCTCTGGGTTTTGGATTGGCGCATCGTCATCAACCAGCTCACTATCATTCGGAACCGAAACCTCAACCACTTTATCAGTTCGATTGACGGTATGGGTTTTTAATTTCTTTTGATCTTGTTCATTAAGAGGATAATCAGTAGTTAGATTATTTTGTTGTAATAGGCAGTTTGTTAATAATTTACCATCTTTTTCGTTTATTTTATTTAAACTATTACGCAGCAATCCGGTCCATCCCTTACCGTTTTTTTCGATTTTTTGAGTAAAAGAAAGCTGTTGCCAAATTTGGTCAGAATGAATAGGAATGGCTTGGATTAATGGTAACCACACTTTAGCCCGAACATGAAAACGGATAGTAAAAGGATCATCGGATGCTAAAAAAAGTGGCGTGCTATCTTCATAAGGGCCGTCAACTACTTCAAGCAGGCCGCACCAGCGAGATAATCTAGTGAGATAACAAACAAAAATATCACCAGCTTTTATTCTTTCTGTCAGTGATTTTTGTCGAACCCGAAAACCGGATACTGTTTTATCTGAACGCGTAAAAGCTTGATACGTTTCTGGTGAAAAGATATTGGTGTAGTAAGCCATAAATAATCATCCAATTGTAATTAACATAATTTTTTAATTGCTTAGTTTTATTTTAGAGCAATCAACTAAATTGCTGTTTAATCTCAGTCATCCAACGTGGAAGTTCGTCATGTAAGGCGATATTGAGCATAAATAAACTATCCACCTTTTTACTGGTTCGGTTTAAGTCAACACTTTCAATGATCTCAGCAAAATAAGGAACAACATCTGATTGTGACAGATCAAACTCAAGCAATGCTTTGGTTAACAGCTTGCTATCAATGCCCCATTCGTTGGCAAATTCGTTTGCGGCATGTTTGATTTTATCGTTTTTCCAATCAGTAAAAGCTTGATCAAAATGAACTTGGCTGGATAGGTGGCCTGTCAATAATTCAGTATCGACAAATTCCTTTAATATTTTAGCTTGCTGGTCTTCGCCCATTTGGCTTAATTCTTGAATTTGTTCATAGATAATGCGCCTAGTTTCGTCGTTAACGGTTTGTACACCATCGACATGTGTCACTTTAGATCCAATTAAGCTAAGGATATGGGCGGCATCAATAACCTGTGTGCCCGCCAATTTAGTTTTACCGATTAGGGTTGGCATGACTGTTGGCATGCTTGCAGTGCTTTCTTTGGCAGTTAAATTTTTAAATGCCCCGACATATTGCAACCAACGGTGCTCGGTCATGCCAAAAGTGGCATTATCCCATTGATACTCGTAATACTGTTGCACTGTATTAAGTTGGTCTGCAGCTATTTTAAAGGCTTTGCTAAATTCAGTTCGTTTTTTGTCATCATGTTCAATCAATTGCCATTCGGTTGGATCGGCTAAGGTTAAAACTAATTGTTCAAAATCGTTGGCTAAAATTCGCACGGCAGTGGCATAGGTTTCTACAATCGCTTTGCTACTGCTACCACCACTACCATACAGTTCAAGGGCTTGATTCACCATTTGTTCGGTCAGGCGTGGCGTTTGAAAATTAACAATCGTGCCAAATTCTTTGCTAGAACCAAACACACGATTGGTGCGCGAATAAGCCTGAATTAAGCTCTGTAGTTTTAAGGTACGATCAACATAGAGGGTATTTAGTCGTTTAGAATCATAGCCAGTTAATAGCTGATCAGCAACAATCACTAAATCGATATTTTTACTATTACGACCACTACCGCCACGGGTAGCTCGTTCCACTACATCCTCAAAATAGGCTTGTTCGCCATGTTTTTTATCACCTGCTATAAACTTAATGCCAGTAAACTCTGCATAATCGTTAAACATGGCGCTGATAATTTCAGGATCGACATTATCTGGATCATTTTCGTTACCAAAGCTAAAGGTCATAGCGATATTGATTTGTTGCTGACTGTTTGCTAGCTGTTTTTTAAATTCGTGATAATAGGCTATCACCCGTTCTTTATAAGCGACGGTTAAAATGGCATTAAATTGTTGCCGTTGGGATTGTGCTTGCCAGTTGTTTAAAATCTCTGTTACCACACGGGGGATATGGGTTTGATCATGATAAACTAATAGCGCTTTATCAATGGCTTGCTTTTCAACTTCGGTTTCGCTCCAGCTATGCACTAATCGGGCGATTTCGCGATCGGATTGTTCTGGCTTTTCGATCTTGATGCGCTCGATGAGTTTATCGCGTAAATCTTCATAACTATTAAATTCGCCAGTATTAATATAATCGACATGAAACCCGAGCACGTTACCATCGGCAATGGCTTCATCAATGGTGTATTGATGTAATTTTGGACCAAATAGCTTTTCGGTGGTGTTAATGACTTCGCTATTTTCGTTTATTTTGCCTTTAACTTTGTTTTCGTCAAAAAGTGGCGTGCCAGTAAATCCAAAAAATAGCCCATTCATTCTAAAATGGCTTTTTATATCGCCCATCATATTCTTCATGGTGGAACGGTGGGCTTCGTCAACAATAAATACTATTTTTTTATCGGCTAAGTGGCTATCTTTGCCCTCTTCAAGGGCTTTAACTAGGTTATGCAGTTTAAAGATAGTGGTCACCACAATGCCATTTTTGGGGGTGCTAAGGTGTTTTCTAAGTTGCGAGGTGCTGTGCGTATCATCAACCGTGACAGGTTCAAAGGCAGCATAGGCTTTAAAGTTGTCACTGGTACGGCTATCAAGCTCACGCCGATCGACCAAAAAGACCACTTTATCAAAATAAGCTCGGGTTGATAAAAATAGCGCTGTTTTAAAGCTGGTAATGGTTTTACCTGAACCAGTCGTATGCCAAACAAATCCGCCATGTGGCTTTTTGTCGGGATTATCCCAACCAAATGCCGCACCTTCAACTGCTTGTAAAGCAAAGACCTGATAAGGACGCATTAGCATATGCCGGCGGTTTTCTTCCTCTTTGGCTTCATCAATAACTAGGTAGTCACCCACCATTTGATGCGCCATTGGGATCATTAAAAAGTGTTCAATGACTTGTTGCCAATGATTGATCGGTTTATTGAATTTATTCGCCCAATGAAACACAAAGCTAGGATTAAAGTCATTAAGTGATTTAGGGGTAGCAAAGTAACGGGTTTCGATTTCGCTGTTTATCACCATCATTTGCGAAAAAGCCATAAAATTATGGCTATATTCACCTTCTCGATAGTAACGTTTAAATTGTTCAAATGCTTCGTCTAGGGTTTTATCAGTACGTTTTTGTTCAATATTAATTAACGGTAAACCATTAATTAATAAAACCAAATCGAAACGGTTACCGTTAGGGGTTTGTACCTCGCGAGCAATACGATAACTTGAGTCACCACCACACACTTCGGCTTTTTTAAAAATAGTTAAGGTGATTTGCTTGCGTGTCACAAGCGGATTATCATCGCGATAAATACCATCAATTTTGCCTTTTGATTCTTCCATAGCGAGCAGTTTTGCCGCTTGATAGCTGTTATTGAGTTGATTAACTTTTGCCATCACTTGGCTAAATTCGTTATCGGTTAATTCAACGCCCTCAAGCTGATCGGTATTTAGGCGATTGAGTTCGCTCCGCCAATGGGTGACTAAATCATTAACGGTCACTTTATGTCGATTACCATCTAAAAAGTCAGGTGCTTGCCATTGCTGTTTTTTTAATTTTTTAACAAAATTCTCTTGAAAGGTTTTTTCGGCGACATCTTTCGCTACCCGACTCATTCCTTAACTCCTTTTTATACAAACAGTTCGTTTAAATAAGCTTGTTTGATGTTTTTTAATTTATCTAATTTTTTTTGTTCTAATGCGATTTTATCATCGAGTAATTTAAAGAAATTACCGATTTTGGTTTGTTCGCTCAGCTTTGGTAATGTAATTGGCATTTGTGCCATTTGTTTTCCTGAAACTTCAGTAAACGTTGACCCAGCACCTTTTATCTGGCCGTATTTTTTTAATTCATTACTTCTTGAATATATGAAATAAGAATCTAGCTTATTTTTATACGGAACTATAGATTGAAACCCTTGATTAGTACATCCTTCTTTAGCAAGAATAGCTGTATTTCCTATACCCGCTCTAGAAGTATATAAAATCGTTCCAATTGGTAAAATTTTAGCAGAACTTTTTGCTAGCCCTAGTTGAGTAATCTTTTTTTCGCTATTATTTAGATATATTTGCTCTCCAATTTCTGTTGGAGAATACCAATCTATATCACCATTCCAAAAAGCGTTAACACTTGTACTGGGCGTTCCACCACCGATAATATCAGATATATCTCCTAATTGAATAATATTCCAATGACTATCCCCCTCAAACTTCTTAAACCGCAATTTAGGCTTTAATGGATCGGCTACACTAATTCATACAACTTTTTTAAGGGGTAAGGTAAACTTATCACCACTAAAAAAGGAACAAATATGAATAAGA
>NZ_WTEV01000100.1 GCF_009795885.1 Gilliamella sp. Pas-s25 | reverse complement strand
AATATGATACCGTGTTACCAAGTGCTGAATTTTACAATAAAAGTTATCGAGGACAAATGAAAATGGCAACTGAAGATTTAAGAAGGGCTATCCAAAGGGGAGAAATAAATCCCGGGATATTTACCCCAGAGCAGTTAAACGCAATTAATGCCGGTAAACCTAAAATACCCGGTTATACTTGGCATCATCATCAACATCGCGGTAGAATGCAACTGGTTCCATCAAGAGAACATTTAAGAACAGGCCATATAGGTGGCGAAGCATTATCTAAGGGGAAATAAATATGTTGGAGTTAAAAAATGATAAAGCAATTGGTTTTGTATA
>NZ_WTEV01000099.1 GCF_009795885.1 Gilliamella sp. Pas-s25 | reverse complement strand
TACCCATGCCATATTTACGACAGAGCTCCTTGACAGGAATACCGGCTTCAGCTTCTTTTAAAATAGATACAATCTGATGTTCAGTTATTTTTTTCATAATTAAATCCCCTTTACTTTTATCATAGAGAATTTTCTACTTTTTTGCTGTACTATTTTAGGGGATAGTTACAGTGTCTTTATCGCTATCGTCATTTAGTCGAGAATGCCTTTGCTAGAATCAAGCAATATCGTTCAATATCAACTATATACGATAAGTTAGAAAGGAATTATGCCAGTATGGTATCACTGGCATTTATGTTAATGTGGCTGCCAATGTATTGTTGAGTAATT
>NZ_WTEV01000011.1 GCF_009795885.1 Gilliamella sp. Pas-s25 | reverse complement strand
TCTTATTCATATTTGTTCCTTTTTTAGTGGTGATAAGTTTACCTTACCCCTTAAAAAAGTTGTATGAATTAGTGTAGCCGATCCAAGATTGATTTTATTATTTTTTTATTTTAATTATTTTTTACAAAAACAACGCCTCCACAATTCGCTCTAAAAACCACCATTAAGCAAATTGGTTATAAGATAGCAGTAGGAACAAACCCTATTGTGCGTTAAAATAGCTTCTATTATTACAATGAATGACCAAGGAAATCGCATGACAGTCGAAATGACAACACTCGATAAAATCAAAAAACAAATTGCCGAAAACCCGATTATTTTATATATGAAAGGGTCGCCAAAATTACCAAGTTGTGGTTTTTCGGCTCAAGCGGTACAGGTTTTATCGCAATGTGGTGAGCCGTTTGCTTATGTTGATATTTTACAAAATCCTGATATTCGTGCTGAATTGCCTAAATTTGCAAATTGGCCTACGTTTCCACAATTATGGGTGGAAGGCGAATTAGTAGGTGGCTGTGATATTATGTTAGAAATGTTTCAAGCTGGTGAACTGCAAACGCTTATTAAGCAAACTGCCGAAAAGCATAAGTCTTAATTAAACGATGAATTAAGCGCGCAAGTTGAGCGCGCTTTTTTATGGTGTTATATAACGAGTAAATTAATTTTCAATTGTTTTTGTATGTTTATTCGTTTTTAGTTTATTGAATATTGTTATCGTATTGTTGTGTTTCTGTTTCACTATTTATAGGCGCTAAAGGCCACCCCCCAAGCGATTTAAGTCGATTAACAATTTTACAAAAGAGTATGGCGGTTTTTTGTGTATCATATAGTGCACTGTGGGCTTGTTTGTGATCGAATGTAATTTGTGCCACTTGACAGGCTTTTGCTAGCACTGTTTGCCCAAAAACCAGACCACTGAGCGATGCCGTATCAAAGGTGGCAAAAGGATGGAAAGGGTTACGCTTGATGCCTGAGCGTTCAGCCGCTGCCATTAAAAAACTATGATCAAAGTGCGCATTATGTGCAACTATCACTGCGCGCGTGCAGTCGCTGGCTTTTATGCCTGATCTAACCATTTTGAAAATTTCGTCTAAGGCGTGCTTTTCGTCCACGGCAGCGCGCAGTGGATTATCAGGGTCAATGCCGTTAAAAGCAAGTGCGGTGGGTTCTAAAATTGCATCATTAAACGGATTGACATTAAATTGTAAGGATTGATCAGGTTCTAACCAGCCATCAGGCGTCATTTTTAAGGTGATAGCGGCGATTTCTAAAATAGCGTTGAGTTTTGGATCGAATCCTGATGTTTCAATATCAATTACAACCGGATAAAATCCACGAAAGCGTTCACATAATTTGGCGTTTGGCACGTTAATTTATCTTATCTATCAAAAAAGGGCTATTATGCCAGCTTTTAAGTGGTTCGCCTAGCATTGGTGTTGAGAGTTTGCATTCCATGTGTTTATTTTTATTAGGTGTCATTCTAGCAAGCTTTGCGCCAATCACATTTAAGCTACATTAAAGCGAACGATTAGATGCCATTATTGATTAAAGTGATTATAATTATCAATCATCATTAAACAATATTAAAACAGAGTAATCAATGCAAAACTTTGAGTTAGAACAGATTATTAACAACGAACTGCAAATTACCCGCTATCGTGATTATGCACCAAATGGATTGCAAGTGCAGGGGCGTGCGCATATCAATAAAATTGTGACAGGCGTTACCGCTTGCCAGTTATTGTTAGATAAAGCGGTCGAACTGCAAGCCGATGCGGTGCTTGTACATCATGGCTATTTTTGGAAGAACGAAGTACAAACCATCACCGGCATTAAATACCAACGGCTAAAAACGCTATTAACTAACGATATTAATTTATATGGTTATCACTTGCCGTTAGATGGTCATCCCATTTTTGGCAATAATATCCAACTGGCTAATTTGTTAGGTATTTCGGTCGATAAACGCAACGATATCACCGATCTGCTTTTTACTGGCACATTACGCTCGCCACTGACTGCTTTGCAATTTAAACTTCAGCTTGAACAAGTGTTACACAATAACAAACGGCAAGTGCTATTTTGTGGTGATAATGCGCCTGAAATGATTAATCATATTGCGTGGTGTAGTGGCGGTGGGCAAGATTATATTGAACAAGCGGCACAAATGGGCGTAGATGCGTTTTTTACGGGTGAAGTGTCGGAACGTACTATCCACCTTGCACGCGAATATGGCATTAATTTTTATGCCGCTGGGCATCATGCCACCGAGCGTTATGGTATTAGAAAATTGGGCGAATGGTTAGCGAGTTGTTATGGTATTGAGGTTATTTTTGTTGATATTGATAATCCTGCATAACAAAAGTTGAATTTACCTTAGAAATATCGCATACTTATTCGCAGATTTTTTATTCTTTACCTAATGTTATAAACCGATTATATGAGAGGTCATTTTATGTTTACAGGAAGTCTGGTCGCACTTGTTACTCCCATGGATACGAAAGGAAACGTTGACCACGTAAGCTTAAAAAAATTGGTCGAATATCATATTGCCAATGGAACATCGGGTATCGTTTCGGTGGGAACAACGGGCGAATCGGCTACGCTTGATCATCATGAGCATATTGATGTGATTAAACGAACCATTGACTATGCCGATGGACGTATTGCCATTATTGCCGGCACTGGTGCAAACGCAACAAAAGAGGCCATTGAATTAACCAGCCGAGTTGAACATATCGGTGTTGCAGGTTGTTTAACGGTTGCTCCTTATTATAACAAACCAACTCAAGAAGGTATTTATCAACACTTTAAAGCCATTGCCGAAAGCACTGCGCTACCGCAGATTTTATATAACGTGCCGGGGCGCACTAGTAGTGATATTAAACCCGAAACCGTGGGTCGTTTAGCTAAAATCAAAAATATTGTCGCTCTAAAAGATGCAACTGGCGACCTTTCAAGAGTTTACCCAACGCGCAAACTGGTTGGTTCTGATTTTAAATTATTGAGTGGCGATGATTCAACCTTTTTAGACTTTATGATTTTAGGGGGTGATGGTGTAATTTCGGTGACAGCTAATGTTGCGGCTAAAGCCGTTGCTACTGTGTGTCAGCTTGCTGCTAATAACCAAATTCAAGAAGCCCGCACCTTAAACGACACTTTAATGGCTTTACACCATAATTTATTTATCGAACCCAACCCAACGCCAGCCAAATGGGCGTGCGCAAGATTAGGTTTAATGCAAAGCGCAACTATTCGATTGCCATTGGTTGAGCTAAGCACCTCGTCGATTCCTGCCGTTGAGCAAGCATTAAAAGAGGCAAATTTACTGTAATTATTTTTTATAACCTTTAATTAAAAAGCAGATATCTATGTTAAATAATACATTGAATAAAACATTGAACAAAACCATATTTAAAAGCAATGTTATTAAAAAAACGGCTGTTTTAACCGTTTTGGCTTCTTTGTTTCTTGTCGGTTGTGGTAGCGATCAAAATTTTAAGCGCGAAGTCGAAGGTAATGAAGATTACCTTAAATCACCCACTTTAAAACCGTTAGTCATTCCTAAAGGCGTTAAGGTGCCGGCTGAAAGTGGTGACTTTTATATTGATAAATCCGAATTTCATGGTGATTTAGGCAAACAGCTAGATATTAGGCCGCCAAGTTTACCAATTCCAACTATTCAAGACGCATTTGCGATTTATAACAATGGTGCTGTCACTTTTAATGTGCCATTAAGTAGCCATGTGTGGGAGCGAATCCCTGATAGCTTAAGCAAGAAAAATATCTCTATTGTTAACCGTGACAATAATTCTATTAAAACAGGTAATGCCTTTATGCCACGTGCTGACGAAGATCAAGCAGTTCAAGCTACTTATTCAATTAAGCGACAATTATTAGGCGATACCGAAACTATCGCCATTTCAATAACTTCGTTAAATCGTGGTTCTGATGATTTGATGTCGCAACCGATCGAAGTCCAACGTTATGTTGTTGGTTTGTTTAATGACATAATGGATGATGTTGCGCCTGATTCAGTGCGAGTTGTGCCACCAAAAGCACAAAACAATGATGCTGAAAAAGACAATGAAAGTAAGAAACCTGCAACAGCCGTGAGCGGTACAAATCAAGAATAAGTTTGGAATTTAAGGAGCGCAGAGCTCCTTAATTATTTATTGGCAATTGATATTAAGGTTATAAACATGAAAAAGTTGGCTGAGCTTTATCGTGGTAAAGCAAAAACGGTATATACCACCGAAAACCCTGATTTACTAATCCTTGAGTTTCGCAACGATACATCAGCATTTGATGGTTTACGCATTGAGCAGTTAGATCGTAAAGGCATGGTGAATAATAAATTTAACTATTTTATTATGACTAAATTGCACGAAGCGGGTATTCCAACTCAGGTTGAAGCCTTATTATCTGACAATGAAGTGCTTGTCAAAAAGCTGCAAATGATTCCTGTTGAATGCGTGGTGCGCAATCGCGCAGCGGGATCTTTAGTTAAACGTCTAGGGGTTGAAGAAGGTCAAGTCTTAAATCCTCCTACGTTTGAATTATTTCTAAAAAATGATGCATTGCACGATCCAATGGTTAACGATTCACACTGTAAAGCTTTTGGTTGGGCTAGCGATGATCAACTAGCCAAAATGAAAGAACTCAGCTTTAAAATCAATACCATTTTGACGGATCTATTTGATAAAGCAGGGCTGATATTAGTCGATTACAAACTCGAATTTGGTTTATTTAAAGGTGAAATCACTTTAGGCGACGAGTTTTCGCCTGATGGTTGTCGCCTGTGGGAAAAGTCCACACTAAAAAAAATGGATAAAGATCGCTTTCGCCAAGGTTTAGGTGGTGTGATTGAAGCTTATGAAGAAGTGGCAAAACGCATTGGTGTTTGTTTGTAATGTTTGTGCAGTTTGATATCTCTTTTTTCCTTCTTTTGGGGTTAGCAGCACTGTGTTATTTGACGCACAATAACACAGTAACATTTGCCGTATTGTTATTGTTGCTGTTTAAATTAACGCCACTTGACACTTATTTCCCGTTTTTAAATAAATATGGCTTAACTATCGGCATTGTTATTTTAACTGCCGCGATGATGGTGCCGTTGGCGGATGGGTCGTTAAAATTTAGTGATATAGTCAAATCGTTTACCACTTGGCAATCCATATTGGCTATTTTTGTAGGTATTTTAGTCTCGTGGCTTGGCACGCGTGGTATATCGCTCATTGGTGCACATCCTACCATTATCAATGGCTTAATTATTGGCACGCTAATTGGTGTTGCATTTTTCAAAGGAATTCCAGTTGGTCCACTGATTGCTGCCGGTATATTATCGCTATTAATTGGAAAAAGTTAGTTTATGCACAATCCCAACAGCAACCGAATGCTATGGGTGTTACAAGGTGAAAGTGCACAATTATTTGAACAATTGGGCACCACCTTTGAGCAAAACACCGGCGATTGGATAACTGTTACCTATCAGCCCGATTATTTGCCTAGTTCGTTAATTGCCAACGCACTCAAACCCCATCAAACCAAACAACTATTAGGCCAGCAGTATCGGCATGCTATTTTTGATGCAACGGCAGGATTTAATCTTGATGCCTTTGCCATGCTGGTTGGCACGCTAGTTAAAGGTAGTGTGTTGGTTTTGTTATTACCCAAGGAGCTAAGCAGTTGGCATGATCAAGATAGCTTGCGTTGGAACGAAAGCCACAATCCGATCAATGTGCCTAATTTTGTTGCACATTTAATGGAAACTTTGGCTGAATTTGGTGTATCAATCAATTCAACATCTTTGTTAAAGAACGCTTTATCCATCCCCCCCTCTTTGCTAATGATGGCCGATGACACTCGGGACTTAGCCGAACAGCAAGTCACATTAAAACAGTTATTAAATAGCAATAAGCCCATAAATGTATTAGTTGCTAAACGCGGACGGGGTAAATCGGCACTAGCTGGGCGGTTTAGCCATTATCAACGTTGTATTGTGACTGCCCCCAATAAATCAGCATTGACGACTTTTTTTACTTTTGCTAAGCCTGATACGCCATTTTTTGCACCTGATGAATTAATTGTGCAGTCAAAGATTGATGTTGCAGATTATCTCGTTATCGACGAAGCAGCCATGATTCCATTACCTATGCTCGAAAAACTGCTACAACTGGCCATTACCAATAACTGTCGAGTATTGTTGACCACTACCGTTGACGGATATGAAGGTACTGGACAGGGCTTTTTGTTGAAATTGCTATCAGGTAAAACATGCCAATATTTTCATCTACACACGCCCATTCGTTGGCAGGCAGGTGATATGCTAGAGCAATTTAGCGATCGGCTATTACTTAATGGTTTATTACCGCAGGATGATAACCCTGTTATAAGCTCATTATCAACCCAATACTCAAAGGTTGAACGTAATGATGTTGACTCCTTAAGGTCGATTTTTTATCTATTAAAAATGGCCCACTATCAAACTACATTAATTGATTTAAGGCGTCTGTTTGATGCGCAAAACTTGTCGGTTTGGCAAGCAACAATAGACAATAGACAAATTGCCGCGGCGCTTACACTTACCGAGGGGAACTTGCCTGATGAACTAATAACTCAAGTATGGCAAGGAACACGCCGCCCTAAAGGCAATTTAGTGGCGCAGTCGCTTGTGGCTCATGCCGGTGAACGGTTAGCGGCTAAGTTGCGTTCAGTTCGCATTAATCGCATTGCGGTTATGGAGGCTTATCGACGGCAACATATCGCAAAACAACTGGTGCAGACGATTTGTGATCATGCCAAAGTGCAAAATAACGATTTTGTGTCGGTCAGTTTTGCTTATAGCTCGTCTAATTATCAATTTTGGACGGCTTGTGGTTTTGTCTTGGTTCATGTAAGCAGCCATAAACAAGCTAGTAGTGGCAGTTATTCTGTTATGGCGCTTAAACCAATTACCCAATCTGGACATCTATTAACCTATAAATTAAAACAAAAACTACAGCGTAACACCTATTGGTTAAAAGATATCATCGATTTACCGTTTAACGATATGATTATCAGCGATGATAGTTGGCTATTATCATCAGATTTAGACGTAAATGATTTAGATGAACTTGTTGGATTTGCTTACTTCCATCGACCATTCGAAGCCAGTTATGCCCCACTATGTCGATTAAATCGGTATATACAAATACATCAACAATCATCTCAAGCATCCTCTTTTCCTGTGTTATCAGCACTGTTAAAAAGCAAAAATAATCAAGCTTTGGTTATTAATTCATGCCAACTTGCAGGTAAACAGGCATTGATGCAAACCATTAAACATGAAGTTAAAACATGGTTAGCAAAACAGGCTAGCAATGCAATATTTTCTGAAATAGTCAGTAAAGATAACTGATCACCATTGCAGGTTATTAAGCGGTATGTTTACAATAGTCATCATGTTTTAACTCAATTCGTTTTAATTTAAAAGGAACTGAATGTGATGCACAATAAATTAGAAAATCAGATGCAACATCGCTATTCGCAAAATCAAACATACAACCAGTCAAGTAGCCACAATCCAAAAAATCAACCCACAACAGGCATTGAATACTTTTTTAAAGGTTGGTCGTTGGCGTTTAGTCCGGGGATTAAGCGATTTGTTTTTTTACCATTAATTGCCAATATTGTGGTGATGTCTGCACTATTTTATTGGTTTTTTACCTCTATATCGGGCATGGTGGATAGGGGGGTTACGTATATGCCAAGTTGGTTGCATTGGCTAGGTTATATCATTGTTTTTATCGTAATTTTAATGCTGGTTATTTTGTTTTGTTATTTCTTTAGTACAGTAACCAATATCATTGCCGCACCATTTAATGGTCTATTAGCCGAACAAGTCGAAGCGAAGTTAACGGGCATTCCTGCGGCAGAACTGTCATGGATTAGCATCATTAAAGATCTTCCTCGTATTTTTGGTCGCGAGCTCCAAAAACTGATCAACTATCTATTATGGGCAATCCCAATATTGCTGACTTATTTTATTCCTGTTATTGGGCAATCGGTCACACCAGTAGTCTGGTTTTTATTTACCGCTTGGCAAATTAATATTCAATATGCCGATTATGCCTTTGATAACCACAAAATTACCTTTCACCGCATGCGTGAGTTACTTAAACAAGATCGGGTCGATAATATAGCCTTTGGTATGTTAGTCAGCTTTTTTACCATGGTGCCCGTGCTTAATTTAATTGTTATGCCTATTGCCGTATGTGGCGCAACAGCAATGTGGGTTGATCGCTACCGTCATCAAGCACTATTTAACAGCGATAGCCAAGATTTTCGTTAAGGTGAGTGTTACTTTTTTTTCGTTGAATTTGTTGATGGCCAATCATCATCATCGTCATCTTGATAAGGGATAGGTTTTATCCCTTTCTTTTTTTCAAGATACGATTTATAACTCAATCGATTCAGTGCTTTAATGGTATTAATAAAAATTCCAATTAAGATAACTACAATTATCCACCAATAATCTTTAAGCCACTCCATCGTATTCCCCTTTAAGTTAAAATCGGAATCATCCAATTATAGCAATCACCCATGCCAATAACGCAATGCTAACAATACTATACTAACAGCAGTTTCTCTAAAATGCGGTGATAGATTGCGGTTAAGGTAATAATATCTTGGCAATTAGCATTTTCGTTCACTTTATGGATGGTTTTGTTAAGTACCCCAAGCTCGATCACTTGGCATCCCATTTTTGCAATAAAGCGTCCGTCAGATGTGCCGCCACTGGTGGATAGTTTGGTATCAATGTCGGTAAACTCCTTAATAGCACTAGCAGCCGCGTTGGTTAAATCGCCTTGTGGTGTTAAAAATGGATGGCCTGATAACCGCCAAGTTAAGGTGTAGTTTACATTATATTTTTGTAAAATCTGCTCAACTTGTGTTTTAATATTTGCGTCTGTCAATTCGCTACTATAACGGAAGTTAAATTGTACGCGAAGCTCACCCGGCACAACGTTTTCAGCTCCTGTGCCACCATTAATATTGGCTATTTGCATTGTTGTTTGTGGGAAGTATTGATTGCCTTCATCCCAAACGGTGCTAACCAGTTCATTTAACGCAGGTGCAAAACGATGCACAGGGTTATCAGCAAGATGAGGGTAAGCCACATGACCTTGAATGCCATGCACAACTAAATTGGCAGTTAGTGAACCGCGTCGTCCATTTTTAATCTGGTCGCCAAGTACCACATCGCTTGATGGTTCACCCACAATGCAATAATCAACGCGTTCTTGGCGTTTCATCAATAGATCGACCACTTTAACTGTGCCATCGCTTGCATCGGCTTCTTCATCCGATGTGATTAAAAAGGCGACGCGCCCAGTGTGATTAGGATGTTGTTTAACAAAATCTTCTGCTGCACAAACCATAGCAGCAACGCCACTTTTCATATCCGATGCACCACGACCATAAAGTATGCCATTTTCATCAATCGTTGGTGAAAATGGCGGATAATGCCATTTGCTTTCATCACCGGCTGGCACGACATCAGTATGGCCAGCAAACATCAAAGTTTTGCCAGCAGCATCGCCATGATAGGCCCATAAGTTCTTGGTTTGCCCAATATTGACTTCTTCAATAATAAAACCGAGTGGTTTTAATCGCTCAATAATTATTTTTTGACAATTTTTATCGTCAGGACTTATCGATTTCTCAGCAATGAGCGCTTTGGTTAGCGCAATAACAGGTTCAGTCATAATGGTCTCGATTTTATTTAGATTGTGAAATAAATTGGGAATAAAGTTCGTCTGAATAACCTAACAAAGCACGCTTACCATCAATAAGCAAAGGACGTTTTAAAATGGAAGGATTGGCTAACATGATCTGTTTTGCTGCTTGCTCATTATCAACCTGTGCACGGACAGACTCATCTAACTTACGCCATGTGGTACCGCGAGTATTAAGTAAACTTTGCCAATCTACCAATTTTAAGAAAGCATCCAAAAGATCTGCCGACAGGCCATCGGTTTTATAATTATAAAATTGATAAGCTATATGATGATCATCAAGCCAAGTAAAGGCTTTTTTCATCGTATTGCAGTTTTTTATACCGTAGATGATGTACATAATCAGTGATCCAAATCTAAAAAATAAAGGGAGATTATAACAGTTATCAGCATACGCCAGCAAATCGATGCTATCTATTAGCTAAGATCTTTTTTAGTTGTTTTTGTCATTAATTTTTAACCGTTTATGTTTTTTTAAAAAGTTAAATAAAATCAATTGTCTATCTGAGGTATTCTTGCGTGGCAAATTTACTTAATATCGACATAACCAAAACCCTACCAACCCTTTTTTTTAGCTAAAAATAAAATATAATAAAAACAATAAATTATAAAAGAGCCCAAAAAAAGGGTTTTTGAAAACAAAAATCCTATTTGCCTTTTGTTAAACAGGGGTTATAGTATATCCGCTTCTAGTTCACCGCCGCATAGGCGGTTTAGAAACCTCAAGCAAGCTGCCAGACATACGCGCAAACGTTCACCGCCGCATAGGCGGTTTAGAAAAGAAACAGATTTAACGGAGGTGAGAAATGACTGTTCACCGCCGCATAGGCGGTTTAGAAACACAATTAAATCAGGTGCTAATGTATATGTTGGTTCACCGCCGCATAGGCGGTTTAGAAATAAATCCTTGATTTGTTCCTCAATAGGAATAAGTTCACCGCCGCATAGGCGGTTTAGAAATTTGCGCCAGTACTTCAGTCACAAAGATTAAAGTTCACCGCCGCATAGGCGGTTTAGAAATTGACAGCGATACACCAGACGGGCAATTACTTGTTCACCGCCGCATAGGCGGTTTAGAAAGTTCGACCAGATTCCTGTAGTGTTTTCTACAGGTTCACCGCCGCATAGGCGGTTTAGAAATTTTCGAAAACGGTGTTCAGGTTTAGTTACTTGTTCACCGCCGCATAGGCGGTTTAGAAATCATTGTCTTCTAAACCCAGTACATACGGCTCGTTCACCGCCGCATAGGCGGTTTAGAAAAAAATTGCACAAAAGGCCAATGTGGCCATATTGTTCACCGCCGCATAGGCGGTTTAGAAAGACCAAGTCAAGAGCGTAGCCAGTCGCATCATGTTCACCGCCGCATAGGCGGTTTAGAAATTCATACGCAATAAAAAAGATCGATAAAATGGGTTCACCGCCGCATAGGCGGTTTAGAAAATGCAGAATACAACGCCTTTTCTTCGTCTGTTGTTCACCGCCGCATAGGCGGTTTAGAAATTTTCTTTACTCATACTAGCCCGCTCTTATAAGTTCACCGCCGCATAGGCGGTTTAGAAAATCCTTTATTTATTCTAACATCTATCAACAAAGTAACGCATAATACGATTATCGGTTGTTAGTTCTGGATGAAAGGCGCAAACTAAGATGTTATTTTGCTGCGCCATAATACAGTGCTGATCGACAAATGCCAGTTGCTCAATGCCTTTTCCTGCTTTGGCAATATAAGGTGCGCGAATAAATATAGCAGGGATTTGTTCACCAATTGTTGGTATCTCTAAGATTGTTTCAAAGCTGTTAATTTGCCGTCCAAAACCGTTGCGTTCAACACAAATATCCATTAAGCCTAACAATTCGACCTCGTTATGAGTTGTACTGTTACCGCAAAGCACCAGTCCCGCGCAAGTACCCAAAATGCCTTTTCCTTGTTTGGCAAATTGTTTTATAGGCGCTACAAGTCCATTTTGTTTGATTAAACGGCTAATTGTGGTGGATTCGCCTCCGGGGATGATTAAACCGTTTAGCTTGGTTAAATGTTCGGGTTTTTGCACTAAAGTCGCTTGTACATTGTCGATACTATTTAGTATAGTGATATGTTCACTCACCGCACCTTGAAAGTTGAGTACCCCAATATGTTTTATATGACTTTGTTTGGATGATTGCGTCATTACCAGCCTCGATCTTGCATTCTGTTTGACGGCGTTAGCGTGCTGATTTCAATACCTTTCATTGCTTCGCCCAAGTCTGTTGAAAGCTGAGCTAAACGTGGGTAATCATCAAAATAACTGGTGGCTTGTACGATGGCTTTGGCAAATTTTTCTGGATTTTGCGATTTAAAAATACCTGATCCAACAAAAACGCCATCAGCACCAAGTTGCATCATGAGTGCGGCATCGGCAGGCGTTGCCACGCCGCCCGCGGCAAAGTTAACGACAGGTAGTTTTTTTAACTGTTTGATTTGCAACACTAGCTCATAAGGTGCGCCTATCTCTTTGGCAAAAGTCATTAATTCATCTTTCGATTTGTTAGCAACTTGGCGAATTTGTTCGTTGACTTTGCGAATATGGCGCACGGCTTCAACAATGTTGCCGGTACCGGGTTCACCTTTGGTGCGTAGCATTGATGCGCCTTCGCCAATGCGGCGCAGTGCTTCGCCTAAATCACGACAACCACACACAAACGGTACGGTAAATTCGTCTTTAAGTAAGTGATACTGTTCATCAGCAGGGGTTAATACTTCACTTTCATCAATATAATCAACTCCCATTGATTCTAAAATACGGGCTTCAATAATGTGCCCAATGCGAGCTTTAGCCATAACAGGTATGGTAACAGCGTTCATGACTTGTTCAACAATAGTTGGATCAGCCATTCGAGCAACGCCACCAGCTGCGCGGATATCTGAAGGCACTCGCTCTAAAGCCATTACCGCAACAGCACCTGCTTGCTCGGCAATTTTTGCTTGCTCAGCATTAACAACGTCCATAATGACGCCACCTTTTTGCATTTGTGCCATGCCACGTTTAACAGTTTGTGTGCCTATGACTTGGTTCATTTTTTGCTCCTGTTTAAATCAATAATGATAATATTTTGACATTTGCAATATTATTCAAAAATAAAGCTCAGCAAAAAACAGCCAATTGGACTATAATAAAGCCATCCAATTTCTGGAGCTAATTTGACGTATCGAAACGCACAAAGCAAGCTGCCAATACTGTTAAAATAAAACAACCATGTGGAATAAACAGACACTGGTACAATTTACCGGATCACTTTTTAAAAAAGTCACGCAACTTATCGAACTCTATATTGAGCAGGGCGTATTGATTGCGGGTGAAAGGCTACCTTCAGAACGCGAACTAGCAAAAAAATTGGGTATCAATCGCTCAACGGTTGTGCATGCGCTTGAGCTGTTAACTGAACGTGGTGTGCTGATCCGGCGCCAAGGAAGTGGTACTTATGTAAATCATCAAAAGTGGGGAGTGCAAGCGTATTCATCAATTAATTGGCGGTTACCTGCGCATTTTTATCAAAATAAACAATCGTTTTATCAACAAAAAGTAGCGCAAGTTCGAGCACAACAACCGCATATTTGCGATTTAGCTAATGGCGATTTGCCAACCAATTTAATCCCTAAACTACAGCTACCAAATACTTCGTTAAATGAACTGATTATGCACGAAAAAAACAGCGATGCACTACAATTAGGTTTGCCATCGCTTAAAACACAAATTGCGCTTTATATGCAAGCGCAGTTTGCCATGCGAGTTGATATTAATGAAATTTTAATTACATCGGGTACACAGCAATCGTTGTTTCTAATTACGCAGGGGTTACTTAAACCTGGTGATGCGGTTGGAATTGAGTCTCCTTCTTATTTTTACTCATTACCTCTGTTTCAAGCGGCAGGCTTACGTTTGTATGGTATTGTGTGCGATAATGAGGGGATTACGCTTGAAAGCTTAGCTAATTGTGTGCAGCAACATCAAATTAAATGGTTGTTTTTGAATCCCATTTTTCAAAATCCGACCGGTTTTGTTATGAGTGATAAGCGAAAGCAAGCAATACTGGCTTTTTGCCGCTCTCAATGTATCGGCATTGTTGAAGATGATGCTTACAGTAGTTTAGCATTTAAACCTGATTTGGCAATATCGCCCATTAAAAAATGGGATCAGCATAATCAAGTTATCTATTTAGGATCGCTATCAAAATATATTGGGCGAAATATTCGTATCGGATGGATGATCGCCCCGCCTAGCATCATCGAAAATCTGGCTAAAATTCGGCAACACATTGATTCCGGTTTAAGTATATTGCCACAATTATTAGCCCAAGAATATTTGCAACATTATCACTTAGTTCATCAACAACAGTTACGACAAGTCCTACATATTAAAGCCCAGCAATTAATGCAATGGTTAGATTGCTATTTTGGTGGTGATATTGCGTATCGAGCGCCGCAAGGTGGCTTTCATTTGTATGCCCATTTGTCGGTAAACACAGTAGCCCAAGAATTAGCACTACTTAATCAACTGTTATTAAATGGTGTGATCGTATCACAAGGAGCCGATTTTGGTGATAATCTTGGAACAATAAGATTTAGCTATGGTCATTTTGAACCGCTATTGGTTAGGTAACAAACCAATTGACACAAAAATCTCCCACTAGCTTTTTATTTTATCGGATAGCATTTTTGTAGCTGCTAGCAAATATTGAACAAATTCGTTTATTCTTTCGTTTGGCATTTGAAATCGAACCCCTGATGTACTAATTGCGGCAATGACTTTGCCATTCTTATCATAAACGGGCGCAGCTAAACAGGTTACTTCGTCAAAGTCTTCAGCATTATCAAATGCCCAACCTTGTTCACGTATCTTTTTCAACTCATTTTTGTACGCAGTTTTTGTGGTGATAGTGTTTTGTGTTTTTATGGTTAAGTTTTCGTTTGGAAGCAAGTCATCAACTCGTTGCTCGGGTTCCCATGCTAAAAGCGCTTTACCCAGTGCAGAGCTGTGTAAGGAAAGCTTACGGCCTAACCAGCTTTTGACTTGAATAGCGCTTGGGCTTTCGACTTTAGCCAAATAAATAGCAGAATTGCCGTCTAATACACCTAAATGACACGCAAGTTGTGTTTTATCGCGCAAAAACAAAAGCGGTTCGGTTGCCAAATCTTTAATATTAAATTGTTTAATGGCATTATTACCAAATTCATAAAGGACAAGGCCCAAAAAATACTTACCCTCGTTTTGTCGTAATAAGCCATTAGTAACCAAGCTGGCAAGTAATGCTGATGTTGAACTTTGGGGTAATGATAATCCTTGATAGATTTGGGTATAAGTGGCGCCATCGTGTTTTGCAATAAAGTGAAATATTCGGGTTGCTTTATCGATGGCGGGCGCTTGCGTTGTTATTTCTGTTGTCACAAATTACACTCATGTATTGAAATTGTTGTAAGTATAAATATTTTTTTTAGTTTCAACAATAGCCATTCTTTCCTGATGATTCTGCCTAACATTTGATCGCCGTCACATTTTTAATAAATAGTAAGCCATTTCCACCCTAATTAAGTTGAGTTGATTTATCAACAATATTATATTGAAATCAATTTCAGTATAATGTTGTTAACTTGATTGGGAGTTATTATGAGTCATTCAAATCCATACTTTGGCGCTATCTGCCCTGCAATTACCCCGTTTAACCATCAAAATAAAATCGATTTTAGTGCGATGGAGCAGCACTACAAAATGTTAACTGATTCAAAAATTAATGGAATTTTGGTTATGGGCACTATTGGTGAGTTTGTCACCATGACCATACAAGAGCGGTTAGAAATTATTAAGCAAGCTCATCAATTTACCGATTTACCTTTAATTGTTAACGTCTCAACCACTGTTGTTGACGATATGGTAAAGCTTGCTGATGCAGCATTTGATGCTGGCTATGGCGCGGTAATGGCATTACCACATTTCTATTTTGCACAAACACCAAACCAATTATACGAGTATTATAAATATTTAGATTCAAAATTTGCAGGCAATTGGTTTATCTATAATTTTCCTGCACGAACTGGGTGCGATGTTGATTCACAACTAGTCACTCGATTAATGTCTGACTTTCCAAAATTTATTGGTATTAAAGATACCGTTGATTGCGCATCTCACACTCGATCTATCGTTTTGGCCTCACAAAAAATTCGCAAAGAATTCTCTGTGTTTTCTGGTTTTGATGAGTATTTTGTGCCGAATTTAATGAATGGTGGTGCAGGCGTTTTATCGGGTCTTAACAATGTTGTTCCTGAGCTTTTTGCCAGTGTAATGGCTGCCTTTAAGCAAAGCGATTTTAATGAATTGACTCGATTACATAAAGAAATCAGCCGATTGTCTAATATTTATAGCATTGGCGATGATTTTGTAACAACCATTAAAGTTGCGGTGGAACAAAAACAACATTATTTAGAACCAAGATCGCGGAATTTTGGTGGAACATTAAGTGGTGAACAAATTGAAAAAATAAAAAAACTTTTTAACTGTCAATAAAAGGGCTTATTTATGAAAATCAAAAAGTTTATCGATAAAGTGCCTGGAGGCATGATGCTGGTACCTCTTTTTTTAGGTGCTCTTTTACATACGTTTGCACCTGGAACAGCTAAATACTTTGGTTCTTTTACTAACGGTATTATAACTGGTGTGGTGCCTATTTTAGCGGTTTGGTTATTTTGTATGGGCGCTTCAATTAAAGTGAGCGCAACTGGTACAGTACTGAAAAAATCAGGCACATTAGTTGCTACTAAATTAGCGGTAGCATGGGCATGTGCTTTTATTTTTACACAAATACTGCCTGATGACGGCCTAGTTAAAACGGGATTTTTTGCGGGCTTATCGGTTTTAGCCATCGTGGCGTCGCTCGATATGACCAATGCTGGATTGTATGCCTCTTTAATGCAAGAATATGGCACTAAAGAAGAAGCTGGTGCATCAGTATTAATTTCCATGGAGTCGGGACCTTTAATGACTATGATCATTTTAGGTTCTGCTGGCTTGGCATCCTTTCAACCAGAACATTTAGTGGGTGTCTTAATTCCATTTATTGTTGGGTTTATCTTAGGCAACTTAGATGAAGAATTAAGAAGTTTATTTAGTGTTGGTACAAAAACACTCATCCCTTTTTTTGCTTTTGCTTTAGGTAACACAATTGATTTGACCGTTATTTTTAAAACAGGACTATTAGGCGTATTTGTGGCTGTTTTTGTTATTGTCGTGTCAGGTATACCGCTTATATTGGCTGATATATTTGTAGGTGGCGGTCGAGGCGTTGCTGGAATTGCTGCATCAGGTACTGCCGGCGCCGCTGTGGCAACCCCTTTTTTAGTAGCTGAAGTTGCCCCAACTTTTGCCGAAGCGGCGCCTGCTGCAACCACACTTGTTGCAGCATCGGTGGTAATTACCTCGATTGTTGTTCCAATCATTACCTCTTTATTTAGCAAGTATATTGTAAAAAATATTCAAATTAAGGAGTAATAGTATGACTTATCGTATGATATTAAATGAGACCTCGTACTTTGGTGCTGGATCAATTAGCCATTTGATTGATGAAGTAAAAAAACGCCATTTTAAAAAGGCACTTATCGTTACAGATAAAGATCTTATTAAATTTGAAGTCGCCACAAAAGTTACCAATTTATTAGATAAATTTGGGCTTAATTATGATGTTTTTGACGAAGTAATTCCAAACCCAACTATTGATATTGTTAAAAATGGGGTAGAGAGATTTAAAAAATCAGAGGCTGATTATCTAATTGCTATCGGTGGCGGTTCGCCACAAGATACGGCAAAAGCGATTGGTATTATCATTAATAATCCACAGCATGCTGATGTGCGTAGCTTAGAAGGGGCAATTAATACGCAAAAAGCGGCTGTGCCAATTATTGCGATTCCAACCACAGCCGGAACAGCAGCCGAAGTCACCATTAACTATGTCATTACCGATGAACAAAACAAACGTAAGTTTGTGTGTGTCGATCCGCATGATATTCCTGTTGTTGCTATTGTTGATAGCGAAATGATGGCTTCGATGCCCGCTAGTTTAAAAGCAGCAACGGGGATTGATGCATTAACGCATGCTATCGAAGGTTTTATCACCAAAGGTGCATGGGAACTATCAGACATGATGCATTTAAAAGCGATAGAAATTATTAGCCGCGCATTACGCGAATCGGTTAAAGGCGATCCTAAAGGCGTAGAAGATATGGCGCTGGGGCAATATATAGCCGGTATGGGGTTTTCAAATGTAGGCCTTGGGCTTGTTCATGGTATGGCACATCCTTTGGGTGCTTTTTATAATATCCCACATGGTGTTGCTAATGCTGTTTTATTGCCTTATATCATGGAATTTAATGCTGAATCAACTGGTGACAAATACCGTGATATTGCCAAAGCAATGGGATTAAAGGATATCTTAAATCAGCCAATACAAGATGTTCACAAATATGTCGTTGAAGCGGTTAAACAGCTAAATAAAGATGTCGGCATTCCGGCTAAATTGCGTGATATTGGCGTACAAGAGAAAGATATTCCCGAGCTTGCTCAGGCTGCATTTGCCGACGTATGTACTAGTGGCAATCCACGAGAGGTTAATGTAAAGGATATTGAAATGTTATATCATCGTGTTTATTAGCTTTTGATAAAAATTCTCCATAACTTTAATTTTACAAGGATGATTGTGTTGATAAATAGGTTATGTTGAATTTGTAATAAATCATTAAATAAAATAAATATTTGGCCTATTGCGATAGTTCATTTGTTGTGGTTTATGGCTATCGCCTTTTTGTTAGTATTTAACTATTCGGTTTACTGTTTAAACTATTAATTATGTCATAATTTAATTTCAGCAAAACACATGAGTTTATCTGCTCAGTAAGTGAGATCAAAAAGTTAAAAAAGCGAGCTGGTTAGTCAGAATGAAATCATTATTAGGATAGTTTAATATTTAACTTTTTTAAAATTAATAAGTAATCATTATATTATTGAGTTATCAACAGGCTTATTCAGTACTTATCAAATCATGTGGTGAATAAAAATTTCAAATCCGTTTTGCGTTATCAGCAACATAATTGAACTAAAATAGTTGAAGGCGGGATTAAGTAATATTAACCGTTTAACCAATTATTGAAATTAGTTACGCCGTGTTAGTTGTTATCACGCTGCATTACAAATGGTTGGGACGTTTTTATAACCTAATGATTAAATGTCAATCCCTTTTAAATAATGTGAATTGATAAGTCAAACTAGGTTAATTGTTCGACTTATTTTAACCTAATTTACACCGCTATTCCCAGTTTATGGTTTACTGACAATACCCTAACTAGCTATAATCATTGGTATTAGATGATAAATCATAAACGATATTAGGAGGCAATTTTGCATCTTTCACCAAAAGCTTTTCGTATTTTAGGGATTATAGCTACGATAGCATCATTAGGGATGTATGTTTCTTATGTGCCACAAATCATAGATAATTTACATGGGTTTAAATCAAATCCTACCCAACCGTTAGCAGCAGCTATTAACTGCTCGCTTTGGGTTAGTTATGGTTTATTGAGAGAAAAGAAAGACTGGCCAATTGCAATTGCTAATTCTCCTGGCGTGTTTTTTGGTTTAATCGCTTTTTTTACCGCGCTATGATTGGTATTAAACTAATTGATTAATAATTACTTTTTTTATGTTTTTTATGGCTATTTTACTTATTAAGGGTAATTTTTTCATCAAAATTAAAAAAAATTGTTTTTTTTATCAAAAAATTACGAACGGATTGGCTAAGATTTAATCTTTTAAGAAAATAGTTAATAATCATTGTATTATTAAGTTATCAACAGGTTTGTTAAACACTTATCAAATTTTATAGTGAATAAATTGTGTTAGGTGGTTTGCATTAACATTATCCGACAAAATGACAAGTTTGTTGGATGTGTAATTATGTTGGCAGTTGTTTTAATCACACATTAAATAAGAACGACAGATTGACTAATCGTTTTATAATGCATACGATAATTGAATTATATATAAAAAGGAATAGAAAATGAAAAAATTAATTGGTTTGTTTTTACTTGGTTTACCTATGCTAGCTAAGGCATCAAATTGTGAAGAAATTAGCAATAATATTGCCGAAAAAATCAAAAATAATGGCGTTGCTCCATCGCTGTTCCAACTCAAACTTGAACCAGCTGATAAGTCCGAACAACAAATTGAAGGTAAAATAGTAGGATCATGTGATCGTGGTCAGCAACATATTGTTTATATTCGTTTAGATGGATTTGCAACTGAGTCGCAAGATAATACAAGCAATGCAAAAGATGAACCAGTGCAAAGCGATGCCGATAAAGCATCACAGCCATCTAAAATAAATCCAACTGAACAGACGCAACCAGTGTTACAAAATACTGAATCTACTCCAACACAAAGTCAATAATTTGCGACAACCGAATTAGTGCTTTTAAAGCAAAAACATGGGGCGTAAAGCCCTATGTTGGTATGGTGTGTTTGTTATAGCAATTGGCTATAATTTGCTTTGATATCATCGCTCCATACACTTGCTTGCACTTGACCAATATGTTTTTGTTGTAACAGTAACATTATCAAACGCGATTGACCAATGCCACCGCCAATAGTTTGTAATAAGTCACCATTAATTAATGCATTATGCCAAGTTAGTTGTAGACGATCTTCGTCATTCGTCAATTTTAATTGACGTTTTAATGTCTCTGGGTCGACTCGAATGCCCATTGATGAAATTTCAATTGCGCTATTTAAAATTGGATTCCACACTAAAATATCGCCATTTAATCCTTTAGATCCTAAATCGTTATCACTACTCCAATCATCATAATCGGGTGCACGCACGTCGTGTTTTTCATTATTTGACAACTTACCACCAATACCAATTAAAAACACCGCGCCCAGTTCTTTTGTTATGGTGTTTTCACGTTCTTTTGGGGATAAATTAGGATAACGTTTTAATAATTGTTCACTATCGATAAAGGTGATTGATTCGGGTAAAAATCGCGAAAGGTGATACTGCTGTGAAACTACCTTTTCGGTCGCTTTAATCGCAGTATAAATATTGTCAACCGTTTGTTTGAGATAAGTTAAATTGCGATCTTCTGGGCGAATCACTTTTTCCCAATCCCACTGATCGACATAAACGGAATGAATGGGCGAAAGTTGATCCTCGTCGGGGCGTAGTGCTTTCATATTGGCGTAAATGCCTTCGCCAACTTCGAAATGGTACTCACTTAAAATCTTACGCTTCCATTTAGCCAGTGAATGTACTACTTCATATTGTACATCAGGTATTGCTTTTACCCTAACTTGGACTGCGTGCTCAGTGCCCGATAAATTATCTTGAATACCATCGCCAACTTTACTTAGTAAAGGGGCTTGCACTTCGATCAGCGATAAACGCTCGGCAAGTTGATTGGCAAAAAATTGCTTAACAAAACTAATTCGCTGTTGTTGCTCTTTGAATGATATCATCATGCTTACACTCTAGTTATTTAGTTTTATCTGAATAGGTAAAGTAAACTAGATGGATAAATTTTGCAAGATGTAGATAAAAATGTTATAGCATCGACTTATTCAAAAAAGATAACTAGTTAATTTGATTAAAATAAATAATAAGTCAAATAAAATTAATGTTCTACATGAATTGGTTTATAAAAAATAAACTTTTATAAACCTAAAAGGTTAATATGCTGTCTTTATTAATTCTCATAAAAATGTAGTGAATACTTGTCATGCGAAGCCTAGTTTAGCCTATAATGATAACGCATTTAATACTACTATTTGGGATATGGATGCTCCAAATTGGGTGACGCAAAAAGGACTAAAATAGTTGAATACCATAACAGATTGTTTTATAACGTTCGTTTTTACTGGTCCAAGTAACAAACAACTTCAATCGATCTTTCTTTAGCACGTTATAAATGATTGGACGACTGACCATAAAACGTTTAGCCAAATCGGTAACGGTTATTTTTTCTTTATGATATAAACGCCATATCTCTTGTCTGTGATAGGGCGTTAGTATTGTTTTTTTTATGTATATTCATTACTCTCGTTTCTCAAATGACTGTAAACAACGCAAGTCATTCCTACAGATAAATAAAAAAACCGGAGATAAACTCCGGTAACGCAAAGCGTAAGTAAGATAAGGATGAATGAATAAAAATGAAATTAAATTAAATTTCGGTAGCATGCTCTTTTAAGAAACTTGCAACGCCTTTAGGATTTGCTTGCATGCCTTTTTTGCCTTTTTCCCATTGTGCTGGGCAAACTTCACCGTGTTCTTCATGGAATTGGAACGCATCAACAATACGGATCATTTCGTCAATATTACGACCAATTGGTAAATCATTGATTGTTTCATGGCGTACAATTCCTGATTTATCAATAAAGAATGAAGCACGTAGTGCAACACCAGCTTCTGGATGTTCAACGCCATAAGCTTGCATAATTGAGTGTTTGATATCCGCAATAATTGGGAACTTGACTTCACCAATACCGCCTTTTTCTTGAGGTGTATTGCGCCATGCATTATGTACATATTCAGAGTCCATAGAAACACCGATGACTTCAACCCCCCGTTTTTTAAATTCTTCTAGGCGGTTATCAAATGCGATAATTTCCGATGGGCAAACAAAAGTAAAGTCCATTGGCCAAAAGAAGATAACGGCATATTTACCTTGAATATGTTGTGATAAATTGAAGTTGTTAACAATTTCACCAGAGCCTAAAACAGCGGCTGATGTAAAGTCTGGGGCTTGTCGGGTGACTAATGTCATAGTGGTTCTCCTTAATAAATAAATGTAAAGCATATTGCGTAGCATTATAGCAATTAAAATCTATTGTCCAAGTTGTTATAAGCAATCGATACCATAAGTTTTAGCTATTGAATACCTAATTATTGTTTGGAATTAGTAATTGATCTTTTGGGTTTGCCTTTATTTTTAGTGTCACGATAGCGCTGTTTTACTTTTTTCTTTTTTGCCTGCTCTTGTTTTTTGCTTGTGCTTTTTTGTTTGGCTTTTTGTGAGGGCTTTTTCTTAGTTGCTGGTTTTGGCGCTTTTGTTTTAGGGCGCAATTCGTCAATAGTTCTTAATTTGATCGGTTCTTGAATATAGCGCTCAATTTTTTGCAGTAATTCGTTATCATGTGCTTCGACTAGTGTTATTGCAATGCCTTTTTTTCCTGCGCGAGCAGTGCGCCCAATGCGGTGTAAGTAAACATCGGCTGTTTTTGGGGCATCGAAGTTAATAACATGGGAGATATCATCAATATCAATTCCACGTGCAGCAACATCGGTTGCAACCAATACATTAACTGTATTATTACTGATTCTTTTGATTGCTTCGTTGCGTTTTGTTTGTACCATTTCGCCTTCTAAGTAGCAACTATATATGCCTGCTTGATGCAGTAGGCTAACTAATTCGTGCACACGTTCACGTTTACGAACAAATACAATCGTTTTTTTAAATTCTTCTTGTTTTAATAAGTGAGTAAGTAGTGCTACTTTGTGAGTTAGATCGTCAGCACGATAATAAAATTGTAAGATCTTTTTACGTTCTTTACGCGAAGGATCGGCGTTGATTTCGATTGGCGCATTCAAAATTCGATTAGCAAAATTATGCAGTCCTTCGCCTTCAAGTGTAGCTGAAAATAATAAAGTTTGCTTACGCCAGCGAGTTTCGGCTGATATGGTTTCGACATCTTGCGAAAAGCCCATGTCTAGCATGCGATCGGCTTCATCTAAAATCAGCATTTCAACCGCTCGACAATCAAAATTCTCTTCTTTTATATACTGTAATAAACGTCCGGTTGTGGCAATAACAATATCTTGATTTTTGCTAAATACTTCGGCGTGATTCATATATGCAACACCGCCGGTAATAGTTGCAATGCTTAAATGTGTCGATTCTGTTAATAATTTGGCTTGTTCGGCAATTTGCATAGCAAGCTCACGTGTTGGTGTTAATATCAAAATGCGTGGCGGACCAGGTTTACGACGTGGAAAGTCCAATAAATGTTGTACAGCAGGGATTAAAAAAGCCAGAGTTTTACCCGTACCTGTTGGTGCTGAACCTAAAATATCTTTGCCATCTAAAGCAACGGGGATGGTTTGTGCTTGAATTACTGTTGGGGTATTTATATTTTGAATTTGAAGATTGTGAATTAAAATATCATCTAATTCTAAATCAGAAAAAGTGTGTGCTGTCATAGTGTTCTTGTTATCTAAAATTATAGGGCACATTATAACGGCAATTGTTATAACTACAATCTTTAATAACTGCAAATAAAAACGTATTGTGTTTTATTTGTTCTGTATAGGGTACTGAGTTGTAGGTTAGTTGTTATGATGTCAAGACAGTTTATATGCCTTATGCCTAAAAACTAGATGCTTTATTTTAGCAAAACTTATCATCATTGGTTGTTTGTGATAAAATTAGTTGCGAATTGATGATACACATAATAATTCTATGTAATATAGCTGATCTTAAATTAGCTTAAATTACTAAACTCGTATAATGAGAGCCTTTTGTAGCTGACTTTCAATTCGATATTGAATGATACTTCTTGAATAACCATCAGATAATGACTATGACTGAATATTTTTCGAATGATAACTATAATCAACAATTAGCAAAAAAAGTAGATAATTTAAAAGTAATATTATCAGACTTTTCACTTCCCGAATTAGCAGTATATTCATCGCCTATTAGCCATTATCGTATGCGTGTTGAGTTTAGAATCTGGCATGATGGTGAAGACCTTTATCATATTATGTATGATAAACAGTCAAAAAAGCGGATACGGATTGATCAATTTCCTATCGCAACTAAACGCATTAATCAAGCTATGCAAGCTATTTTGCCTTTGTTACGACATAATCAGTTACTTCGTCATTTATTGTTTCAAATCGATTATTTTTCGACGTTAAGTGGTCAGTTATTAATTACGCTTTTGTATCACAAAAAATTAAGTGATGAATGGATCATTGAAGCAAAAAAATTAAAATTGCAATTAGCTGAGCAGGGCATAGTTGCCAATATTATAGGGCGCGCTAGTAATCAAAAAATTGCAATTGATGTTGATTATGTTGATGAAGTTTTGCCAGTAATGGATAAGACGTTTATTTATCGTCAAGTCGAAAACAGTTTTACTCAGCCTAATGCTGAGGTAAATATTAAAATGCTACAGTGGGCTGTCTCAGTCACGAAGAACTCGTCAGGCGATTTACTTGAGTTTTACTGTGGCAATGGTAACTTTTCAATCGCACTGGCACAAAACTTCCGCAAAGTATTGGCAACTGAAATAGCCAAAGCATCGGTTTATTCAGCTCAGCATAATATTGCTGTTAATAGCGTTGATAATCTTATTATTATACGGTTATCGGCCGAAGAATTTACCTGCGCAATAAAAAAAGAACGCGAGTTTAATCGTCTAAAAGGAATTAATTTGGATGATTATCAATGTGATACTGTACTTGTTGATCCACCACGTGGGGGATTGGATTTAAATACTATTGATATATTAAAATCCTATAAAACCATTATTTATATTTCATGTAATCCTTATACACTGCGCGACAATTTGCAGCTGCTGACTAAGACTCATTCAATCCAACATTTTGCTATGTTTGATCAGTTTCCTTATACCGAACATATCGAAACGGGTATTGTGTTGTGTAAAAAATAACAGGATATAATATTCAAAATAGGATATTTTTGCTAAAATATCCTCACTTTTATACCTTACTACTTATTGTTTGAAGTATATATACATAGTTACATAGATTTATAACAAAAAAAAACCCTAGGTAAACTAGGGCTGCATTAAATTGCAAGGAATGGATGAAAGGAAATAAAACAATGAAACAATAATGTCTAGCCTCATGAATCATTGTGTAGCTACTATAGCAAAGACAAACAAACTTATTAATGACATGATCATTACAAAATAGTCATTAAGCTATCATGTTTGGTTTAGCGTCTATCATTTATTCTGTTGTGATATTAGGCAATTTCGACAACCAGACAAATAACAAAGGAAGTATTCAAACATGAAATTGTTAGTAGTTGAAGATGAGCAAAAAACAGGCGAGTATCTTCGCCAAGGTTTAATTGAATCTGGATTTGTTGTTGATCTGGCAAACAATGGTCTTGATGGTTATCATAAGGCAATGACTGAGGATTATGATTTAATTATTTTAGATGTCATGTTGCCAGATATTGTTGGTTGGAAAATTGTTCAGTCGCTGCGTGAAGCAGGCAAAGATACCCAAATCATGTTACTTACTGCTATGGGGCGTGTAGAAGATAAAGTAAAAGGCCTTAACTTAGGAGCAGATGATTATTTAGTAAAACCTTTTTCATTTGCTGAATTATTGGCACGAGTTAAATCAATGCTTCGACGTAATGTTCCTCAAGTCAATAATTCTCAATTGAGTATTGCTGATCTGGTTATGGACCTCCCTAAACGGACGGTAACACGTGGTGATAAACGTATTGATTTAACTAATAAAGAGTTTTTATTATTAGAGTATTTTTTACGTTATCCTGGGGAAGTGTTGCCGCGCTCGCTAATTGCTTCTCAAGTTTGGGATATGAATTTTGATAGTGATACTAACGTAATTGATGTTGCGATTCGTCGATTACGTAATAAAATCGATGCTGATTTTGAGCCAAAATTAATTCATACAGTCCGTGGAATGGGGTATAAGTTAGATGTCTTGGATGAAAACGAATAAGTTAATCTCATTTCGTTTGCCTCTTATTGTTTGTTTGTTAACTTGTGGCTTACTTTATTGTTTTAGTTTTTTTATTGAACGTTCTTTTGAAAAACTTTCAGTTCAACAAAATGTGTCTGAGCTAAATTCGGTTATTGACTCTATTGAACGTGAACTTGTTTATTATTCCCCAGACGATAATCGTGACGAATTTATTCAGAATTTGTTATTAATTCTAACGGGACATCATCGTTTATTTGTTTATATCATAGATGATGCAGGTAAAATTGTTTACCGAACACGTGGACCAAATTTAGCATTTGCTATAACTCAGATTGATTTTGACACCATTATTAAAAATCATAGCACTGATGTTTGGAATCAAGATAAAGCATCATATCGAGTTGCTGCATCAAGCGTTGTTATTGAAAATGGTAAACAATATACTACTATAGCTGCTGTTGGTCGTGATTTACATATTGAATTTATTCAGCGATTACACGATGGTTTAGGATTACTTATTGGTATTGCTTGTGTTTTGGCATTAATTGGTTCTTTTATTAGTATCTATTTTACCCAAAAACCCATTAATAGATTGATTAAAAAGATCGAAAAAATTAATCTTAAAAGCTTGAATTACCGTATTCCTACTTCTTTAGTGCCTATTAAATACGTCAGCTTAGTGAAAGCATTTAATAATATGCTTAATCGTATGGAAGATGTATTTCAACGTCAACGCAATTTTACAGCAGATATTGCCCATGAAATGCGAACACCCATTACCAATCTGACAACACAAACACAAATTGTGCTGAGTAATGCTCGATCGACGAATGAATATCGCGAGATTTTATATTCTAATTTAGAAGAATACGAAAAAATGTCGCAGATGATTTCTGATATGCTATTTTTAGCGCAAGCAGATAATCGTCAACTTGTGCCTAATTTAATCGATATTGATTTACATGATATGATCACAATGATGTGTGAGTATTTTGAACCACTTACTGATGAGAAAAACATTATCTTTAATCTTGAAGGCAATTGTTCTCATATTCAAGGGGATAAGATGATGTTAGGACGAGCAATTAGTAATATTTTATCCAATGCAATTCGTTATACACCAGAAAACCAAATTATCACTATAACTTTAAGCCAAGTCAGTGAGAAACTTATTAGGATTATTATAGCTAACCCAGGTAAAAAAATAGATAGTAAACATTTGCCACATCTTTTTGAGCGGTTTTATCGGGTTGATGAATCACGTCACCGTAATGGTAAAGATCGTTCGGGTACAGGCATAGGGCTTGCGATCGTTAAATCCATTGTTGAAACACATAAAGGCTCTATTTATGCTCAATCCGATGAGCAATCTACGAGATTTATTATTAATTTACCAACGGCTATTTAACATCAAAGTCGCTGATCAATAAATTAGCTGCTGCATAAGCAGCTTTATCTTTTAGTTCTTGCGGTACGTGATCGTTACGAACAATATCGTCCAACACTTGCATGACAGCGCCTAGGGCATCTTCAATATAACCCAGATCATTACTGCCAATTTGTGCGTATTTTTCGCAAATAAGTTCGCTATATTTATTCATTGCATACTTTCCTTTTGATTAATTTATAAAAAGTTAGCTAATTGTTGATAAACTTGTTCGGCTTGAATGGTTTGCATACTTTTTTCATTTGAGATAATGCTGAATTGATTTTTTCCATATCCTCCGATTAGTTTAGGATCAGTTTTGCCAAATAAAGTAATATTGGGACGATCTAATGCAGCAGTTAGGTGACTTAGTCCTGTATCAACTGAAACAACCGCTTTTGCTCCAGCAATAATGGTTGCTATGTCAGAAAGTGGACATTTGGGGAGTACTTCGACATGTTGATATCCTTGAGCTAGGCGAATTGCGCGTGCTTGTTCATGTGGCGTCCCCCAAGGTAATTTTATTTTTAATCCAGTTGGTTCAACCAATTCAATTAATTTTCGCCAAGCTGTTTCGCTCCAGTGTTTTTCATCGCGTGTTGTTGCGTGTAAAAAAATCAGATACTGCTGATTATCACTAGGTAATGAGGATAAAAAATGACGCGCAATGGCATAATCCCCCATTGAATTAGGTAACTTGTACTGTAGGCTTTGCGCGAATAGTAATCTAATGCGCTCAATGGCATGCATCTGTTTGGGTACATTATGTTTTACATCATAAAACCAACTGGCAATGGGTTCTTTAATGCTTTTTCGATCCAAACCGTGCTTAATGCCTTGAGCTTTACGAGTAATAAAAAATGCACTTTTAATAAGTCCTTGCGCATCAATAATCACATCATATTGTTGTTGCCTTAAGGTTTGAATAAACTCATGACGTTCTTGGCGAGTTGTTTTGGCAAACCAACTTTTCCGCCAGCGTCTTATTGCAACGGGGATCACTTTATTTACTGCATAGTGCCAACTGGGTATTTGGGCAAAATTTTCTTCTACCACCCAATCAAAAGCTATATTTGATAAGCTGTTGGCCGCATCAGTTAATGCTGGTAAAGTATGAAGTACATCCCCCATGGATGATGTTTTAACAACTAGTACACGCATTATTCATTACTCTTTTCACAACGCATAATGAGTTTCATTAATGTTTCGAATACGTTATCAGGTTTAATATCAATTAAGCTTTGGTGATAGCCCTGTTCAGCATCACCTTGGCGCACACGTTGGTAGCCTGTAATTAGACGAATAACTTCGGCTTTATTTGATAATGGTGGTGTGAAATCAGGGCTACTTGGTCCATAAAGTGCCACCAGTGGTCTATCTAATGCAGCAGCAACATGCATTAATCCCGAATCATTAGTAACAATCGCTTTACAAGCGGCAATTAAACTTACTGCTTGTTCTAATTGGGTTTGTCCAGCTAAGTTAATACATTGATCACCATGTGTCATTTTTGCAATAATCTGTTCACCAACGTTGCGATCTTTTACTGAACCAAAAATAATAATTTTAGCATGTTGTTGAACTAGCATATCGGCAAGAGCTGCGTAATGATAATCTGGCCAACGTTTTGCAGGGCCAAATTCAGCGCCTGGGCAAAAGCCAATTAATGGTTTATCTTGTGCAATTGTAAAAGTTGAAAGTACTTGCGTTATTTCATCTTGTTCAACATTGAGTTTAGGCCATAACAAAGGCTGTGGTAAGTCCGATGCCGAGTGAATTTGATTTTTAGGATAAGCAAGTGCAACATAGCGTTCAACCATTAACGGAAATGCCTGTTTATCGAGTTTTCGCAGGTCATTTAATAATCCATAGCGCATTTCACCTTTCCAGCCTGTGCGCTTAGGAATTTTTGCGAAAAATGGAATCATTGCCGATTTGAAAGAATTAGGCAACACAATTGCTTGATCATAATGGCTATCACGCAGTGATTTTCCTATTTCGCGACGTTTTGCTAAAGCAAACTCACCATGGCCTAATGGCATTGCAATTGCTTGATTCACTTCTGGCATTTTATTTAACAGTGCTCGACACCAAGACGGTGCTAATACATCAATTTGGTTATTAGAATCCAGTTGTTTTAGTGTACGATACAGACTTTGCGACATCATCATATCGCCAACCCATGAAGGACCAATAATGAGTGTTTTCATTTAATTAATTCCGTTTTATTGTTCATTTAGCCATTTCATATATTCAGCAGTGCCTTCTGCAACGGTTTTAAATTCGATTGGACATGTTGTTTGTCTAAATTTAGTCAGATCAGCTTGGGTATAGCTTTGATAGCGTCCTTTTAGATGCTCAGGGAAAGGAATATAATCAATTTCGCCTTTTTTGTGATAGTTAAGTACCGCATCAGCAACAGCTTGAAATGATTCTGCTCGACCTGTTCCACAGTTATAAATGCCCGAGATTTTGTTTTTCCAGAACCACAAATTGACTGCAACGACATCACCAACATAAATAAAGTCACGCTTAAAATTCTCACTGCCAGCAAAAAGTTTTGGTTTTTCACCTTTGTTAATCTGTGCATTTAAATGAAATGCAACACTTGCCATGCTACCTTTGTGCGATTCGCGAGGTCCATAGACATTAAAATAACGGAATCCGCAAACCGGTGAATTAGCTTGGGGTAATAGTTGTCTTACGTATTGGTCGAATAAGAATTTAGAATATCCATAAACATTTAAAGGTTTTTCGTAAGTACGATCTTCAATAAAGTTATCACTGCGTCCACCATAAGTTGCGGCAGATGATGCATATAAAAATGGAATGTTGAAGTCTAAACAATAATGCAATAAGTCCTTTGAATAGTCATAGTTGTTTTCCATCATAAATTTACCATCCCATTCTGTGGTTGATGAGCAAGCACCTTGATGAAATACGGCTTCAATATCCATATCTTCTCCTGAGATGGCGGCAGAGATAAATTCGTCTTTATCCATATAATCGGCAATATCTAGATCAGCCAAATTGGCAAATTTAGTGCCATCGGTTAAATCATCAACAACCAAAATGTCTTTATGTCCAAGATCATTCAGACCTTTCACAATATTACTACCAATAAATCCGGCACCGCCAGTTACAACAATCATGCTTATTTTCCTTAACCAAAAAATTAATCTGCTTATCATACCGATTTATAGCAAAATTTTCGAGTAATCATTTAAAAAAGCATGAGCGAGAGCGGATTTATTTACGAATTTATTTTATTTTTTGCAGTAACTAATATATATCTTGCTAAATTAAGATAAGGTTCAGTTTGGCAATATGTTTGCTCAAGTTCTAATAACTGTTCAAAGTGAGTTTCGGCTTTGGATTTATTGGTAAGATAATCATGAAAAATGCGAATCCCTGTTTTTTGTAAGATAGTAAAATCCAGTTGTGTAAGCCAGTGATATACGTCTGTTGGAACTCTTGGAAAATCGGGAGAAAGTGTCTTTTTTTTGCGTTTAGCTAAACCCGATTGCGTGTAACCAAAATTGCCTAATGTAACGGTTTTAAATAAAAGCGCATGATAGTTATAAAACATTAACGATAAATAACCCTCGGGTTTTAGATGTTTTTTTAATGATGTTATTAATTCAATTGGCTCAACTATCCATTCTAAAACTGCATGACAAATGACTAAATCAAACTGTTGGCTAATTAAGTTATCAAGCTGTTGAATAGGGCAGCAAAGACAATTTATATTTACCTTTTCTGCTTGAGCCTTTTGTTTTGCTAAGTCTAGCATCTGTTCTGAGATATCACAAAGTGTTACTTGGTGTCCAAGCTTGGCAAGTTTGCAGGCGATTTGGCCTTGCCCACCGCCAGCATCAAGTATGGTTAGCGGCTTATTGGTTGGATAAGTTGATAAAATTTTTTCTAGTTCTTTCCATACTACCGCTTCGCGAATTTTTCCTTTGGTTGTGCCATAAATATTTTGTGCAAATTTATTGCTGATGTCATTAAAATTACGATCTTGTTTATCCATGAGTTATTTTTGCTTGTTTAACTGTTTTGCTTCATCATTTATTTGCGCTATTTTAGCTGCCATCTGGCTATAGCACTGTTCCATTAAGGCTCTGGCATCTTCTTTGCCCAGATCTTTTGTTTCGATAGGATCTAGCATCTCAATAATAACATACCCATTATTTAGACGATTTAGCTTGATATCATTGGTTTGCGATACACAAATTGGCACAATGGGTACACCAGCTGCAATTGCGGCTTTAAATGCGCCTGTTTTAAACGGTAACAATCCACGTCCACGGCTTCGAGTACCTTCTGGAAACATCCAAATAGATATGCCACGTTTTTTGATTTCATTGACAACTTGTTCAATTGTATCGCGAGCTTTTGATTTATTATTACGATCAATAAGAATATTGCCGGTAAGGTAATAAAGTTGCCCAAAAAATGGAATCCAAGCCAGACTTTTTTTACCGACTGTGACTGTTTTAGGCTGTACCACATCACCTGCTACAACGACATCATAGTTATCTTGATGATTAGCAATATAGACACAGCTGCCCATTTTGCTAATATCAGGGGAAAGGCGAGTATCAACTTTCACACCGAATATTGGTTTAAAGAAAAAACTAAATAAATGTGCAAATCTTGCTACGTTTTTAGGATTTCTTGGATTGAATAAGCAAAACAGGGTGCCTAACACGCAAATGACAATACCAATGATAACAACACTAATTAAGCGAAAGAGAAATACCATAATTTACCTCATAAGTGAACTTCACGTATTATATACATAATCTAAACTAATATACAGTTTGTTAAATACTGTTGTTAAAGGATATTTATGCATAAATCGACGATTATTTGGAATGAAAATCAGACGCCTGTTTCTGTTCATTTTGATGATGTATATTTTAATAGCGAAGGTGCTATTGACGAAACAAGGTACGTATTTATTGAAGGTAATGATTTAACTCAGCGTTTTTTAGAGCATAAGCAAAATACATTTATTGTTGGCGAAACAGGATTTGGTTCAGGGCTAAGTTTTTTGATTTTATGGCAAACGTTTTTAAATTTTAGGAGTGAGCATCCGCATCATATACTTAAACATCTTGCCTTTTTCAGTGTCGAAAAGTATCCATTATCGTTAGATGACTTAATAAAAATTCATGATAATGTGATTTGTAAAAATGAAAGGTTATTTTCGTTAGCAAAACAACTTCAGGCTAGTTTGATTAATTCTACCTGCCACTTTGACAACGTTAGTTTAACAATATGTTATGATGATATTTACCATTTTTCTGATTTTTTAGCGAAGCAAAATGTATTGATTGATGCTTGGTTTTTTGATGGATTTTCTCCGGCTAAAAATCCTGATATGTGGTCAGCATCATTATTTAAAGATTGTTATGCATTAACGGCATCAAATGGTTCTTTTGCCACCTTTACTGCGGCTGGATTTGTGCGACGCAATTTGCTTAATGCTGGATTCAAAGTGCACAAACGCAAAGGTTTTGGGGTAAAACGTGAAATGCTCATTGGTTATAAAAGTGAGTAACCTTGCCAAAGTGATTGACAAGGTAAACAGACTATAAATTTTATTTAGTTTAAAAATCAAATTGATAAATCAGATCTAATGTTTGTGCTAAGCTTGATGTAGCATCTAAATAGAGACTAGGCATTAGGCGGTAACGCAAAGTAAAAGTAGCCAGTGAATCAAATATGCCTACGCCATACTTGAGTTGTAAGTTAGGTAATATGTAACCACTCACCACAACTTTAGAGTTATTACCTGCACCTTGCGTATCAAGTGTTAGATTTTTGATACCAAATGCATTACCGATATCGCCAATATATTTACCGGTTTTTGCTGTGCCAATACCAACGAGTAATGCGGTCATCATGTCACTGTCACTTTGTTCCGCACTATCAAGTCCTTGCCCCCGAATTAAGTAGGAAAGGGCTTCTTGCTGTGACATGACCGGATCTGAAAAGACTTCAATTTTAGGCGATTCCGAGGTGCCCGTAACCCGAATTCCCGCCATGATATTACTATTATCCATAGATTCAGGATTACGGATTGCTTCAATGTCAAGCATGGCTTGATCTGTCGAGCCTGAAAATGTAATTATTCCTTTGTGGATAACCAAATCCTGTCCATAAGCATGGAATCGGCCTGTTGGAATCAAAACTTCGCCATGCAGATCAAGCCCCTTATTGGTTTGTGCTGCAATCAAGTTGCCTTTAAGCGAGGCTTTTAATCCAAAAGCATCGACCATAACTTGATCACCAATAGCAATTTCAAGATGGCTAAAGATTTTCATACCAAATTTTTGTGGATTAATTTCTTTTCGATTTATATCGAGCATTACTTCATCTGGTGATACATCAATACTCGATGATGGAAGTGATTCAACCGTTATTTTACCTTTTGGAATGCTCACTTTACCTAATAATGCTAGTTCATCTGGTGTTGCACTGATTTTAATATCGGGAACGATAGTCATAGCAATCATTGGTGGTACAGACACTTCCATGGCAGCGCCATTAACCGTTAACGAGGCTTGCCATTTATCAAAAGTATTCCAGCTGGCATTACCATTAATATTAACATTGCCAGCTCGTGTAGCTAAAATACCTTTTAAAGTAGATGATTTACCCGTGAAATTGACATCAAACTTAGCTGATTTTACATCAATCGGTAATTGGCTTGATTTTATTTCACTATTTTGTAAGTTAATGTTACCTGTAAGCAATGGGTCATTGAGTGATCCAGAAAATTTAACCTTACCATTAATGGCTCCTTTGGCATAATCTTTGCTATCTAACAACGGATTAATAATTGCTAACGCCAAATGATCGATATTTAATTGACCACTTAATGCTTTTTGATTAATTGGATCTGTTATAACGATATTTCCGCTAATTTTTCCTAGTTTATTTAGGCCAAAAATCCAATCTAATTTAGCTTGTTGTTCATTAAATTCTGCATCAATCTTAAAAAGATCGAAAGGCAGTGGCAACGACTGCGAGGTCACCGTTTGTTGAATATAAACATCATGGCTGGTTATATTCGCTTTTATTGATGGTATTTCAGTGTCACTTTTAAATTGGATGATGACTTTGCCATTTACATTACCAGCAAGTTTGGTTTCACCATCGTTAGGTATCGGTAGTTTAGATAGATTAATTTCTTTTAAAGTAATGCTCGTATCGCTGTTTTTAGTTAGCGAAAATTGTTTATCAAGGCAAATAGTTGATTTTCCATTTATCCAGCAATGGGCATTAATGGCTGGAATTTGATTATTCACATCATAAGCTAAGTCCACAGATTTTGCGAGTTGCCAATTATTGTTCTTGCCTAAATTAAATAGGGCATGTGGAATGGTTGCACTCCATTTTGTGTGTGCTTTATCAAGATGTCCGGTTAGTGAAGTCTTTAATGATGCTGGCTCACCATCAATATTAACGGTTAAAGTATGCTGCCTTTCACTGCCAGATAGATCAATAGTTGCTTTTTTGATAGTTTGGCTTGGCAATTCTATTGTTTGACCGGTTAATTTGATATCACCACTGACTTGATTTTTATATTCAATTTTGCCAACAAGATTGGCTTTAGCAACTTTGATTGTGTCAAAAGAAAGTGAGTTAACCAACAAATTGGTATCAATAGTGGTATTGCTAGCAGTGCCATTGAGTTTAATATTGCCCGCAATAGATCCTTGCATGCCCTCAATCAATAACGATAGTGATTCGAAATTTAACTTCGCAAGTAAGCTGCCTCTTTCATTTGAGCCATTTAAATTGAGCTGATTTTTCCCCCATTTAATCGCAAAATCATCTGCAGTGGCTTTATTTTCAGAGTTAACAGATAGATTACCTGATGTCGAAAAATCGGCATGTTTGATATTACCTTTTAACTGTAAATCGGACAAATTAAAAGCCCATTTGTCTCCCTCTAGCGAGCCGGTTGTTTTCAATTGTCCGTTTAATCGAATTGGATAATTTGGCAATTCTTTGGTGATATCAACGTTATTGAGTTTTATGTCGGTATCCCATTGCAGGGCTTGTTGCCAATTTGCAGTTCCTGCTATATTAATTTCACCTTGAGGTAATTTAATTATGCCATGGTCGATAATAGCACCTTGATTAGTGCCTGTACCGGCAATATCAAACATAGTGTTGGCTAATTCTTTTCCTTTTATATGACCTTTAGCTGACATTTGATACTGCTGCACGTTACCATTTATTGATGCATCAAAATCATTTAATTCATATTGCGCTTGCCCTTCCATTGGCCATTGAATATGCTTACCTTCGAGTTGGGTCATGATAGGTAGGTATTTTTCAATAAAATTGATGTGTCCACTTAGTTTCATCTGATTTGAACCGTTCATGGTTGTATTGACTAACAACTCACCCAGCAATTTGCCTGAAAACTGTGCATCCAATTGGTTTTGTTCGGTATTTGCTTTCACTAATGCTAATACTGGCCAATTGTCATGTAATGTGATTTCGCCCGAAACCGAAGCATGTCCGCTCGCGTAAGGGGTGGTAGCATCTGTATCGACTTGTTTTACAATGATACGACTATTAACGATATTAGTTTGAATTACAACGTTATTGAATCGATAATCTTGCCCACCCATATGTAATAACCAGTTACTACCGGTTAAACTTGTTACATTAATATTTAATGGAATATTAACTTGAGGTAATGAGTCAATCAGTGGTTGATTAAAAAGTTGGCTGATTTTTTCATTAAGCGAGATATCTTCAGCTGTTGCGTCAACGGGTGCATTGGTTATTTTATTATCTGCAAAAATAGCGCTTAAATCTGTTGCTACAGACGGATAAACATGAATTTGATTATTAACCCACGTTGCTTTACCAGTAAAGTCTGACATACCAAATTGCATGTCATCAACCGTGACTTTTATATCGGCTAGGTGAGTATTTTTAAGATCTATAGGTAACGGCGTTTTGAGTTCAAAAGGTTCTTCTGTGCTAGGCGCTTGGCTAGGTGAACTAGCTATTTGTTCGGTATTAATTGAAACATTTACACCATTGGCATTAAATTGATTGATACAGATTTCGGTTTTTAATAAACAAAGTCCAGCAAGTGAAAGTGAAGCATCATTGACTTGAACATTAACGCCGGGTAATTTTAGCGAAAGACCTTGAATATGCAGATTATGGAAGGTTCCCTCAACTTGTGTTATCTTTAACTCAGGTAGAAATTTATTTAAAACATAAGTGGTTAGTTTGACCCCTATACTTGTGTATATAAATAGAATAACAAAGGCAATTAGAAAGACGAAAACAGATAAAATGGCAACACTTCGCTTTTTCCATTTATATATCCGTTTCAGTTTTTTAATTTTTTTTATTCTAACAGAATTTGTTGTCATATTATAATTCGCTTCCTAGGCCAATGTATAGGTGAATAGAACCAGTGTCTTTGTTGAGCGGTGTTGCTAAATCCATTTTTATTGGTCCAACAGGTGATGCCCAACGAATACCCAATCCTGTTCCAGTATAAAATTTGGTTTTATCAACTTTGTCTATAGCTTCGCCTGTATCTACAAACGCAGCTCCCCACCATGATCCAGATAAATTATATTGATATTCAAGCGAACCTGTAATGAGTTTAGAGGCACCTTTTAACTTGTCTTTTTTATCCTTAGGTGAAATAGATTGATAACTGTAACCTCGAATACTGCGTTCACCACCGGCAAAAAATCTGAATGAAGGTGGAACTCGGTCAAAATTGTTTGCTTGTATAATGCCAAAATTACCGCGGGCTATAAATCGATGCGATTTTTTTAGTGATCGAATCCAAGTTTGCTGTGCTTGAAAGCGTACAAAATTAATATCTGAACCTAATTCCTTTCCTGCTGCTTCAACAGAGTAACGCTGCGAATCGCCCCACATCGCCAATAATTCACCATCAGAACGGATTCTTGATAAGCTAAGCGAAGGATAATACAAAAATGTTTTAAAACTTGCATCTCCTTGGGTAAAATCATCTTGTAACGCATTGAAACCTAATGCTGTTTGCCATCCATAAAAATTATCCCAGTTGCGTAAAGCTCCGAACGTATAAGAACGCGAATAGGTATCATTATTATCAATCTTTTTATAACCACCTTGGATAGTATAATATTGTTCTAACGGTGATTTTTTTAACGGGATTTTGTAACTCATAGTGACCAGCTGTTCTGGTGAAGATAGCGATAAGTTACTTTGAAAACTTTGTCCTCGGCTATTGATCCACGGTTTATTCCAACCAATTTTACCGTGCACACCGTTATCAGTTGAAAAGCCTAATCCTAAATCCATATTATTTTTTTTGCGAGGTGAGGTTTCTACATCGATGGGAAGCACTTTATCTTCTGTTAAATGCGGAAAATCTGGGACAACCACCACCGAATTAAACCAGTTTGTTGAGGTAAGGCTTCTATTTAATAATGACAACTGCTCGGCTGTATATTCCTCACCCTCTTTAAATGGCACAATATTAGCTAAATAATCATCACGGATTTTGGCATTATGAAAAGTAACTTTACCGAATCGATAGCGTCTACCTGTCGTATAATCAATATTCCAAAAGGCTTGATGCTTAGACAGCAAGACAGCTAACTGATGTTTAGGCATATTGGCATCAAAGTAACCTTTTTTTAGTGATAAATTTTGTAGGCTTTTCTTAAATGATTCATAAATACCATGATTTAACACATCGCCAATTTTGGGTAAATTATTTTTTAGCAAATATTCAAAATCGGGATCTTTTTGTCCGTCCCCAGTAATATTGACATTGAGCTGCTCAACTAATACAGGTTCGCCAGGTGATATACTAACAACAAGCACTTTAGGGTTTTGTGCGTTATATTCAAAAGTAGGGGAGTAGTAACCTAATGCGCGTAGTGCTTTTTGGGCTTCACTTTCAAAATAACGTTTAAAATTTGGGGTATCACTAACTTTGTCAGGTGTAATTAATGAAGTACGCGCCTCAACATTATCAGCAAGTTCTCCTGTTAATCCCTTAATGGATAATTTCATATCAGCATAACTTGCTGTAGCTGTCAGCACTAAGAGAAAACCTAATGAACAGGAAAATCGCGACACATACACCTCGTATAATATTAAGATTCAAGTAAAGTAACATGACCAATATAAGGTAAGTGACGGTAGTGCTGAGCATAGTCAATACCATAACCCACGACAAATTCGTCAGGAATCGAAAATCCGATATATTTCACTGGAACGTTCACTTCGCGCCGTGAAGGCTTATCTAGTAGTGTACAAATTTCAATACTACGAGGATGGCGTAATTTTAAAATAGCCATAACTTTGCTAAGTGTATTACCCGTGTCTATAATATCTTCGATAATCAATACATCTTTATCTCGGATATCTTCGTCTAAATCTTTTAATATTTTAACATCACGGTTACTAATAACAGCATTACCATAGCTTGACGCAGTCATAAAATCAACCTCGTGTCCAACGGTAATTGCTCTGCTCAAATCGGCCATAAAAATGAAAGAGCCACGTAAAAGACCAACTAAAATAAGTTCATTTTGGCTATGTTGATAATCTTGACTGATTTGTTGACCTAGTTCAATCACGCGCTTTTGGATATCATCAGTAGATATCATCATTTCTAATGTGTGTTTTTTCATTAATAATGCTCAAATTAAATTTTTAAAAAATTAAATGAGATTCTAGCAATTTTCCTTGGTAAAAAGAATAAGCGAACCCATTTTTTATTAAACTAACATGGGAATAGATTTTCGTATTTTATACTCAAACACCTAGTTACCTGAAACTTTTTGACAACAATTTTTAGTCACTTTTTTTTGTAAACGCCGTTTTTTAAAAAAATCACTCAAAATAGTACTACATTCGTTAGCTAGTACTCCGCCTGTCACTTCTGCATAATGGTTGATGCCTTGCTGAGCAAGAATATCGATAAAAGAACCTGCTGCGCCAGTTTTGTAATCACGTGCACCATATACTACACGTTTAATACGGCTATGAATAATGGCGCCAGCACACATAATACAAGGTTCAAGAGTGACATATAAGGTTGTATTAATTATGCGATAGTTATTCAAAAATTTACCCGCTTGTTCAATAGCTAGTATTTCGGCGTGAGCAGTGGGATTATGCTTACTAATGGGTTGATTAAAGCCTTCACCAATAATTTGATTATTTTCATCAACAATCACCGCACCGACCGGGATCTCTCCTATCGATTCGGCACGATTAGCAAGCATTAATGCACGGTGCATCCAAATTTCATCTGACATTTTCAAATTACAAATTATTGAGATTTAGAACATCACGCATGTCGTATAAACCAACAGGTTGTTTGGCAAGCCAGAGTGAAGCTCGTACAGCGCCATTAGCGAATGTCATACGGCTGGATGCTTTATGACTAATTTCAACACGTTCACCAATATCGGCAAAAATAGCGGTATGTTCTCCTACTATGTCCCCAGCTCGGATAGTTGCAAAGCCGATAGCACCTTGTGGTCTTTCCCCTGTGTGACCTTCGCGACAGTAAACTGCACGCTCTTTTAAGTTGCAATCAAGTGCATCTGCTATTGCTTCACCCATGGCTAATGCAGTACCAGACGGCGCATCAACCTTATGACGGTGATGCGCTTCAATAATTTCGATATCAGTATAACCGCCCATAATTTTGGTGGCTTTTTCCAATAATTTCAGCACTAAGTTAACACCGACACTGAAGTTTGCCGCAAATACAATGGCAATGTTTTTAGCTGCATCAGCAATAGCTTGTTTACCTGCATCATCAAAACCAGTTGTGCCAATGATTATCATTTTTTTATTTTCAACACAAAAAGCTAAGTGTGCAAGGGTGCCTTCAGGTCGGGTAAAATCGATCAGTACGTCAAATTGGTCTTTAGCTTGTGCTAAATTATCGGTGACTTTAATGCCACACATACCGATCCCAGCAAGTTCACCAGCATCACTACCAATTAGTGATGAACCAGCTCGTTCAAATGCTGCACCTAAGGTAACCCCTTCGATTTGCGAAACAGCTTGGATAAGTTGCCGTCCCATTTTGCCACCAGCGCCAGTTACCGCAATACGAATCATGTTTGTTGACATATAACTTTCCTTAACTTTTTGTGAATGTAGATAAATAAATATTATAGCGGAAAATAAATAACTTATACACATCAGCTAAACTTAAATGCTACAATTTTTGATCCGTTTTCTATAAAAAATAATCAGGAGTTATTATGCGATCTCCATGGTATTTTGGTTGGAATATCGTTATTGCAGCATCTTTTCTCACTTTGCTTTCTAGTGGGTTGAGAATGAGTATGGGTGTTTTTTTCCTACCCATTGCCAATGATCTTGGGTTTAGTCGTAGCGTCCTTTCTGGCATTATTGCTATAGGCATGCTTTTTTCAGGTATCGCAATGCCAATAGCAGGATATTTAGTGGGTAAGTATAGTACTCGTTTTGTCCTAATATTAGGTGCGATCATTATTATTATCTCGACAGTTTGGTCAGCTAACTCAACTGATTATTGGAGCTTTTTACTATCTTTCGGTATTGCATTATCTTTTGGTACTTCTTTTGTGGGGTCAGTTAGCTTTACGTCCATTGTAGCGCGTTGGTTTATTAAACGCAGAGGATTGGCCTTATTTATTTTATCAACAGGAAGTATGGCAGGTATTGCGGTGATGTTACCTGTTTTTGCATTCTTCATTCCTATTTATGGATGGCAAACAACGCTAATTTCGTTTGCTGTGATTTTTATGATTATCGCCTTGCCTATTGCTTTGTTTATTATGAAAGATAATCAATCTGAGATCGAAAATTCTAGTATAGAGCCTGTTATCAATCAAAAAATAGAGCCTAGTATCAAACTTATAGATGTGTTAAAAACACGTCCATTTTGGCAACTGAGTTTTGGGCTTTTTACCTGTGGCTTTAGTATGAATTTATTAGGAACACACGGTGTCCCAATGCTTATCGATCATGGATTTGATCCTATCACCAGTTCTAATGGTATTGGTTTAATTGGTTTAGTCGCTATTTTTAGTACCTTAGTTTTGGGTTATCTATCTGATATAGTACAACGAAAAAACATTTTGATGATGGTTTATTTAATACGAGGCTTAGGTTTTATTGCTCTTGTTTTAGCATCAACTAAATGGCAGCTTTTTACTATTGCAGCAGTGGGTGGTTTGGTTTGGGCTGGCGCTTTGTCAATGTCTGGAGCTATTACAGCAGATATTTATGGTGTAAAAATTGTGGGATTACTTTCTGGATTAACCTATTTGGGGCATCAAATTGGTGCGATGATTGGTTCATGGTTAGGTGGATGGGCTTACGATCACTTACACACTCATTTAGTTGCGTTTGGTACGGCAAGTATTTTATTGTTACTGGCGGCATTTAGCGCCTATCTTCTTCCTAAACAATAATAGTTTAAAACAAATGGACGCCAAGTCGCGTCCATTCTTGCTTATAAAATTTTTAATAATTCAACATCAAAAATTAATGCACTGTATGGTGGAATTGATGCACCAGCACCCTGAGCGCCATAAGCTAACTCTTGAGGAATATATAAACGCCATTTTGAACCTTCAGGCATCAGTTGTAGCGCTTCAACCCAGCCTTGAATTACGCCATTGACAGGAAACTCAGCCGGTTGTCCACGCTCTACTGAGCTATCAAATACAGTACCATCAATCAATTGACCCGTATAATGGACTTGGACGCGATCTGTTGCTTTAGGTAAAGCGCCATCACCTTGTTGGATGATTTCATACTGTAGACCCGATTCAGTTGATTTAATGCCATCTTTCTCAAGATTTTTGGCAAGAAAATCTTTACCTGCTTGAGCAATTTTTTCTGCTTGTTTGGCTTTTTCTTTTGTTGCTTGTTCGTGTACATGGCGTAGTGCATCATGTAGTTCTTGCAAAGGTAGTGCAGGCGGATTACCGGCTAAAACATCTTCTATTGCTTGTTTTAACGCATTAATTTCTAAATTATTTAAGCCTGATTCTTTCAATTGTTGTCCAATTTGTAATCCAATAGCATAACTTGCTTTTTGATCTATTGTTTCTAGTTTCATTTTGTACCTTAATTATTTAAAAAAGCGTCTATTATGACTATATTAAATTGGTGGATACAAGGATAAAAGTCAAGTGATAATTGATATCATTGCTTGACGATAACTTGATTATTAGCTAATTGTTAAAGAATTTATCAATTTGGCTAGCACTCAGGCAAAATATCAGCGATAATATAGCCTATTATTTTTTTAATGGATAAAGTTAGATGCTGTTTCGTAAATTTACCGCCTTTGCAATTGTAACGAGTGTTTTATTAACTGGTTGTTCGGTTGTTGAGCGTTGGGTATATAGACCTGATATCAACCAAGGTAATTATGTGACACAAGATGCCATTGAGCTATTACAAGTTGGTCAAAGTAAAGAGCAGGTTGTATTTATTATGGGATCGCCAATGTTAACTTCTGTTTTTGGCGATAACGTTTGGTATTATGTTTTTCGTCAACAACCGCAGCATGAGGCTGTTAGCCAAAGAACTTATGCTGTATATTTTGATGAAATGGGCATTGTAAAGGATATCAAAAATTCAGAGTTAGCAGGATCTAAATCATTAGAAGAAATGAATAAACAAGGTATATCAGACCCAATTGATACTAAGTCTGAAGATGATAATTCTGAATCTGAATCTTAATCAAAACAAAAACCTCGCTTAAAAACGAGGTTTTTGATTTTTGTTTACCTATTTAAATTTTATACCTATAAAAGAAAGGTAATAGCTTGCAACGATTATTAGTAATAACTACCGTATAAAGTAATAATAGTTTGCATGTATATTATAAAAAGCAGTATTGAAGCGATAAATATAATTAAAAATATTTACAATAGTCGTATATTGAGATATTTGTTTGTTTTGCATCCATTCTTATTATTTATATTGTGGTTTTATTTAAAAACGTCGAGTAAAATAACGGATTTTTAATTGATATCGAGGTTTTTTTGCATAACAGTTCAAGTCTAAATCGTTTTTCCATTGCCCCTATGCTTGATTGGACCGATAAGCATTGCCGCTATTTTCATCGAATTTTAACTAAACAAACATTGCTCTATACCGAAATGGTGACCACTGGCGCGATTTTATTTGGAAAAGGGGATTATTTAGCTTTCAATCATGAAGAGCATCCAGTTAGCTTGCAACTAGGTGGTAGCGATCCTAAAGCATTAGCACAATGTGCAAAATTAGCGCAAGAACGTGGTTATGATGAAATAAATTTAAATGTGGGTTGTCCATCCGATCGTGTACAAAATGGCATGTTTGGTGCTTGTTTAATGGGAAAAGCCGATTTAGTTGCAGACTGTGTTGCACAAATGCAAGATCAGGTGGATATCCCCGTCACAGTAAAAACCCGAATTGGTATTGATCATTTTGATAGTTATGCCTTTTTATGCCAGTTTATTGAAAAAGTCATGCCTTATACCCAAACATTTATTGTACATGCACGCAAAGCGTGGTTATCGGGATTAAGTCCAAAGGAAAATCGGGAAATCCCTCCGCTTGATTATGATCGTGTTTATAAACTCAAACAAGATTATCCCAATTTAACGATAGCCATTAATGGTGGTATTAAAACGATTGACGAAATAAAATATCACTTGCAGTATGTTGATGGTGTGATGATAGGACGAGAAGCATATCAAAACCCACTATTACTTACTGAAATTGATACGCAAATTTTTGGCACAAATACCTCTGTTATCGATCCACTATCTGCCATTCGTGAACTTTACCCTTATATCGAACAGCAGTTAATGCAAGGTGCACAACTTAACCATATTATGCGCCATACTTTAGGTATATTTAATGGACGTAAAGGGGCAAGGCAATGGCGACGTTATCTTAGTGAAAATGCTCATAAAAAAGGAGCTGGGGTTGAGGTAGTAGAACAGGCTTTAACATTCATCCAATAATATTCTATAAAAAAGCAATCATATTCGCTTTATAATGGCGCTAATTGCACATAGCTAGTATATCGTTATATACTAGCCAACAATTTTCTTAATGGTTTTATTCAGTGCGTTTAAATTCAAGTCAACAAAAAGCCGTTGAATATGTTTCAGGACCTTGCCTTGTATTAGCGGGTGCAGGCTCTGGAAAGACTCGGGTTATCATCAACAAAATTGCTTATCTAATTCGTGTTAAAGAATATTTGCCACGCCATATTATTGCCGTCACTTTCACCAACAAAGCAGCACGCGAAATGAAAGAACGCATAGCCCAATCGCTTAGCAAACAAGAAGCCAGAGGGCTAAAAATATCGACATTCCATACCTTAGGGTTAGATATCGTTCGCAAAGAATATACACACCTTGGTATTAAGTCGAACTTTTCATTATTTGACGATCATGACCAAACAGCACTATTAAAAGAGCTCACACAACAATGGTTAGATAATGACAAAGACCTTATCAACCAACTACGTGCCACTATATCAAATTGGAAAAACGACATTATCGACTCAACCACTGCCATGGCAAGGGCACAAACTAACAAAGAAAAGCTCTTTGCACACTGCTATCAACTTTACGAAAAACAACTAAAATCGTGTAGTATTTTAGATTTTGATGATCTCATCTTACTACCTACGCTATTATTAAAAAACAACGAACAAGTCCGCGAAAAGTGGCAAAACAAAGTTCGTTACTTGCTAGTTGACGAGTATCAAGATACTAACACAAGCCAATACGAATTTATCAAATTACTAGTTGGCAACCGAGCCAAATTTACCGTCGTTGGTGATGATGACCAATCTATTTACTCATGGCGAGGTGCAAGGCCACAAAATTTAGTATTACTTAAACAAGATTTTCCAACATTAGAAGTCATCAAACTAGAACAAAATTATCGATCATCGGGTCGAATTTTAAAAGTGGCGAATATTTTAATCGAAAATAATCCACACATCTTTGAAAAAAAACTGTTTTCAGAATTAGGTTATGGCGAAACATTAAAAGTCATTTCTGCTGATAGTGAAGAGCACGAAGCCGAAAAAGTCATTAATGATCTTATTGGTCATCGCTTTGCGCATAACGGTCAATATGGTCAATATGCTATTTTATATCGTGGTAATCATCAGGCTCGACTAATTGAAAAGATGTTAATGCAATATCGCATACCCTATCGAATCTCCGGCGGAACATCGTTTTTTGCGCGAATTGAAATTAAAGACTTAATGGCGTATTTGCGGTTATTAACTAACACTGATGATGACAATGCATTTATTCGCATTATCAACACACCAAAACGAGAAATTGGCCCTGCAACCATCCAAAAACTAGGGGAGTGGGCAAATCACCGCGGTGTCAGCCTATATCAAGCAAGTCATGATATGGGGCTAACTCAACTACTATCAGGCAAGCGCATGGAATCATTACAGGTATTTATCCATTGGTTTGATACGCTTATTCAAAAATCGCAGCATGAACCGATGGACGTGATTTATGAACTACTGCATGGCATCAATTACGAAAGCTGGATTTATGAAACATCCACATCCCCTGCATCAGGGCAAATGCGTATGCGCAATGTCGAACAGCTAGTTAGCTGGTTAAATGACATGTTAAAAGGCGATGATATTGACGAAGCTATGACACTTGAACAAGCCGTTGCCAGATTCACCTTACGAGACATGCTAGAACGTAATGAAACCGAAGAAGAGCTCGATCAAGTTCAGCTTATGACACTGCATGCTTCGAAAGGGTTAGAGTTTCCTTATGTGTATTTGGTGGGCATGTCCGAAGGCTTATTACCCCACCAAAACAGTATTGACGAAGACAACATTGAAGAAGAGCGTCGCCTAGCCTATGTAGGCATTACTCGAGCTCAACAAGTGCTCACATTTTCATTTAGCCGACAACGTAAACAATTTGGAGAGACAATACAAGTCGAACCAAGTCGATTCTTATTAGAACTACCACAAGATGACTTGGCATGGCAAGATCAACGCAACGAACTATCTCCCGAAAAAAAAATGCAACAAGGACAAAGCCGCCTAGCCATGCTAAAAGCGCAGATTGCCAAGGCTAAATAAGCAAATATTAACCATGACAATGTAAGGAATACAAAATATGAAGTTAATAATAAGTGCCATATTAATATTAATCAGTTGTTTCGCGCATGCGATAGACTTTAATTATCACTCTGACAACACGCAGTTTTATCTATTAATCAAACAAATTGAATCTCAAAAAACATTACCTAGGTTAGATACAGCAGAAGGTAAAGCAATTCTTAGAAAATTCACCGATCCCAAACTTATTGGAAATTTTTCAAACGATAAATTAGACGAAAAATTGCAAATCACCAATTATATTAACTATATAGTAGAAATGTATTTAATCTTTTCGCCAAATAAATCAAACGAATTAACGAGCCAAGACCTAACCAATAACCTAAAAAAATTCCAAGCTGAAATCATTCTATTAAGTAATTTTAATATAAAATATTTTGCGGCAATATCACAGCAAGTTAACCAGTTTTATAAAGAACTTCCAGAAGCGGAGAGGGGCGGAGTTATAACATATAGTACAAAAATGATGCAAGAAGAAATGTTAAAATACTATTATGGTGGATTTAAGTGGATGGAACTACCGGACTGTCTAACTGAACAATCCAAACTTAATATTATCACCACTCTAGAACAATCGGCTGAAAATTATGCAAATGTGATAACTGAACAACAAAAGCTACTGATTATCGAAAAGGCTGAAACACTAATAACCCAACAACCAACATTTGAAGCACAGTTTTCACACATTATCGAAGTGATGAAAAAAAGCAAATGCGAAGAACTATGCCAAATAGCCAACAAAAAAAATAAAACACCTGAAAAAATAGAGGAAAATAATTAAAATTAAAAGCGATTAACAAATAAAATGATATATAGTGCTTAAAAAGCGCTATATATCAAATAGTCATCAAATTACTTATGAATTGGCTATATTCATAACCAAAACAAAAAATAAAAACCTAGAATTGGCGATATTTTGACAATCCAATACAATAAACCATTAAAAATCATTGACGGATAGAAATAGCTTTATATAATACACAGCGTCTAATCAACAAATCCAATCCCAGTCTCCTTAGCTCAGCTGGATAGAGCAACGGCCTTCTAAGCCGTAGGTCACAGGTTCGAATCCTGTAGGGGACGCCATTAAAATCAATGAGTTAAATCAATTTCAAATGTTTTATAAAATTTAACTGCTTAAGTTGAATTTTACAGCTTAACTGTGCTTTAATATTTATTTTTCAATAGAATTCAACTTAATTATTATGAAAAGAGATCATGCATTTCTAATTGAATTATTGGATACATTTACAAGTAGTCGTGTATTTCGTCAAAAATTAAAGATAATTGATAAACAGAATATTAGAGGGTGGGAGACATGGCTACAAATTGAGTTTTCTTATTACCTAACTGAGTTAGAAGACAATATTGAGTGGTACAGAGAGTTAAGATGCTTACCTGATAAACGATATGCAGCCATGAAAAATCGGTGTAGCATTATCCCTGATTTTGTTGTGAGGAAAAAAGGTTGGTCACAAAATTATTTTTTATTTATTGAATTTAAACAGAATGCTTCTCCTTCAGATTGTATAAAAAATATGTTTCTTGATTTACAAAAAATACTTAGTATAAAAAAAAATGAAAATATTGATGTTAGATCTTATTGGTGTGTTGGATTTACTAAGAGTAAAAATATTCAAGAACTAAAAGAAAAAATACATAAGTATAATGATGATTGTTATAATGGTTATTATGATATTAAGCAATACTTAACCATCAAAAGAATAGGGCGAACGCCCTATAGCATGATAGCGTTTTAATTCAAGCTAAAGGCGTTCACCAGTTCTACAACAATATGTAGTAGCCTTAAATTTAATCTGACATTTGAATTATTTTATAACACGAAAAGAAGAGTCAGAAATGAATCAAACAGCAAAAATCATTAAACTGTAGGAAAACATCGAGTTTTTTACACTTCATGATTAAAATAATCCTCTAAAAACTCATAAGGCGTTTTCCCCGAAATTGTTTTGTATTATAATAATTTCTACAGTACAGAATTGTTTTATTTCAGTGCTATTAACAAATCTTTCAAAAGATTTCTTGCATTAGTCATTTTTTTATGCGTAAATAGAGCTAAGCATACGACATGCGGATTTATTTTGTAACATTTAGATATATGTAGTTTGTAGTTTACGATGTCTTAGAGATTAGTTTTCTTCAGTATCTTCTTCTTAGTGTTAGTGAGTAATCTAGGTTTTATGTTTTTGAATATAGCCTTAATGGCTAAGATTAATTTATTTATAGGAAGATTATTATGTCTAAGAAAACTGGTCAAGTTAAATGGTTCAACGAAAGTAAAGGTTTTGGTTTTATTTCTCCTGCTGATGGTAGTAAAGATGTATTTGTACATTTTTCAGCAATTTCTGGTGATGGATTCAAAACATTAGGCGAAGGTCAACAAGTAGAATTCTCAATTCAAGACAGCCCTCGTGGTCCTGCGGCAGCAGATGTGACTATTATCTAAGATTTACGCCTTATCTTTTATTATCTTATCAGTAAACATTTACTGATAAGATGTTTAGTAATTAGACTTCCCACCTTAAATCCTTTATCATTAATTAGTTATTTTATAACATAGATTATCATTTTTAGTGATATCATGAATAAACATATGATATAAGGAAAAACAATGACAAAGTTAGTATTATCTATTGCATTATTAGGTCTTTCGTCGTTTGCTATGGCAGATTTATCTGAATCATGTAGTGCTTATTTCGATAAAGTTGACAGCCTAGTGAAAGCTATCCCTGAAGATACAGCAACAAAGCAACAAACTAATATGATAAAGCAAAACTTAGAAAACGCTAAACAACAAATTTCTTCAATGCCAGAAACTAAACAAGAATCAGCTTGTCAACAAGGCATCAATTTACTTAAACAAATTGAGGCAACTTTACTTAAAAAATAAGTGTTTTATAAGCCAATTTATCGTTTATTATGACGAAAATCCCAAGGAGCTATAGGATGTTTATCTTTCCATAGCCCTTTTTTGTTTTGTTTTGCATTTACCTCTAATTTTACCATTATCTTGTTGTCAGCGACTCCTTTATAACGATAAGCCCAAGCGTAACCACTCTCTACCATTTTGGCATTGATATTCACCTCATTAAAAAAGATAGTACCTAAAGTTCTTTTATAGATATCTTTTTTATTTTCTTTAACAGAAACATTTTTACCCGCAATGAGTGAGGCTAAATATCTTCGTGATGCATTACCAAAGGCTTGCCCTATTTCTGGCGCATCAATATCAAGTAATCGAACACGAATTTTTTGCTTTTTTACCGTCAAAATATCTACTGTGTCTCCATCAATTACTTTGACAACTTTACCGCTGAAATCGGCATAAGTTAGTGTATTTGATAAAAAAAATAGAATAATAAAAATCAATAAGTGTTTTAAGTAATTCATGATAAATAAAAAAAGTATAATAATTTGTAGCATTATACATTGATTATTGAAACTTACGACGTTGTGATGATATTTTTACTTGATAGTTAGCCGTTTGTTTCATGACTGTTTCTGTGTTTATACTCTGATAAACAAAATCTAACTTAGCGATGATAAATTATTTTTAATGAGAAAAAGCATTATATTCAGCCATACTTATATTGTGTATGGCTGATTGGAATGAGGAAGATTTTTAAATTAAAAAGTATTGGTATCTTGGAATAAACCTACTTTTAAATCAGATGCTTGGTAAATTAGTTTGCCATCAACAAAAACTTCACCATCACCAATACCCATAATTAATTTGCGGTTAATTACGCGTTTAAAATGGATTTTATAAGTCACTTTTTTATTGGTTGGTAATACTTGTCCGGTGAATTTTACTTCACCAACACCTAAAGCTCGTCCTTTACCTTTACCGCCAATCCAACCTAAATAAAATCCCACTAATTGCCACATAGCATCAAGTCCAAGGCAGCCCGGCATAACTGGATCGTTTTTAAAATGACATTTAAAAAACCATAAATCAGGATTAATATCAAGTTCTGCCTCGACAAAACCTTTGCCAAAATTACCACCGTTTTCATTCATCTCGATAACACGATCCATCATTAACATTAAATCAGATGGTAATGGAGGGCCATCATGGCCAAATAGTTCATTATTTCCTGATTTAATTAAATCTGCTTTATCGTACGATGATTTACGTTCAAATGTCATAAAAAAACCTTTTATTTAATGTAAATTAAAACATGCTTTAAAAAATTGAAAGTTACCTAGCTCTTATTTATTCCATAATGAATAAAATTTTGGGCTAAAGTTTATTGGGTATTGCTACTTTTTGCAATATTTTTGCCATTTAGTTAGCCAACTATCTTGTTTTTTGTCTTGTAATAATACTGCCTGCATACGTGCATGAATTAATTGGTAAAGATTGATACTACTTTTATCTTTATACGGAATACCTGTCAGCAAATAAAGCGCATCAGCAATATGTTCTACTGTCCATATTGAAAACTTCTCTTGTTCAATAGCTTCAATGACTTCATCACTTAAACTTAAATGGCGTTGATTAGTGGCTGGAATAATTACGCCTTGTTGTCCGGTTAAACCTTGCTGTTTACAAACAGCAAAAAATCCTTCAATTTTTTCGTTCACTCCACCAATTGCTTGAACATGACCAAATTGATCCACTGAACCGGTTACAGCCAACTGCTGATCGATAGGTTGCTGTGATAGAGCGCTAATGATTGCACAAAGTCCGGCAAGCGAAGCACTATCACCATCAATTTCACTATAAGATTGCTCAAAAACCAAAGAAGTCGAAAAAGGTAATTGGTGATTAAATGCAAATTCAGACATGATAAAAGCCTGCATTATCATCATTCCTTTTGAATGAATATTACCGGCTAGCTCTGTTTTGCGTTCAATATCAATTAGCTCGCCATCGCCAAAATGGATAAGGCAACTTAACCGCGTCGGTTCACCGATAGCTTTTGGATGTCCGGGGTATTCAATGACTGATAAGCCGTTTATTTGACCAACGACTTGATCTTTCGTATTAATCATTATTTGATCACTAAATATTTCATCATGCACTCTATCTTGCAAATAATCTTCGTGCCATGATTTTTTCTTTATTGCAGTTGTAATTGCTGATTCATCTATTACATTATTTTGCATAAAGTAAGTTGCATTGACTAATAATGAATTAACCCAATCAACCGAAAGGGGTAGGTAATATTGGTCACCAGTATAGCGAGTTGCTTCTTTGTAAATTTTTACAATAGCCGAGCTATCAATATCGGGTAATTGCTGTTTATTGGCAATAAATTTTAAATAGTTAATCCAGTGTTCAAGTTGTTCGGGCGATTTAATCTGTAATTCATTTTCAAACTCAGTGTAAATCGATGTTGAATAAAATTCAGGTTCGAAATCTTGTAATTCGGCTAAACTTAATCTATCTCCGACTAAAATGACACGTAAATCAAGTGGCATAGGCGGAATAGATAAGGGTAAAGGATGAGATTCGTCAGATGAACTCCACTCAAACTCTTGTTTTATTACCATTTGCTTTAGCTTTGTCCATAACGATGGTTGGCTAAGTAGCGAGCGAAGACCTAAAATCAAAACGCCACCATTAGCACGATGAACTAATCCTGCTTGTAATTTAATTGGACCATTTTCAGGTTGTCTAACACAACCGAAAAGTTTTTCAGCATCAACAGAAGAAGCAAATAAGCAATTGTCTTGAGCTGCAAAATTATCTTGCTTGCTTTTTGCTTCGGTTAGTGTAATTTTGCTTTCGCTAAAAAAATAACTATAACCGAGCGGGGCTGGTGATAAATCACATTTAATGGCTCGCCTTAGTAAATCAAAAAGAAGCTCACTTTCAGGCGCTTTAAGCAATATAAAACGTGGGCTATAACATTCTCTTTTTGGGGTGCATAACAGGGATAAAGCAGATGCAGCGCGAGGTTGCCACATAAGTAAATGTTCTGATTTTTCTGATGCTAATACTGTTGAAGTATTCGTCGTGTTTTTGCTTTTAGAAAAATAAGATAAATCAGGTTGGATTTGTTGTGCGTTGAGTTGTGTAATGGCCAAAATTATTGTCTTTTTGTTAGCTTATTTCATTTTCAAATTATAACAAGTATCCGAAGTATCGCCAACAGCTTACCAAATTCTTTATGCTAACAAATAAAAAATTTACAGAAAGATTTTTCAAAATCAGGTAAACTAAGTCAAAATTTATTGTTTATTTAGCTTCACTATCACCATTATCAACGACTAAACATGCTCAAAATCAAAAATACTTACTTCAAAGACGATCGTGCCTCACAAATTGTTAGCTGGGGGCATTGGTTTACGTTGTTTAATATTTTTGTTGTAATTTTGCTTGGTAGTCAATATTTACTTATTGCGGATTGGCCTCGTACTTTTATGGGGCGGTTTTATGCAATCATTAGCGCCATTGGTCATTTTAGTTATTTGGCCTTTGTTGCTTATTTGGTTCTACTTTTTCCGCTAAGCTTTTTTATTCATTCGTCTCGTTGGCAAAGGATTATTGCAACGGTTTTTGCAACAGTCGGTATTTCATTACTGATTATTGATATTGAAGTTTTTTCGCATTTTAGAATGCATCTTAATTTGTCGATTTGGCAATTATTCTCATCGCAAAAAGTTTCTTATTTAAGTACGGTATTTATTGCCATTCCCTTTATTTTATTGATTGAGATTTTATTTGCATTATGGAGCTGGAAAAAACTACGTAGCTTAAGTAAACGCAAACGCTATGCAAGACCAGTTGTGATTTTTTTTATTGTTTGCTTCGTTGCCTCACATTTGATCCATAGCTGGGCTGATGCTAATTTTTATCGCCCCATTACCATGCAACGCTCAAGCCTTCCGCTTTCTTATCCTTTAACTGCTCGCCATTTTCTTGAACGGTATGGCTTTATGAAAGAAAACGGTTATCGCGATCGAGTTGCTCAAGAAGGCAATCCTTTTGCGATGGCAATTGAATACCCATTAGGCCACATTGTTTACGATAAACAACCGATAAAAAATAATGTGCTTATGATTGTTATTGATGGGTGGAATACAAACTTATTAACTAAACATATGCCTAGATTGAATGCGTTTGCTCAAGATAATATTGCCTTTACAAATCATTATGGTGCAAGTAATCAGTCGTATTTGAATGATTTTTCATTATTTTACGGATTAGATCCTAATTACTACAATAGTATTTTAGTTGGACATAAGCCTTCTGTATTGCTCGATGTTGTGACTAAACAGCATTATAATTTAGGTCTGTTTTCAGCAGACGGTTTTGCTGAGCCTTTATATCGTTCTGCATTATTATCTAATTTTTCAATACCAGAGCCTAAAAAACAATCCAATAAACAAATAACTGAAAATTGGAGAGCATGGCATGAGGAACAGAATCATCTTGATAATCATGCACCTTTATTTTCTATCATCCAATATTCGTTAGGTGATAAAAACAAAAAAATTGCGATATCTGATCTTCAAACTGAAGCTAAAAAGTTAGATCAGTATATTGAATCCTTAATTGCTTATTTAAGATTATCGAATGCTTACGATGATACGGTGATTATTATTACTGGTACGAATGATATTAAAATTGATGAAGCGAAAAAAATAGCACTACGCAATACAGGTAGTGATTTTAACCGTGCATCATTAAAAGTACCATTGATTATGTCATGGCCTAATAAAGAAAGTGCTCAAATAACGCAAGCATCCTCGCAAACCGATATTATGTGCACATTAATGCAAGACGTATTTCATGTGACTACGCCACCACAGCAATATAATCAAGGTAGAAATCTACTTAAGGGAAAATCTAGACAATGGCTCGTTGCGGGTGATGAAAATAGCATTGCAGCAATTTATGATGATAAAACGGTAGTTTTAGATGCCTTTGGTCGTTCTAAGATTTATGATTCTAATGGTAAATTACAAAAAGGCGAAAAAATCAGCTTGCCGGTCTTTTTACAAATAGTCACTGAAAATCGCCGTTTTATGGTCGTAGATAATTGATTTAGCTTTTGAGTAGAACAATAAAAAGAGGGTGAAGATTACTTCACCTCTTTACCCATTGCCTGTAAATCAGCATGATAAGATGAACGTACAAATGGTCCACAAGCAGCATGGGTAAAGCCCATATTTAATGCTGTTTGCTTCAATTCTTCAAATTCTTGTGGTGACACATAACGTTCAACTGGTAAATGATATTTACTTGGTTGTAAATATTGACCTAGTGTCAACATAGTTACACCATGACTACGTAAATCTTTTAATACTTGAATTAACTCTTCGTTTGTTTCACCCAGCCCAACCATCAAGCCCGATTTTGTTGGAATTTCTGGATGCCGCTCTTTAAAACTAGCCAGTAATTTAAGTGATCCTTCATAGTTAGCACCAGGGCGAATCTTTTTATATAAACGTGGGATGTTTTCTAAGTTATGATTAAACACATCAGGCGGATTACCGCTTAACACTTCAATTGCTTCATCAATACAACCACGAAAGTCGGGTGTGAGTGTTTCAACTTTTATATTTGGATTTAAGGTTCGGATTTCTTGAGTACAAGAGGCAAAATGACTGGCACCACCATCTTTTAAATCATCCCTATCTACAGAAGTAATAACAACATAGCGTAGCTTCATTTCCTGAATTGTTTTAGCTAGTTTTATCGGTTCTTCTCGATCGGGTGGTAATGGTCTGCCATGGGCAACATCACAAAATGGACAACGGCGAGTACAAATATCGCCCAAAATCATAAAAGTGGCTGTACCATGGTTAAAGCATTCAGCTAAGTTAGGACAAGAGGCTTCTTCACAAACTGAATGCAAACCATGTTTGCGCATGGTATTTTTGATATGTGCAATATTATCAGAGTGAGCTGATAATTTAATTCGCATCCATTCAGGTTTTTTTAGTGGCGTTGCATCTTCTAATGTGATTGTTGGAATTAAGCGTGTTTTGTCAGCATCACGATATTTTGAGCTTCTGATCGTTGTTTCATTATTTTGCATATTAGGTATCTTAATACTTAGGTAGATGATTAATAAAATTATCGGTTAATTGTTGTTTAATTTCGTTGCGGTCAATATTAAAAACATAGTCTTTTAATTGTGTCATTTGTAATCCAGCATAACCACAAGGGTTAATGTTATTGAACGGGGTAAGATCCATATCAATATTTAAGGCTAGTCCATGTAGGGTGCAACCTCGATTTATATGTAAACCAAGCGAACAAATTTTTTTATGATCAATATACACACCTGGAGCGTCTGCTTTTGTGTAAGCTATGATACCATAGTGTGCTAAAGTTTGGATGACACTATTTTCTAAAAAACTTACCATATCACGAATACCAATATGGCGTCTTCTTAAGTCAATTAGAGTATACATGATTTGTTGACCGGGGGCATGATAAGTAATTTGACCGCCGCGATCAGTTTGAATAACAGGAATATCTGTACAATTTAATAAATGTTCAGCTTTTCCCACTTTTCCTTGGGTAAATACAGGTTGATGTTCGACTAACCAAATTTCATCAAGTGTTTGTGCATGACGATTTTGGGTAAAGTCATGCATAGCTTGATAAGTTTGCATATAGGGAACAATATGTAGGTCTTGGACGATAACATTATTAATGCTCATAGTATTGCTTATTGTCATTGGGTATTAACAAAAAATTTATGAATATATATCAGATTTTACTACAATTTGACAACTTGTAGATGACTTCGGTATAGACATTCTAGCTATTTTTTTGTATTTATTCATTAGTAAAATTTGGTTTTTATCAAACAACTAACACTGTTTTAAATAATACCATTGAAATAGTTGATTAATTTGATAGGAATTAACATGCTTTTCTAAGCTTTGGTTTGCTTTACTTTTTTTTTGAAAATGGCAGACTTATGCGGTGAAACTCCATAATGCAGGGTTGTAATTTATATAGTTATTTATAGCTAAGGATAGCAAATACTGCATTTTTTTAAACAAAAAAGAGGTTTTTATATGTCGGATATGCAAGTGAATGATATCGATCCCATTGAAACACAAGATTGGCTCAAAAGTCTTGATTCAATTATTCGCGAAGAAGGTATAGAACGTGCACAATATATTATTGAACAAATAGTCAATAAAGCAAGAGATGGCGGTGTGCCACTACTTTTTGGTTCTTCAACAAGTAATTATGTCAATACTATCCCAGTAGAAGAACAACCGGCTTATCCTGGCGATTGGGAAATAGAACGCCGTATTCGTTCAATTGTTCGCTGGAATGCAATTATGATGGTGCTAAGGGCATCAAAAAAAGATCTGGAACTAGGTGGTCACATGGCATCATTCCAGTCTGCTGCTACATTTTATGAAGTTTGCTTTAACCATTTCTTCCGTGCACGCAACGAAAAAGATGGTGGTGATCTGGTTTATTTCCAAGGGCATATTTCACCAGGTGTTTATTCACGCGCATTTATTGAAGGTCGTTTAACCGAAGAACAACTTGATAATTTCCGCCAAGAAGTACATGGTAAAGGACTACCTTCTTACCCTCATCCTAAATTACTCCCAGAATTTTGGCAATTCCCAACAGTCTCAATGGGGCTTGGTCCTATTAGTGCTATTTATCAAGCACGTTTTTTAAAATATTTAGAAAATCGTGGACTGAAAGATACATCTGAACAAACAGTCTATGCTTTCTTAGGTGATGGTGAGATGGATGAGCCTGAATCAAAAGGTGCAATCACCGTTGCAACGCGTGAAAAATTAGATAATTTGGTATTTGTTATCAACTGTAACTTACAACGATTAGATGGTCCAGTGACCGGTAATGGTAAAATTATTAATGAACTTGAAGGCGTATTTGCTGGCGCAGGCTGGAATGTGATTAAAGTTCTTTGGGGTGATCGTTGGGATAAATTACTACAAAAAGACAAATCAGGTAAATTAATTCGTCTAATGAATGAAACACTTGATGGCGATTATCAAACATTAAAATCAAAAGATGGCGCATATGTACGTGAGCATTTCTTTGGCAAATATCCAGAAACTGCTGAATTAGTTAAAGATATGTCTGATGAAGAAATCTTTAGATTAAATCGTGGTGGTCAAGATCCTGCTAAAATGTTTGCTGCATTCCAACGTGCAAAAGAAACGAAAGATCGCCCAACAGTTATTCTTGCTCACACCATTAAAGGTTATGGTATGGGGGCTGCTGCTGAAGCGAAAAATATTGCTCACCAAGTGAAAAAAATGAATATGGATGGTGTGCGTCATGTACGTGATTTCTTCAATATTCCAGTAACAGATGAAGCGCTTGAAAAATTACCTTATATCAAATTTGAGGAACACACGCCAGAATACAAATATATTCATGAACGTCGTAATGCATTACACGGCTATGTTCCGTCAAGATTAACCAAATTCTCTGGTACAGTTTCTATTCCAGCATTAAGTGAATTCTCATCACTACTTGAAGCACAATCAAAAGAAATCTCAACCACAATTGCGTTTGTTCGTGCACTTAACATTATGCTTAAGGATAAAGAATTAGCACCACGCTTAGTACCAATTTTGGCTGATGAAGCGCGTACTTTTGGTATGGAAGGCTTATTCCGTCAAATTGGGATTTATAACCCACATGGGCAACAATATACGCCACAAGATAAAGAACAAGTTGCTTATTATCGTGAAGACGAAAAAGGTCAAATTTTACAAGAAGGGATTAATGAATGTGGTGCAACGGCTTCATGGTTAGCTGCTGCAACATCATATAGCACCAATGATTTCCCAATGATTCCATTCTACATTTACTATTCTATGTTTGGTTTCCAACGTATTGGCGATTTAATGTGGGCAGCTGGCGATCAGCAAGCACGCGGATTTATGATCGGTGGTACATCTGGTCGTACAACATTAAATGGTGAAGGTTTACAACACCAAGATGGTCACAGCCACATTCAATCATTAACCATACCTAACTGTATCTCATATGATCCTGCTTATGCTTATGAAGTTGCGGTTATTATGCAAGACGGTTTACGTCGTATGTATGGCGAACAAGAAAACGTTTACTACTATATTACAACACTCAATGAAAACTATGCACAACCTGCAATGCCAGAAGGTGCAGAAGAAGGCATTCGTCGTGGTATTTATAAACTTGATACTGTTGAAGGTCAAAAAGGTAAACCGACTGTTCAGTTATTAGGTTCTGGTTCGATTTTACGTCATGTACGTGATGCGGCTGACATCTTAGCTAAAAACTATGGCATTAGTTCTGAAGTTTATAGCGTAACATCATTTACTGAACTTGCTCGTGATGGACAAGACTGTGAACGATACAATATGTTACATCCAAGTGAAACACCAAAAGTGCCTTATGTTGCACAAATTATGAATAACAACCCAGCAGTAGTTTCAACTGATTATATGAAAATTTTTGCTGAGCAAATTCGTGGATTTGTACCTGCTGAAAGTTATCGAGTGCTTGGTACTGACGGCTTTGGTCGCAGTGATAGCCGTGAAAATTTACGCCATCACTTTGAAGTTGATGCATCTTATGTTGTAGTTGCAGCATTGGGTGAACTTGCTAAACGTGGTGATATCGAAGTTAGCGTTGTTGAAGAAGCGATCAAAAAATTCGAAATCAATGCTGATAAACTTAATCCACGAATTGCATAAGAGGTTGTTATAATGAGTATTCAAATTAAATTACCAGATATTGGCGGTGATGAAGTCGAAGTGACCGAAATTCTGGTTAATGTAGGTGACAAAGTTGAAGCTGATCAGTCAATTATGACTGTTGAAGGTGATAAAGCATCAATGGAAATCCCAGCACCACAAGCTGGTATTGTTAAATCTATTTCGGTAAAAATTGGCGATAAAGTCCAAACCGGTGTCGATATTATGGTATTTGATGAACAAGGTGGTGCAGAGCCTGCAGCGCCAGCACCAGAAGCACCAAAAGTTGAAGTCGCACCAACGGCTGCTGCCACAAGTCAGACTGTTGATGTCAATGTACCTGATATCGGTGGCGATGAAGTTGAAGTGACCGAACTTTTAGTAAAAGTTGGCGATACTATATCTGTTGATGACTCGTTAATTACCGTTGAAGGTGATAAAGCGTCAATGGAAGTACCCGCAAGCATTGCTGGCACAGTTAAAAGTATCACAGTAAAAGTGGGTGATAAAGTGAAAACAGGTTCCAAAATTATGGAATTTGAAGTAACAACTAGTGCAGCGCCTGCTACCCAAACAGCGCCAGCAGCTTCAGCACCTGTTGCTGAAAAAGCCGCACCAGCACCTACACCAGTACCTGCTGCCACAAAATCAGCGCCTGTAGCATCAGGCAATGACTTTGTTGAAAATGATGCTTATGCGCATGCAACACCATCAGTGCGCCGTTTAGCGCGTGAATTTGGCGTAAATCTCGCTAAAGTCACCGCGACAGGTCCTAAAAACCGTATTTTACGTGAAGACATTCAAGCGTACGTTAAAAATGCAGTTAAGCAAGTTGAAAGTGGCGCTACAGGTGGTGCATTGCCAGGTTTATTACCATGGCCGAAAGTTGATTTCAGCAAATTTGGTGAAGTTGAAAGCCTACCATTAACTAAAATTCAAAAAGTATCAGGTGCAAATTTACACCGTAACTGGGTCATGATCCCACATGTGACCGAGTTTGATGAAACCGATATTACTGATTTAGAAGCATTCCGTAAGCAACAAAATGCAGAAGCTGATAAGAAGAAGCTCGACCTTAAGATCACACCTTTAGTGTTTATCATGAAAGCGGTAGCTAGCGCATTAGCAGCGTATCCACGCTTTAATAGCTCATTATCTGAAGATGCTCAAACCTTGATTATCAAAAAATACATTAATATTGGTGTTGCTGTTGATACTCCAAATGGTCTTGTTGTACCAGTGTTTAAAGATGTTGATAAAAAAGGCATTGTTGAACTTTCTCGAGAACTTGCGGCAATTTCTAAAAAAGCGCGTGAAGGTAAATTGACTGGTAGCGATATGCAAGGTGGCTGTTTCACTATTTCTAGCCTTGGTGGTATTGGTACAACCTCGTTTACACCAATTGTTAATGCGCCAGAAGTGGGTATTTTAGGTGTATCTCGTTCTAGCATGAAACCAGTTTGGAATGGTAAAGAGTTCACACCACGCTTAATGTTACCTTTATCATTATCCTTTGATCACCGAGTGATTGATGGTGCGGATGGTGCGCGCTTCTTAAGCCATATTGTTAACGTCTTATCCGACTTACGTCGTTTAGTGATGTAATTAAGGAGATCAAATTATGAGTCAAGATGTTAAAACGCAAGTTGTGGTTTTAGGGGCAGGACCAGCGGGTTATTCCGCTGCGTTCCGCGCGGCTGACCTTGGACTAGATGTGACCCTTGTTGAACGTTATTCAACACTTGGTGGTGTCTGTTTAAATGTAGGCTGTATTCCATCAAAAGCATTACTGCATGTTGCAAAAGTAATGGATGAAGCAAAATCATTAACTGAACATGGTATCCATTTTGGTACGCCGAGACTTGAATTAGACAAAGTGCGTGGCTGGAAAGAAAAAGTCATTAGCCAGCTGACTAATGGGCTTGCTGGCATGGCAAAAATGCGCAAAGTCAATGTGATTCAAGGTGAAGCGCAGTTTACTGGTAGTCATACCATGGATGTGACTTCTTCAAAAGGGATCACTAAAATTACCTTTGATAATGCCATTATTGCAGCGGGTTCTCGTCCAATTAAGTTACCTTTTATTCCACATGATGATCCGCGTATTTGGGATTCAACAGATGCCTTAGCGCTAACCACCATTCCTAAAAAATTATTATTAATGGGTGGCGGAATTATTGGGCTTGAAATGGGTACTGTATACCATGCATTAGGTTCAGAAGTGGATGTGGTTGAAATGTTTGACCAAGTGATCCCAGCTGCTGATAAAGATGTGATTAAAGTCTTTACTAAGCAGATCCAAAAGAAATTCACTTTACGACTTGAAACCAAAGTGACCACCGTTGAAGCCAAACATGATGCAATTTACGTCACCATGGAAAAGAAAGACGGCAGCACCGAAACCCATACTTATGATGCGGTATTAGTGGCAATTGGTCGTACGCCAAATGGTAAGTTAATTAGTGCAGAAAAAGCTGGCGTTAACGTCACAGATCGTGGCTTTATCGAAGTGGATAAACAGATGCGCACCAACGTACCACACATTTATGCCATTGGTGATATTGTGGGACAACCAATGCTTGCGCATAAAGGTGTACACGAAGGGCATGTGGCAGCAGAAGTGATTGCTGGTAAAAAACACTTCTTCGATCCAAAAACGATTCCTTCTATTGCCTATACTGAACCTGAAGTAGCTTGGGTGGGCTTAACTGAAAAAGAAGCGAAAGAAAAAGGTATTGATTATGAAGTGTCAATCTTCCCATGGGCTGCATCAGGGCGCGCTATTGCTTCGGATTGTTCAGAAGGGATGACAAAACTCATCTTTAATAAAGCAGATAATCGCTTGCTAGGTGGTGCGGTTGTTGGCGTGAATGGCGGTGAATTACTAGGTGAAATCACTTTAGCTGTTGAAATGGGCTGTGATGCAGAAGATATTGCATTAACTATCCATGCTCACCCAACATTGCATGAATCAATCGGCTTAGCTTCTGAAATTTATGAAGGCTCAGTCACCGATTTACCTAATGCCAAGGCAAAGAAAAAATAGTGACAACAAGTCATTTATTTACTTAATAAAATGCCGTTAGCTCAAACTAACGGCATTTTTATTTGTCTTAAAATAAGCTAATTTATTTTTGTCAAAAACTTTCAGGAAACACTACGTTTCAGTAAAAAATTGAATTAAACGACTAAGTGCAAATCCTAATGAAAACGAGAGATAAATAAGTTATTTATCATGATAACTTCCATAACCGTCAATACGCGAGTATTAATTATTGCTGATAGATATTTTTATAATACTAAAAAGATTAGAATAGTTAGGATTTTATTCAGATGATTTATCGCAGATGAATTTGTCTGCAAGTATATAAAAAAGATTTTTCAGAAAAACAATACCCATTAATAATAAATTGAAAAAATGAGGTTTATATGAATACACAGGAAATACAAACAAAATACGGCATTATTTATACACGCAATGCATTGATATTATCTGACGTTAAATTAGAGTGTTATCCATTCACTTTGATGGTCAATACATCATTATCATTGGCAGGCTGTAAGCCAGAAATCTTAAATGTTCCAGAAGTTAAAGTTACATTTATTTTTAGTGATATTGATAGCTTATCTATTTATCTAATAGATGAATACCCTTATGGAAAATATTCAAAATCTAGTTTTGATTTAGTTGATGAAGTTCATAAAAAAGGCAAGCAACGCGTAATTCTTAGCACTTATGATCATATTTTTGATGTGATTGGCAGATATAAAATTGAATATGATTAATTATAGGAAAATAACTAGTTGTTTACACGTCAATACTAAAATAATTTACTAAAAACTCATAAGGCATTTTTATTTAAAATCGCTTTATGTGGTTTAACCCTATTATAAAAGTAAATAAATTGCTTAAACTTTTGTTGGCAAGCGGTTTTTTGAATGCTTGATTGATACGTTGTTTATTACGCGTTTTAACCCTTAGTGACTACAAATTTAATTACGAAACGGTATAGACTCCTGAATATTTTTTACAAAAATATAACCGAAAAAGCGAACATTTAGCTTGCCGTCTTAATTTATCTTCAAGCGAGCTTTTTTAACGGGATATAAAGGGTTGGATGATTGACCATAAAGCGTATAGCTAAATAGGTGACAGTTATTTTTCTTTATCATATCAGTGCCATATCGCTTGTCTGTGATATGGCGTTAGTTTGTTTTAAAGATGATTAATTTGTGGCTCAACTTTAGCAAAAAAGGTTAATAAATTAGAGACAATTTATAATAAACTCACTAGCCTGCTTATTAATTAAGCTCAATTAAAACAGTTTTCATCAAAATAAATAGATGAACAAGCACAAAACTAAAATGAATTGAAAGGAAAATTATGCGTATAATCATAGCTATTTTTTTTATGTTTTTATTAACTGCTTGCCATATACGTACAGCAGAAGATGCTTATAAAGAAGGAAAATATTTAGAAAGTATCAACCTATTAGGTGACAGCATTGAGGACAAAGGCCCTGCAGAATTAGGAAAACAAGATATACAACGACTGCAAAATATAGTCAGTAATGTCATGCAACATTATGAAACAAGCCTTTTAAACACCAATAACTCGGATTATGCCACACGAATAAAATGCTACGAAAACCTATTAGCCATGAAAATGCGATTAACTGATCGTTTTTATAGCCAAGAAATCAGTTTTTTCGATAACAAATATGACACTACTCAATTACAACAAAATATTGCTAAAGAATACTACAATTATGGCAATTCAATCACTGGTACCGACAGTGAAAGTTATAGAATAAGAGCTGATTTATATGGAAAAGGGCTTGAGCAATACAACTATAAAAATATCGAAAGTTTGTACAAAAATGCCAATACAAAACATATGCAACTTGCGGCTAAAGAGTATTATGACCAAGGCAAAATGTTAGAACGACAAGGTGATTTTAAAGCCGCTGCCGAGGCATTTAATAACGCATCGGCGGTATATCAACCGCTTGGTAAGTACAAAGATAGTGATAAACTTTCTGTTGATAATGATAGAAAATACGCTACTCAACAAGCAGAGATTGCTTATGAACAAGCACAACAACTAGCAAAGACTGCAACGCATCGTTATCAATTTCGTGAAATTGCTAAATATTACGCCTCGGCTGCTGCTACTTATCGTCAATACGGAGCATTTCGCGATGCAGATTCACAAGCAAATAATTATACCAAAAAAGGGAAAATTAAAGTCTATTATAATTCTTTAGAATTAAAATCTTTTGTATTAGATATATTAAGTAAGGACTTTATAGAATTCATTGCTTATCAACCAAGTCAGGCAGATGTCACAATCCGAATTACGACAAACGTTGAATTTGCTGATCTTGGGGAGTCTGTTAACAATGAAACTAAAACCGAACAAGTCTTTGATAAATTTGTTGAAGTGTCTGACGAAAACGGCAATAAAAAGCAAGTTAAAACCTACAAAGATCAGCAATTTAATTTAAAAACAGTGACGCATAGCAATAAATTAACCTTGACCACTGAAATTGATGTTCATGGCGTCTATAGTTACAGTAAAAAATTTGACATTGTTCAAACATCGGCAAAACATGATTATATCTATTCTGGTAATGTGCCCTCTAATTTGCGCAACCACAGTGAAGGAGTGTTGAAAACTAAAGATAGCTTGCTTCAAGCAGCAAAAGAACAGCAATTAACCGAACTAAAATCACGGTTTGACGATATTATTAGAGATCTTTCATATTTATAACTAATTAAAGTTTATATTTAAATTTTTAGAGAAGATAATCTAATCACATCAGTGTGATGCAAAGCAAAATAATATCCCACAAACAACATTATTTTGTTTGTGGGGTTTTTATGTAATAAAGATGATTAACTATTCAAGCCCAAGTACCATTCGTCCATTTTTGGTTGCTACATTAATTACATTATCTAAATCAGTATAACGACATCCGGTCACTAACAATTTAAGCTCTTCCCACATATTGCCAGTTGAGAATGGCAACATATAATCACTAACATTATCTGTACCAATGGCAACAGGAATACCAGCAGCAGCTAGTTCATCAACAGGGGTGAGTGAGTTACGAGTAGGACCTTGTTCTTCACGGCGTGGGCTATCGATCCAAGCAAAAGGGCAGGCAATGACCATCATTTTGGCTTCTTTCATTTTTTTATAGAGTTTTTGGCGATATTCTAAACTGTGGGCTGTGATCGAAATGCTATGAATAGCAACAACGCGACCATGCATACCATGTTCAAGGGTTTTATCGGTAAGCTGTTCCGTTTCGATCTCATCTTGGGAATTAAACTGGTCAACATGTACATGCACCATTTTGCCTAATGATTTACCTGTTTGCATTAGCACATCAAGATGTTTAAGTCCCATCCCTTCGCCATGATCGCGCTCATCACGACGTGGTAAACCGCCAATAATATCAACTAAATCAGCGCCTTTATCGAACCAATAACGCGCCTGTTTATCGATAACGCCTTTGAGTGTTTGATTGACTAATTTTATAGTGATGTCATTTTTATAGGTTTCGCGTGCTCTTAACGCCCCTTTAATTGCTCGTTCTTGAGCGATAGGGTCAATATCAACAAACGATCCCATTGCACTTACGCCTTGCTCAATCATCCGTTCAACCGCCATACTAAAATGGCGATAGTAATCGTCTTCGCTCATTGATGCTTTGACTTTATCTAATGTATCCCATTTTTCAATTAAGGTCTGTTTTTGATAAACATCAAAACTATCAACCGAAATAGTAAAAGCACGATCGGCATGCATATGTGCATTAACCCATCCGCCATTTTGTTTAATTTTATTCATTAAATAGGCTTTTAAACTTTGGTCTCTTGTGGTTAACAACATATTTTTATGTTCAATCATAATGTGCCTCTACAATTTAATCATTTTAAATAAAGTGGATAAAACCGAGCAGAGTAGGCAAAAAAAATCCCCCAAAAAGGAGGATAAAAGTAATATCAATAATTTTATTTAGTAGGATTATTGATTTACAAGTGTTCATTGCGCTTATACCTAATCGATTAAAATTGCAGAAATTCTAACCAAAATATTTTTAATAGCAAGCACTATAATTGATAAAATATATAAATAAATGAAATAGTTAAAGTATTATTTTTTAGATTTTCTACTATATAAAAGCATTTTATAAAAGCTAATTACTGATAAAAATAAGAATTTAAATGATAACTAATTATTTAATAATAATAATTGATTGTCACAAAAATGAGATTATTCATTTCATTATTCTATTTTAGATTCTTCGTCATACTAAGCGTATAGTGTGCTAATCAATTATTTTGAAATAGAGGAGAGTAAATATGAGTCAATTAAATATTGTTGCTACAATCACCGTTAAACCAGAATTTTATGAGGCATTTCAAGCGATATTTAAACGATTAGTCACAGATAGCAGGGCCGAAACAGGTTGTGTACGCTATGAACTTAATCAAAGCATTGATAACCCTAACATCTTTATTGTGATCGAAACATGGGCTTCACAGCAGGCAATTGATTTTCACAATGCAACGCCTCATTTTGTCGAATTTGCCAACTTTGCTAAAGATCACGTTGATGGGTTAGAAATTAATATAGTTAAACAAATCATGTAGCTTAAAAGTTGATTACGATAGTTAGCGACTTAAGGTTAACTATCATGTTTATTAATCAAAGAGTTCGATTTTTACACTTCGTGAATCACTTCGCCCCAAGTCATCAAGCACTAATATTTTGAACGTTCCGCTTTGTGTTGGGATCCAGCTAATTGCCTTTCGGGGATCGGTTTGCCCAATAAAACTATCATTGACAAACCAATAAAGTGTTTTAACATCGCCATCACTATTAGCGGTAAAACTAATTTGTTCATTTTTTTGTTTTGTTGTTCTAAATTGATAAACCACATTTTTGAGTGGTGAAGTTATTTTGGGTGGTTCACCTAAATAATTTTGTGATGAATGGCAATGTTTTGTTGAGGGTGGCACTTTTTTGGGGATACCAGCTTTAGCAAAAATAGCGGCTAAATCGGACGGCCAATATTCAAAAACGGCTAAGTGAGATGTCGTTAAATCATAAGGTGGACAAACCGCTTTGCCCGTTTTATTATCGACCATAACAGGTCTGAAAATAGTATCAGGATTAATGGGGGAAACCCCAGGAATAAACCATGTTTTACCTTTTGCTTTACACCACTGGGTCAGTAAATTGCCACTAGTTAAGCAGATATCAATGCGTTTTAAATTTGGCGGTAATGGGCGATTAGGGGCACGCAAGTTAGGATAATAAGCGTTAATACTATCAACGATATTGAAAAAAAGTGGTGTGGCAGCATCGACACCTACAAAGGCATTATTACCACTACCATCAAAGTTACCAAGCCAAACCACCATCGCATAGTGTCCAAAAGTCCCTGCTGTCCAAGCATCACGAAAGCCCCATGAAGTACCCGTCTTCCAAGCAACAGGCACTACATTTTTTTGCATTTTACTCAGCACATCTTGTGGACGGGTATTTTGTTTTAACATGTCGATAGTCATAAATGCCGCTTGCGGGCTTAACAACTTTTGCGGTTCGGGGAGTGTTTCCGATTCGGTAAATTGCAGTGGTTGCCAGCGTCCCTCATTGGCTAGCATGGCATATAAGCTGACTAATTCTTGCGGGCTCACTTCACCGCCACCCAATACTAAAGACAAGCCATAATGTGCTTCGTCGGCAAGCTTTTGGATATGGGCGTTGACTAAAAATTGGTAAAAAGTGGGATTATTCAATTTTGATGCAACCCATACCGCAGGAATATTACGGCTATGAATTAACGCATCGGTAGCCGAAATAGGGCCACGAAAGTTGCGATCGAAATTTTCGGGTGTATATGAACCAAAATCGGTTGCCACATCCTTTAAAATGGTGCGCGGATGCAAAACACCTTGATCAATGCCAAGAGCATAAATAAACGGTTTAAGTGTAGAGCCGGGCGAACGTTTGGCAAGTGTGCCGTTCACTTGACCTTGAATTGAATTATCAAAATAATTAGCCGACCCGATTAGTGCTTTAACCTTCATTGTTTGAGTATCAACCAAAAGCACGGAGGCATTATTAATGCCTTTCAAACGATTGCGCTCAATAAACGCGTTGACTTGGCGATGGATGATTTTTTGCAGATTGCTGTCTAATGTGGTTTTGACTTCTTGGTTTTGGTCGTGTTGCTGGTGAATAATTTGATTCACAAAATGGGGCGCCACAAAGGGCACTCGTTCTGGTTGACGTAAAACCAACTTTTGCGAAAAAAGCGCCGCAATATGGCTATCAACATGATATTTTTCTTGCCAACGATCAAATAATTGATTTCTTGCTTTAACTAACGCTGTACCTGCAAATCCTGTTTTACGATCAACCCGATAGGTTGGTGATTGCGGTAAAACCACCAGCGTTAATGCTTCGGGCAAATTAACTTGCGCAGGTGGTTTATTAAAGTAAATAAATGATGCCGCGCCAACGCTTTCAATATTGCGTCCAAAAGGCGCATAATTTAAATAAGCCTCTAAAATATCATGCTTGGAATACATCAGTTCTAACTGAATTGCTCTAGCAATTTGATGCAATTTACCGCCAATAGTTCTAGTGTTTAACTGCCAATGCATGCGTGCCAGTTGCATGGTGATTGTGGATGCGCCTTGACGATTTCCTCCAGTCAAATAAGTTGCGCCAAAAGCGCGCATCAAACTAAATGGATTAACACCAATATGATAATAAAACCACTGATCTTCGTGCAGTAACAAACCATTAACAATATCGGGCGAAATATTTTCTAAAGGCGTCCATAAACGATAACGATCATCATTGGCTAATGTCATGCGAATTAGCTGGTTACTGTCATCATAATAGCGCTTTGAAAAACTCAGTGACTCTGAAAGAGGGGAATGTGGATATATACGAATAGTAAAAATTGTAATAAATAACAGCAACAAAGCCATTAATTTATTTTGATGACGAACAATAAACCTGATCATTGAGTTAATAGTCGAAAATGTTAGGTATGTTAGCAAAAGCTGCCACCCATGCATTCACATCGGTGGCGGTTTAACTACATTTTATCAACCGTCTTAATACCTAACATATCAAGACCAATTTTCAGTGTTTTCGCTGTTAAACAAGCCAATTTCAAGCGGCTTTGCATTAAGCTTTCGCTGTCGGCCGTTAAAATTGGGCAGTTTTCATAAAAACTTGAAAACAGCGTTGCAATGTCATAAAGATAAGCACAAAGCACATGCGGCGTACCTTCCCTTGCTACGGTTGAAATTGTTTCGTCAAATTGAATTAAACGAATTGCTAAGGCACGCTCCTTATCGGTTTCTAAATAAATATTACCTGTTAAGCTGTCTTCGGTAATATTCGATTTTTTAAATATTGATAACACTCGGGTATAAGCATATTGTAAATAAGGTGCGGTATTGCCTTCAAATGACAGCATATTATCCCAATCAAAAACATAATCGGTGGTACGATTTTTAGAAAGATCGGCATATTTAACTGCACCAATAGCCACTGCATCGACGATTTCGGCAAGCTCGCTTTCAGTTACGTCAGGATTTTTGCTACGAATTAATGTTGTCGCACGTTCACAAGCTTCATCTAGCAAATCATTTAATTTAACGGTATCGCCAGAACGTGTTTTAAACGGTTTACCGTCTTTACCTAGCATCATGCCAAACATATGGTGCTCAAGTTTTAATGATTCTGGTACATAGTTGGCTTTATGAATAATTGTCCAAACTTGCTCCAAATGCTGATGTTGGCGAGAATCAGTATAATAAAGGATGCGATCAGCGTGTAACGTTTCGTAACGGTATTTTGCGCAAGCAATATCGGTTGTGGCATAAAGATAGCCGCCATCCCGTTTTTGGATGATAACACCCATCGGTTCGCCTTCTTTGTTTTTATATTCATCTAAAAACACAACAATCGCGCCTTCGCTTTCAACGGCAAGCCCTTTTTGTTTTAAATCGGCAACAATACCCGGTAGCATACTGTTATAGATGCTTTCACCCATGGTGTCTTCAAGCGATAACGTAACATTTAAACGTTTATAAGTGGCAATATTTTGCGTCATGGTAATATCAACCAACTTTCGCCACATCTCGCGACAATACTCATCACCGCCTTGCAGTTTTACTACATAGTTACGGGCTTTTTCGGCAAACACTTCGTCTTCGTCATAGTATTTTTTGGCAGCGCGATAGAAAGATTCTAAATCTGAAAGATCCATATCATTGGCATGCTCATTTTGCATTTTTTCAAGATACGCAATTAACATACCAAACTGGGTTCCCCAATCACCAACATGGTTGGCACGAATAACGTTATGCCCTAAAAACGATAAAACGCGAACACTGGCATCACCAATGATGGTTGATCGCAAATGCCCGACATGCATCTCTTTGGCGACATTAGGCGCTGAATAGTCAACCACAACTGTTTGCGGTTTTGCCGGCAAAGTAATATTAAGTTTATCACTGTTTAAAGCAATTTCATTTTGCTCAGCAATCCAGCTATTTTTTAAAAAGATATTGATAAAACCAGGACCGGCAATTTCAACTTTTTCAGCGATATCATTAATATCGAGATGTTGTAAAACCGCCTGAGCAAGATCCCGAGGGAGCATTCCGAGTTTTTTGGCAACAGCCATAATGCCATTCGCTTGGTAATCACCAAATTGTGCTTTAGCTGATTGCTTAATTAGAGCATCGCAGTTTTTATCTGCACCCGCCATAATCATCGCTTGCGAAACACGTTGCGTTAATAATTGTTGAATATTCACACTAAACCTAATCGATTATAATAAAATGTCCAATATAATACCGACAAACTGACAAATTGTCACTGATTGCATAAAAGGGGAGAATGGTTTTTTATAAAAAAGAATGTAAAAAATTTGAAGTAAAATTGCGTCGCTAGCTCAATCTTTTTGCGGATGTTTTCTATTTTGCCCCAAAATCCATTTCAAATTAGCTACCTTTCAAGCGTGATAATCGGCGTAATAATAAAATCATCTAAACACAAAATACCCGAAACAAAAATAGCTTCCTAAAACAAAAATAATTTTCATATTCAAACGCATAGTTATCTGAAAGTTTTTGACAAGGTTTGCAAAACTTTTCACTAAAAGCTCAATGAAGATTACCATTAATTGTGTTTAACAAATCCTTACAAAATTTTCAGACCAAAGAGTTGTACATAATTTTTTAACGATACTGTACGCTTGCATCTTATGGCCATAATTTTTCAATCGCAGGCGCTAATGGAATTATATTTTGATTTAGATATAGGCAGGGTAGTTAGTTAACTTGGACGTCAGTCACTTATAAAGGTATAACGGCCATCAGTAGTTCTAGTGTAGGGGGTTATTCTATCTGGTCTAAAAGCAACCGATGTTCAAAAGTAAACTAACACATCAAGTCTAATGAATAAACTAACCTTACCTTATCGCAAACTTTTACCAAAAAAGCCCAAAAAAACTAGACAAGCTTTTTTAAAACGGTTATATTTTAATTGTTTTAAAAATCAGCTTATTTAATAAGCAAATAAACATAAAAAATCGAAATAAAACATAAATTTACTTGACAGGTGAACCGTAATGCATTATCATTTTAGACACCAGACACCAGACACCAGCACTGGCAAACCTATGTCTTAAATTTATCAAATAGACACATTAGACAAGTTTTAGCATTTACCTCATTTACCTCATTTACCTCATTTACCTCATTTACCTCATTTACCTCATTTATATCTTCGAAGTTATCCCTCAAACTATTATCAAAATTATCTCCAAAAGTCCCGTTGACGTTGGCGATATTATTATTGTCGTCTTCATGGAATTCACCAGCGTTAATTGGTCAATATGGTCGAGTTGGAAATCGCAGTGATGCCATAATACTGCCGCCATCACAATGGGGGGAAGTGAAATTTGTAAGGCCAAATTCGTGCCCTGGTAATTGCAACGGCGACGACAGCAGCAACACACGTTATTTAAGTCCTGATATGGAGTACAAAAAAGGATTTTTGGTTAAATCAACCAACCCAGCAACATATTCGCTTAATTTTCCAACCACAGGTGCCGATAAACTTTATTTTGATTTGTACATAGAGGGAATAGGTGTAGACGAATTGATATGGGAGCCCGTTTCGCATGAAGGGATAACCGCCAGCATGGAATTGATAAAGCGGGGTGATTTTCGCCGATGGGTGTATCACTGGAGTGAACGGGAAATTCTAGATAATAATGATGTCACATTAATACGCGTTACATTAACAGGTCCAGATGGTTTTTCTCAACGGCATAATCCCTATCCAAGTCGAATTACCGTGCCAAGGTTACCGCAGACTTTTGAGCTAGTGGGTAAAGATAGTTATGGTAATGCGATAATAAAATATGGATTTGTATTGCAGAAATGAAAAGGTGGGGCTTCGAAGATTGACATACAAGTTATTTTTATCATTAAAACTTAAAATGTCCAAAATCTAATTGAAGTCCCAATC
>NZ_WTEV01000098.1 GCF_009795885.1 Gilliamella sp. Pas-s25 | reverse complement strand
AGCTTACCATCACTATCGTAAATCACATTATGCCGATGACCATATTTATCACTAATAGCCAGCAGTTTGCCCTGTTTAGACTCGGCCGTTTCACGCACAAAATGATAAATGCCTGATTCACTGCTCACCAGATACTGATTGGGCTCATGCCCAAGGTAGATGGCCGCTTCTGACAGTAAATTATGAATAGCTGGCACCGATTCGGTCGGTTCGGAAAAGGTGATAAGGTTATTTTCGTGGTTTTGCCAGATGATGTGATGGTCTTCAGTAAAAGTAAGGCTATGACAAAGCGTGTGGCTCCAACCATAACCTAATCCATTATTGAACTCAACGGCACT
>NZ_WTEV01000097.1 GCF_009795885.1 Gilliamella sp. Pas-s25 | reverse complement strand
TTCGTTAGGCTACTTGCCTCCCGTTGAATTTAAAAAACACTTATCCCTTAATTTTTTTGTTTGAAAATGTGTTGCCATTCCACCCTCTATGAATGCCAGTATAATGCCTATGGGCAGATAATAAACGAAACCTACCATCAAGACGATTTCCAATCCCTGCCAGATAACCCGTTAAGGTTCCAAGGGCAATATTATGATGAGGAGACAGGGTTACACTACAACCTAAACCGTTATTACGACCCATTTACAGGTAGATATATTACCCAAGATCCGCTCGGTATACTCGGCGGACTAAATAGTTACCAATATGCTGGTAGCGATCCGATAAATTGGGTTGATCCGTTAG
>NZ_WTEV01000096.1 GCF_009795885.1 Gilliamella sp. Pas-s25 | reverse complement strand
ATGGATTTGTTTTGCAAAAGTGGTTCGTGCACCAAGGAGGTTCACCGTGGTATACTTATTCTGATACTGTCGCTTGGTGTGGGGGGTTAGGTTATCGAGTGCCACAGGTGAAAGAGCTGACTAACGCAGTTTGTGGTTCTTTTTATAGGTGTCAAGGTGCTGTTGGAGCCACGCCGCCCTCAATGAAAGGTAATTTAAGCTCACAGCTTGCCTACTTATTAGTGGGAAAACGGTTTATGAATGATTGTTACAATGGTTATCACACGAATTACCCCATAGTCACTACCAATCCTCAATTAATGACGAAACGGTATAGAATCCTGAATATTTTTTACAAAAATATAACCT
>NZ_WTEV01000010.1 GCF_009795885.1 Gilliamella sp. Pas-s25 | reverse complement strand
GCATAGAAGAATTCCTCTTATCATGGACTCTTCTCTATTAGATCAAAGAACTCGCCAAAAAGCGAGTTCTTTGTCATCAATCTGAAGCCTCTTAATTGAGGCTTTCTTTTAAATTTAGTAATGATCGATGTTCTTGCAATGTTAACTCGTTAAGATGTCGTCTTGGGTTGCCGCACATCCAACAAGAGCAAGCTGTTGGTGTTGTTACATGCCTTTTTAGCGACTTTCTAGAATCACCTGAATAAAAATCATGCTTTCTATTATCTAGGCATCGCTTAACTTGGTGTCGTCTATATGCTCGTGTTCTCATAAAATTACTCACATATGGATAGCAAAAAGCCCAACTATTTCAGTGGGCTTAAATTCTATGCGTTCAAAACCGCATCATATATATATTATCTATCCGTATATCCGTACAGTCAAGTATTTATTGAATATTACAAGCCTTTCTTGTTGCTGTGATTTGTAGATCCATACCTAACGCATGAATAATTTTAAGCATAGTGTCAAATCTAGGTTTTTTCGCTGATAACGTTTTATATAGACTTTCTCTTCCGATACCTGCTTCTTCTGCTATTTTTGTCATACCTATTGAACGAGCTACATCATTAAGTGCGGCAATAAATTCTTCTGATGAAATATCCTCATGCAAAAATTCTGAAAGATACATTGCTCTTTCTTCATCAGTATTAAGGAATTTTGCCGCATCAAATTGCGTCACTTTAACCATTTTTAATCTCCTTCCAAAGTTTTACTGCTTTGTCTATATCTTTCTTTTGTGTTGACTTATCACCACCACATAATAAGAGATAAGTAATATTTCCATCTTTTGCGTAATATACTCGATAGCCTGCACCAACAGTAATTCGCATTTCGTAAATTTCATCCCTTAAAAATTTATGATCACCAAAATTACCAAAAGCAGCTCTTCGAATTCTTGCTGTTATTACTGTTTTTCCTTTAGAATCTTTCAAGCGTTCTAACCAGTTTTCGAAAATTTCTGTTTGGTTAATTATATTCATACATACACCAATCTTGTATTTATTAAAGATTGTATACTTTTGGATACAATAATCAATATTTATTTTATTAAAAAGGGCGTTAAGCCCTTTGTATTGTGTTATTTGATATCTGCAATTAATTTTTTATTAAAATCGTTTAGGTGTATTTCATGCATCTTATCTAGATTTGACAAAAAGTAAGCATGTTCATGTTTTACATTGAACAAGATAATATATTGATCGTTGTGGTTCCTGAAAATCTTTTTAATAATTTCGCTTTCAGTATCTCGCCTCAACGTTAAATACATCTGAGTTACTTTTAACATTTTTTCAATTTCTGCGCTTATTAAGTAAAGCCTATCTTTTCTTATATGTTGAATACTATCAGCATCAGTTGCGTCACGTATCATTTTCCAAACTCCTTGCGTGAATGCTTCAGTGTAGAAAAAGGCATTTGAAATATTATTAATGATATGTTTTAAATCTTGCAATTGCTGTGATGTGATGTAATTTGATTTATCAACAACTGAGTATGCACCTGTTTTGCGGATTGTTGGAAGTACATCATTAAATACCCAATCTTGAAATTGTTTAGCTTCTGGCTTATTGCTTCTAAATATCACTCGGTATAAGTTTGGCTCATTAATAAATACAACGTATTGATTACCGCCATTTGTAGGGAGGTAGATTTTCTCTACCCCCTTATTGTCAATCTGTTTTGCTAATAAATCTTTATGGTTTTTGATGTCTAAAACACTACAAACATCTTTTAAGCAAAAGAATGGCTCATTATTAATTAATTGAATACGGACTTCATAAGAAGATTGGAATTGAAATACTGATAATTGGTTTGACATGATTAAATCTCCTGTAAATAATTTAATCACCTCTAGAGTTTCCACGCTCTTGGAGGCGAACTGGACAGGTGTGGAAACTGGCTTACAGGAAGACCAGCCAGCCTTTCGGCTGACCTATCCAGCCCACCATTGAATAGGTATGGCTAGGATACACGCATAAAAATACCGCGTTGAGCGGCTGCGCTCCTGTACAATTCCAGATTTCCACGTCTGACGTTAGATTTTGCTAACGTGCGATTACTATACAATTTAATTATGTTCATTGTCAACTATGCCACCTTTGGGAATAATTCAATAATATGACCACGAATGAAACATTCAGCAGCAAACAAAATTTTTGTTATATCATCCGTTCTTTTACCTAATATTCTCGCTTGCTTACTACATGAAATTTCACGAAGATAAAAAGCTGTTAATACAGCCCAGTGTTCAACATTATCGGATTTAAGTCTTAACACCGCATTATCAACAATTTCAGCTTCATCTTCGGTTAAATACTGACGATAATCAAAATCCATTGGCGCACCATCAATACCTGCCGATTTTGAGGGGTATTCGGTTCCCATTCTTTTTAATATACGGGTGTTTTTCCATGCTGTTAAAATATCTTTAGTTTCTCTCATTGTTCCCCCAATTTACTTATAGATAATTCTATTCTGCCACCCCTGATAACTTCTTTTCTTTCACTGTGTAATACATCTATTTGCTCATCATCCAAAATGACACCACTATGAATTAATGCATCAAAAATAGCTTTATTTATATTATCTAGGTCCCGTTTTCTTCTATCTGGCATATAAGCTTTAATTTCAACCATTACCCTTTCAGATAACTTCTTATTAGCTTTATTCTGCAATACGATAGCTACAACGGCGTTTCTAAATTTAATACCGTCAGGTTTAATATATCTTCGCTTTCCTGCCGTTCCCCAATAATGATTAACCGTTGGAGGATATGGCAAGGTCAGATGAATCATAATCTAATCTTCCCCTCTTTGATTAGTATATCCTGAGTTCTAATTACACCCTCAGCGTGTGCTAATCTAACGAATTCATTCTCAAATATTCTTGTTCTGCGGTCGATTTCATCATGACAAGCTGAGCACGCCCATGCTCCTTGCAAATCATTCGGTTTCATACCTACGCCACACGTTCCTGCCAGTCTGTAATGAGCTAGAACTGTAGTTTCTGGATTATGATTGCAGCACGGCAATCGAACCGTGCACTCTCGCCCTCTTGCTTCTTTAGTTAGTCTGCTCATTGTTTCACCCTTATTTTATCCACGTAAAACTTACCGCAAGAGCCTTTTACTTCGCCGTTAACGCCAATTAGAGGTCTATTGCAAACAAATAAATCCAAATCAACGTTATATAAACAAGCACCATTGCATTCAGGGCATTTAAAACCAGTTTTGATTAGTTTATGTTTCTTCGGCATTGTCGTTAACCCTGTTTAAATTATGCTGATTAATGTATTCTCTGCGTTGTTCTCTAACTATTGCGATTGCTCGTTCTAACTCTTGCTCTTTTTCTTCGTATCGTTTCAGTTGTTCTTTGTGTTCTTTATTCATCATGCCACCTTTGATAATTGGTCTTTGTACTGTTCTGCTAGTTTGATTGCTTCCTGTGCATCTGAGCTAAATATAACGGCATTTTCAGCTCCAAACTGTTCAGCACAAGTCACCACATCAGCAAATGCTTTTTTATTCATTCTTCGCGTTGATTGCCCTATAAATACCAGTCCGCCTTGAATTCCCTTTACACATTTCTGCCCGTGTAAATTAGCCGTGATTAAATGCTTCCATTCTTCTGCTGTGAGCTTTTCTCCATTCCATTCAACTTGTTTTGCGATATCATTTAAAACAGCCCACATCATGCGATTTTGTGCTAACGTGCGATTGTCTTCATCAATTACAATCCGCAATGGACGCTCGCTATCAACTGGCAATTGATTTATTACGTTAATCGCTGTAGTGCGTGCTAGTTCATGTGTTAATCGAAATTCTTTAATCACTTCTAGACCCTTACACACTCAAAATTACGCACTTCAACATCAACTTTAGTATTGCCGAATGAGTTTTTAACTGTAGCCAGCGTTTTAATTAAACCTTTTTCGGTGAGTTTTGAATTACGATGCAACACAACAGTTCCCCACGCTTGCCAACCCTTTTTTACTTCTGCTGTTATTTTGTAAGCCATTTCTGTATCAACTCCCTCAATTTTGCCTTATCTGCTTCTGAATATTTTTTAACTCGTTCTGCTAACTGCTGCTTAATCTTTGTCGTATTTGCTCCACGCTCTCTTATCGCTCTCACATAGTCGTACGCTATTTTGTCTAGCATGTGATAACGTCCGAGCGGGCAGAGGTTAACTCTCCGCAACACAAGCTCTACCCGTTTTTAACATCTGCTTAATGCTAGCTATATGCATCATGCTTTTACTTGATGCTCCCTGCTCAGTTTTACATTCCAGCATTGCAAATGTATTCTCTGGTTTTGGTAGATAATGATTAGCTCGCTCTTGCGTTAATAGCCCAGTAAAAACAGCATGGTTTATAGCATCAGCACGCTTTGCTTTATCGCTACCAGGCGAAACAAACACTTCAACGATACGTCCGTACATCATCGATTCATCAACCATTCGCTCATATGCATCAATAAACGTTCGTCTTGCTCCAATTTTGTCGCCATTTCGGTAGACAATCTCTGCTTGTGACCATGCTTTTGCTATTTCATTAGTCCAAACAACCGTATTGGTTTCATCGCTAGCAAGTATTGCAATCGACCATGCTTCATCTGGTGATAAATGATTACTTGAACCACCCATTAGCTTGATTAAATCCGCAGGCTTAGGCATAAATTGACTTTTAAGCACCCAAGCATGCGCAGCGGCTTTTAACGATTGAATCGGATATTGCCCAAGTGTTGACCAGTAAATATTGACCTTGACAGTGCTTGCTTGCTGCCCGTAAACTTCAAGCAACCCACCAATAACCGCTAAAAATTCATCTGTAATCTTTGCCATGGTTAAGCCCTCATACTCTCTAAAACTGCCCTGTTACGCTCGGCAAGGGTCATGAATTTAGCTGGTGGTTTATTTGATTTTTTATAACCGTTAGCATTGCGTAACCAGTTGTTAAAAGCCGCATTCCAATCAATATATTTTTTACCGTTAGCCAAGCAGTAATCTCTAAATTTGACAAACTCGTTATCCAGATTGATGTTTTCATTCATCGCTATATCTCGATGATGATCGTTCGGTTTAAATTCATCAGGAAACTGACAAGGTCGCTTTGGCTGTTGCGGTTTATCCGCAATATTATTTGTAGTATTCTCTGTAGTAGTCTTTGTAGTATTCTCTTGATATAACGAACTTGATTTTGTAGTCGTCTCGACATCTACATTGTAGAGATCGGGGCAACTACTTTTCATTTGTCGTGATGATTGAGTTATAGAGTTGGCGAAATCGCTCAAAACTTGATTAACTTTTTCATTATCAATCTTGTAAAAAGTCTTATGCTCTAACCTCTTTTCTGTAACAATTAACACGCCTTTTTCACATAGTTTTTTTATGGCTGTTCGCTGTTCGTTATGTGTTAAGCCTGTTTCATCTTCAAGTTCATCCCGTGTTTTATACACACCAAAATCAGACGTAGCCTTATCTTGCCAATAAAATAATTGTGAGAATAAAACAGCAGAACTCACACCACCCAGTGGTTTAGCCAGCTTAGGATAATAGGCATTCGGACGCCCTATTAGTTTTAATGTTTCAACTGCGTTCATTGCTTACCCTCTTCAACGTGTAGTAATAACAAGCCTTTTTAGTCTTCTCATTGATTTTGTGATACTTATCTTTCACATAGCCATATTTGAATAATCGACCAGTCTCGCGAAGTCTTGCGCTAATCGCTGGTGTAGTATCAAACTGGTTAAAACGCTTCTTAATCTCGCGTTGAATATCGTCTAGTGTTCGATATTTACCGTCACTACAAACCGCTATAACGCGCTCTTGTTGTGATTTTGGATTGTCTAATTGCATATTCATCTCAATCTTGATTGTTAACTATTTTTCTTGGGAAAAGCTCAGGCAAATCAGGTCTGATATCGCAAGCGGCAACTTCCCCATTGGTTGCGTTCACTATTAAATGAACATGCTCAGGGCTAACATCTGACAATCCGTGCAACCATTTCCATACTGATGTCTGAGTTTTTCCACACGCATCAGCTAATTTTTTCTGGCTTCCCGTAATTAAAATGGCTTTCTCAATTGCTTTATTTTTCATACAAACCTCTTTTAACAACTTATGTTGTGAATATTAACTTTTGTTTTTACTTGTGTCAACAACTTAAGATGTTTTACTTTATACAACTTTGGTTGTATTTTATTTAAATGAAAAAGGAGCTTAAAAAATGACATTAGCAGATCGACTAACCTCAATAATGAAAGAAAAAAAGATTTCTCAGGCAAAGCTGGGAGAGGCTATTGGTATGTCTCAAACCACAATATGGAAATTAATGACAGGCAAAACAAAATCAAATAGAAATCTATTGAAGATCGCTGATTATTTAAGTGTTTCGGTGGAATGGTTAGCTAAAGGAGAAGGCCCTCAGCTTAAACAGCAACGAGACGGAACGCCGATGGATGAATTATCAACAAGAGACGTAGACGAATGGGATGATAAAACCCCATTAAATGATGATGAAGTTGAAGTTCCATATTTCAAATCAATTGAACTTGCAGCAGGACATGGCTGTTCAAGTACAGAAGATCACAACGGATATAAGCTCAGATTTAGCAAATCTTTTTTTAGAAGAAAAAACGCACAAAAAGAGTTTGTCATTTGTTTTCCAGCTAAAGGAAACAGCATGGAGCCCGTTATTCCAGACGGAGCAACTGTTGCGGTGAACACACTACAAAAAGATATTCGTGATGGCGATGTTTATGCAATATGCCAAGACGGATTGTGTCGGCTAAAAAGATTGTATTTATTACCAGCAGGAAAAATTAGAATTGTTTCTTACAACTCAGAAGAATTTCCTGATGAAATCGATGATGCAAAAAATATACAAATAATCGGGCGAGTATTTCATTGTTCGTTTGAAATGTAATCAATGCTATTAAGAAAACACGGCTAACCGCTTAGAGGTTATTCTAGTGAATAAAACAGATAACCATGATTAGATATATATTAAATAATAATTCAAGGAGAAAACAATGCGTTATATTTATGAAACAGTTCAAATTCCACCAAATATTAATGTCGGAAAAAAGGATAAAGGCAATGAAGCTGGAGCTTATTTGCGTGAAATAATAAATAACAAAGCCAACGATAATTGGGAATTTGTAAGCGTTGAAAGCGTTGGAGTAAGAACATCCCCAGGGTGTCTTGCATCTCTTTTAGGAAAGAAAGAAGAATATTCTATTTATTATGTGATTATCTTTAGACGTGAAGTGGCTTAGTTTTAAATTAATATATCTATATAGAGCGATAGCCCCCAATCGCATTCGCTCAGCATGTAAATTTGAGCCGTCTTGCTCAGAATATGCCTTATTAGCAATAGAAAAATATGGCGTATTCAAAGGGTGGAAAATGACATTAGGTAGATTAATGAGATGTAAACCACCAAATGGCGGCAAAGATTATCCGTAACAACCGCTTCGGCGGTTATTAAAATGAAATATAAATAAGCTTATAAGGAAAATAGATGGCAAAACAGCAACAAAAAAAATCAGAAGAAACTAAAGATAATAATTATGATGTTTATTTCTATTATGGAGGTATATATAGAGAAGGGTATGAGAAATTAACAAACCTAATTGAGGAAAAAAGAAAAAATAGTAAATTAGCAAAATCTGTTATATTTATATTAGTAACATTTGGAGGGGATCCACATTCAGGATATAGAATAGGAAGAGCATTACAGCACTATTATTCTGATCATGTCAACGTTCTAATTCCCTCATACTGTAAAAGTGCAGGAACGTTGGTAACAATTTCAGCAAATCAATTATTTATAGGTAATCGAGGGGAATTAGGTCCGCTTGATATACAACTACAGAAAGAAGATGAAATTGGCGCAAGAAATTCTGGGTTAGATATATTCAAAGCAATTAACCATTTACAAGAAAGAGCTATAAATTCGTTTAATAGTTACGTTAAAGATATCAGATATTCAATAAGAATAAGTACAAGATTATCCGCAGAAATAGCAGAGAAACTAACTGATAGCGTTATATCTCCCATTGCAAGTCAAATTGAACCAATGAAAGTTGGAGAACATCAAAGGGCTCTTGAAATTTGTTTAGAATATGGTGTAAGATTAGCAAATAAAAGTAAAAACCTAATAAACAATGATGTTTTAGGTAAACTCACAATGGGGTACCCAGATCATGGATTTGTAATTGATAGATGTGAGGCTTGCAAATTATTTAAGAATGTAAAATCTCCAAATAATGATTATTACATCAAACAATTAGATGATTTAGCTATAATAAAGCTAGAAAGAGCAAATATAGATCTCGGTGGTGCACCGGATGTAATCGATTTAACCGATGTAATCAAAGACAAACAAGCGGAGTTGAATAAAAATGATGAATCTAAACCAATTACAGAGAGTGGTAATGAATAGTGAACGATATAATTGGGAAGAATATACAAAAAATAGCTATGAAGTAGCAAAGAAAGCTATTGAATATTCCAAAGAGTCATCCAGAAAAGTAGAAGAAGCAAGAAGAAAAAGCATCAATACATATTAAACTATCTTTAAATAATTAGTTATAAACCCCGCTAAGCGCGGGTTTTTCATACTTATCTAAAAATTAACTGTACTTTTTTACATACCGCTAATCATTCATTAATCACATCCTAAGGATGTTTCTTATTTCCCACACCATTTTCAGCAAAAAATAAAAAATAACCTTATTGTTGATAATAGACTGCTTTAAGCTGATCTTTTTATTGAAGCTTTTTATTTTATTGGGTATAATTTGATCTATATTTAGTGGTTAGTAGCATCATAAACTACTAAATATGGGAAAGCCCGATACGCCAATATCGGGCTAATACAAAAAAATAAAGCATTATGGGCTTTATTGCGAGATCTCGATAGTTATTCTATATTCGTTTTCTTTTTAAGTAAAGCCCTATTTAATGCTTATCACTCAGAGAGGTATTAAAAATGGGTTATTCACCTATATGCTATAAGGCACACCGTTACGATGTTCACTTCGTAATCATTACCTGAATATCAAGGTACATTTAGCAGACATAAATGCGCTGGCTGTGCATTTGAGTTAGGGTATTTTCATGCAGTAAATGGAATACCTAAAGCGATTGATGATTCAGTTTTAGATAGCATCCCGTACAGTCAAGCAGGTAGTGTCAGGCATAAAGATTCTTTTACCGCATACAATGATGGGTATAAATTTGCATTAAGCATAGCTAAAGTCGCTTAACAAAATAAAAACCCCTTCAGTGTTTTTTATTGAACATAATAGATAATATAAAACATGGCTTTGGTTAAATTTTAAACTATTTTAAAGAACGTAATAAATATAAGGAAATCAAATGGATAAGAGTAAAAATATAAGTTTTGGAGAACAATATGGTTTAGAATTGCCATCTGTTGTTGAAGTTGAGGTAGATGGCATACAGATGGGGGTTCTAAGTGATGGAACACCATATTTAACGATGAGAGGATTAGCATCAGTATGTGGAGTAGTTCCTTCTGTTATTCATGCTTTAACAGATGATTGGAGTCAAGAAAAAAGTAAACCTAGGGGAAGGAAAATTGATCAAATTCTTTCAGAACAAGGTTATAGAAAAGATCATTTATATGTAAAAACGACAAGAAATAGATCTTCTGGAGAAAACGCATATCCTGACGCTGTTTGTATGGCAATATTAGAATATTATGCTTTCGAAGCTAAACCACAAAACCAAACAGCCTTATATAATTATAGAGTTTTAGCCAGATCATCACTAAGGCAGTTTATTTATAATAGGTCTGGTTATGATCCTTCTAGTTTAATTCCTGACGCTTGGAAAAATTATCGAGATAGAATTATACTCAATGATCAAATACCCTTCGGCTATTTTTCGATTTTTAGGGAAATCGCAGATATTGTTGTTCATTTAATACAAAATAAATTTCAATTTAATAGTGCATCAGTTCCAGATTTAAGTGTCGGAAAAATATGGGGGAAATATTGGTGTAAAAATGATCTTGACAACAAATATTCCTGTAGAAAAAAACACACACATAAATATCCAGAAACATATCCCCAAGGAGCAGCTACAATTGACGCATGGATATATCCAGTAGAATCTCTTGGAGAGTTTAGACAATGGCTTTACGGTACTTACATTACAAAACATTTTCTTAATTATCTATCAAGTAAAGAAGCAGCCGGCGTACTACCACCATCAAGCTCCGAATTAATTCTTTCATCCGTTACAAGACCTGAATTACCAAAGGTATGATTTAATCAATATCTAACCAACCCACCTAGCGTGGGCTTTTTTTACACCTAAAACCCCCACCACAACTTTAAAACAATTTATTGATTAAAAAACAAGCAAACGAATAACAATCAATCACACAAAAACAACAACTTAACAACTTAATTAAAAACAATAACAACTTTAGGTGTTGATATTAATGACAACTTATGTTGTAATACCACATCAAAACAAATCAACTTAACAAAAGAATTAAGCAATACCACGAGTTACTTAATTAGTTAAGCGAGATTCAAGTAGCTAGCTGGAGCATATGAAAGTACAGCGGTTTTGATAGATAGTCGAACGGCGCGACTTTAAACCATGCGTCGGGTGCTTGGCGGGTCAGGATGACGGCAATAAGACACGATAAATAATCAAACCAAATGTCTTTCAACGAGAGCCATCTAGTTTGATAATTAGCAAATAGCTTACAAATAAATTATGAAATGCGTGATAATATTCTCAAAAAGACTCTTGCAGCTGCGATTATATCTGAGCAAGTATAAATTAAAACTAACCCCATTAATAGGAAAGCTAAAAGTGCCCAAACAGAGTTTTTGTTTAGTAGCATTTTCCATAGCCCTATTGAAGTCATTAACATCAATATGCACCTAGCTAAAAAACGAAAAATATTAGCCCTGCTCCATAAACTGAGTTTTTAGATAAACAAAAAATTATAAATGTTGATAACTGCAAAACAAAAAAAACAAAAACACCAAACACCCAAAAAGTTACGGTTAGGCTAAGCTCTCCCTTAACTAATCTATTGAATATATTAATATCATTCCCTTTTGTATAAATAAAACGCATTATACTGCCAAATATATTATTCACAAACTTATTTACGAGTGAATTTATGAATTAAAACTACCAAATTTCGAGGTGAGTTATGCAATTACATAGAACTGTAGAGAACGGTTACGAAAAAGCATATTGCAAAATGATGAGCGATATCGAAATGCAAGACGCTAAAGATGATTGGATTGAGACTAGAGCCGAAGAATTAATTAAAAATTTCGGTAACGATAATGATTGGCAAATTGTAGAGCTACTAAAAATAAAACTAGAAAGCAAAACAATCGACAAAGAAATTTATGACCAATTTATAACCGACATATGCTATTCACAAGCAAAAACTGAGTATAGCAAGAGATTCTGACAGCTCGGAAAGACGAGCACATACTACATCCGCTTGCCCTCTTTTGAGGGCTTTTTTGGGATGACCTAATGTATTTTGACGCTGAGAGCTTCTGATTTAGAAAACATAACAGATTGGTTTTTCGAAGAATTGAGGAGTGAGTAATGGAAAAATTAACACCACAGAATGAACATCAAGAGCACATGGTACAGATTTTATTAGCAAAAATGCAAGGTGTACAAGTTGAATATAAAATTGATGACGATTGGCGCTTAGCAGACTCTGATTACGTTTCATTAGATATAAAATATCGCATCGCACCACAACCGACACCGTTGCCTATTTCACGAGAAATGTGGGCGCTGATTAATGAAAAATGGAAATGGGCAGTATTGGGCAGTAATGGTTATGTGTATTTTTTTAACCATCAGCCTTCTATTGATGAGGTTAGAATCACATGGACTGATTATGAGGGATGGGGAGGTTGCTACAGCGTTTTAGCAATAAACATCGACGGAGTTAGCTGGCGTCTCTCTCTCACAGAGCGACCAGAGGACGTCTAAATGAATACAATACCGATTGACCATGTCGGCTGTAATGTACATGACACAGACCGATTCAGACTAAATTACAAAATGACTAAGGGCGAGCAAATGTACGCTCTTTTTTGTACCTACGTTTTGACGCTGGGCGGATTGTTTATGCTGATTCGCTGGATGTTAGAAGTAGCAACGGAGTAAAGCTAATGACATGGGAAGAAGTGTATAGCTCGCTACCTATTCAATCAAGAATGATTATTGATATAGCTGAATCGTATAAGGTTGATTTAACAGAATTAGCAAACTTACTTATTCAAAAACAAGAAAACGACACACATTTAAATGAGGTGATTTATGGAATTAGCTAAATTAGACGCGCCGTTCCACCCTAAAGATATTGAGTGGAGAGTACAACAGTGCGGTATCTCTAATAATAAACCATGGTGTATGGTTTTAGCGTATGTAACAAACAGAGCTATTCAACAACGACTTGATGAAGTTTGCGGAAAAGAGAATTGGCAAAACGATTATCACCCTGCCCCAGACGGGGGGGTTATGTGCAGCATTAAAATCAAAATTAATGGTGAGTGGATAACGAAAAAAGATGGTGCAGAAAACACTCAGATAGAAGCAGTTAAAGGCGGTATATCTGGAGCAATGAAACGGGCAGGCGTCCAGTGGGGAATCGGAAGATATCTTTATGATTTAGAAGAGGGTTTTACTAAAACTTCGCTGGAAAAGGTTGATGGCTGGAATAGAACGAAAACAAAAGACGGGGCGTATATTTGGTGGGAAACTCCAACTCTTCCAGATTGGGCATTACCAAGCGAGTATATTTTGTCGCTATTTAGTAGTGAGGCGTCTAGCTGTAAGTCAGAGGATGAACTAAGAACGGTTTACGCAAAATACTATAAACGTTGTGATGTGTTGGGTATAGGTGATCGGCTCAAATCATTGAGTGATAGATATAAACATAAACTAGAGAGTAAACAATAATGAAACAATTTAATATTTATTTTGATATAGAAACTATTCCTGCTCAGTCTTACGACATCAAAAATTACATTCAAAACAGTTTAACAGCGCCAGCCTCTTACAAGAAGCCTGAATCAATAAGCGCTTGGATTGAAGAAAACAAAGAACAAGCATATCGAAAAACCGCTTTAAACGGCGGTTTTGGTCAAGTTGTTTGTATTGGTTATGCAATCAACGACGGAGATGTAAGGGTAATTTATTTTGATGACTGGGCATCATCTGAAAAACAAATATTACAATCATTTTTTAATGACTTGATTGAGTGTTATAGACCAAGCGCAGATATAACACCGCATTTTATTGGGCACAACATCGAAAATTTCGACCTAAGATTTATCTATCAACGTGCAATTGTGCTAAGTGTAAAACCGCCATCATTTTTACCACTCAATAGTAAATCATATAACAATATGTATATATTCGACACAATGACAGAATGGGCTGGTAAACGTAATTACGTGTCATTGAATGAGGTTTGCTTGTCACTCGGTATACCGCCAAAAGGAGATGAAATAGACGGCTCCAAGGTTTGGGATTTTGTGAAAGAAGGGAAATTAAAACAAGTTGCAGACTACTGCACTGGTGATGTTGAAAAAGTCCGAGCCATTTATAAAAGAATAACGTTTCAAAACATAACTTAATTAAGTTAATAACCATCCAAGTAACGTTTTTTTTAAAGGAAAAATTATGACTAGATTAACTAAAAATATCAAAGAACAATTTGCAAAAATTTAATTTAACAATCATTAGGGGAGCAAGAAAATGGCTAATAATTTAAATCAGTGTTTATTCACTGGCAGAATCGGGAAAATCGAGGAGCGTTACACCGCTGATAACAAGTTAATCGTTAATTTCAGCATGGCAATTGGTAGCTATAAGAAGAATGGTGATAGTTATGAAGATGTAACCGATTGGGCTAATTTACGAGCATTCGGCAAGATTGCTGAGAAAGTTCGAGATAAAGGTAAAGGTGCTTTTATTCGTGTTACAACTCGATACAAAACAGATAAATGGCAGGACCAACAGGGCAATAACAAAACAGCTATTTATTTTATAGTTGATGATTTTGAAGCGTTAACGTTCGATAAAAATAACAGTCAACAGCCTCAACAATCTAAACCGCAAGCAACTGCGCCAGAACCACCGATGGATGTTGATGACGATATACCTTTTTAAATAAACAAGTTAAATAAAACCGCTCATATAGCGGTTTTTTATTGTGAGCAACATTATGAAACATCTACCAAGATAATTCCTCATTGTCGGCTTTATTGTTTTCTTCATACATCATTAGTATGTTGCTATAACTACACATATCTAAACCACTCTTACAATAATCTTTAATTACCTGATCCATTATTTTTCTATTTTTTGCCTTAGTAGCTTTTTTAAATGCATCTAAATTTTCTTGCTCCATCATTCTCAAATTGGAAGCTTGGCACATATCTAGTTGTTCACAATAATCTTTTTTTACGTTAGCCTTAATATATTCGATAACTTCTTGCTTTTGAGCCTCCGAACCATCAAAGTCCATTGGATGAATAAATTTAGCTTGTGCAGCTGTAGAAAATAACATCGAAAGTAATATTATCTTTTTCAACATAAGAATCCCTTTTCTTTGACTATTAATTTTTATTAATAACACTTTTTTTATATTGTTTTTGAAAGTTCAAAAATCAAAATGAAGTAAATTGTACTTAACAAAGTATAAAATAAAGCTTTTATTGAAGCAAACTCGTTTTATACCACCCTATTCTATTAATTTTACAAATATCTGCGCTAATTATTTGGCGTGCGATAACTATTATCTAAAGGAAACAACCATGACAACACACAAACTAAAAATTAAATCAGAACATTTTAATACAGAAAATTACTAAGTGTTATTTGTTGATGAGAGATGAAAATCAGAGGTAATTATGGCGGAATCAATTATATTAACAGATGATGAACTGCATATGTTAACTGGCAAAAAAAGAAAAAATTTACAAATACAATGGTTAAAAGAAAACAAATTTTGCTTTCATATCAATTTGCTTGGTAAACCGATAATTTTGCGTTCATCATTGAATCAAAAGGTAAGCATTGAACAAAAACAACAACAAGAGCCTGATTTTGGAGCTTTAAATGGCAAGGAACCGTAAAGACAAAAAAGACAATATCCTCCCTCCTCGTGTATCAAAAAATAAATATTCATACTACCTCAAAACAAGAGAAAACAAAACCGTCACACTAGGCTCGATAAATATGAGCATGGTAGAGCTGTGGGCGAAGTATGAGGGGGTTATTGCTGAACAAAAAGAGGAAATGACGTTTAGTAAGCTGTGGAGCATGCACTTAAATAGTGCCGCTTTTCATAAACTGTCATCACGCTCGCAAGAGGATAAATTACGAGGAGCTAAAAAAATATTGCCCGTTTTTGGACATATAAACGTTAATAATATTAGACCAGAGCATATAAGACGCTATATGGACATTAGAGGCGAGCAAAGCAAAGTGCAGGCAAACCATGAATTATCTTATATGTCTGTAGCATTTGGCTGGGGGTACGAACGTGGGTATTGTAAAATGAATCCCTGCGCTGGCATTAAAAAATTCAGCATTCAAACAAGAGATAAGTACATTGAAGACATAGAGTATTACACGATTTATGATGAAGCGATCGATATACTAAAAGTAGCGATGGAAATATCGTATCTGTGCGCAGTTCGGGAAGGTGATATATTCAAGCTAAAGCACAGCCAAATACTCAAAGAGGGTATTTACATAAAACAAGGTAAAACAGGGAAAAAGCAAATCAAACAATGGACAGAACGACTAACGGACGCAATTAATTTAGCTAAAAAACTGTTTCCGCCATCTTCTTCCGATTCTCTCGTGCTACAAAATAAATCAGGAGGTAAACTAATCCAGAAGACATTTAATTCATATTGGTTGGATGCAAAACGAAAAGCAGAAGAAAAGCTGGGCAGAAAAATCAATTGCACATTTCACGATATCAAAGCTAAAGCTATTTCGGACTACGACGGAGCAACTAAAGATAAACAGCTATTTAGTGGTCATAAGACCGAGGCTCAGGTTAATACATACGACCGAAAAGTGAAAATAACACCGACGTTAAACCCACCCAAAAAAGAAGATTTATTCTAACTGTATATTCTAAGTTAATTCTAAATATTGATGATTTTAAAATGACAAGATTTTATCTTATTAATTTTATTGATGAAAAATGGAGGCGCGTCCCGGAGTCGAACCGAGGTAGACGGATTTGCAATCCGCAGCATGGCCACTCTGCCAACGCGCCGTACAGGCCTATCTGAATAGGCTGTAAATATTAGCATTGGCTTTATTAGTCGTCAAGTTCAAATAGATTATAATTACAGCAGTCACTTCTTTTTTATTTGATTACTAAAAATCTATTTACTTTTGACACAAGTTTTAAAACTTAGTGCATTATACATGAAAAGCCAACTATCGGCGCTATTAGGGGGGCTTTTACTCTATAGCGTGATCTTATTCATCTAATCTTATTATTAACCAATTTATTATTAAATATATTTAATAATAAATTAAATGCTTTTATAACCTATGACTAGACACTTCGCATAATATTGTGATCTAATTGTAACCTAGGTATATAGCATTGTCTACGAACTAAGATGGCACTAAATACGGTTAAATTTTATTTCACTCATATAGCTTTCATGGCAAGTTATTATGGTGTTTCTGGATATTTGTAGATCCAAGTAATATCCGGATAATTTGCAAATGCGTTAGGGAATAAATAAACACCACTTAATAATGGAAAGTCAGTGAACTTCCATTCAACATTGAAATTGGGATGGAATTTAGTGATGGAGTCAAAAAGTAATGTTGTACAATAAAGATGCGGCTGTTCGCGAGGAGCTAAGACAAAGGCTTTACCTTGCTGTGTTAAAAGATCACTAACAATTTGCTGTTGTTGTACATCAGATAAAAAATTAGGTCTTGCTATAGCATATTTTTCGGCGAATTCAGGAGCTATGAACTCGGGTAAGGTCGATACAATCACTTGATTAGGAAATTTGTCATCATCACTCGTGGTCGCATGAATAATTTTAATTTCGGGGTTAATCGATATAACCATGCCAATATGTGAAAAATCACCACCACCTAATTGTTTGACAATAAGACTATCGGTTTGTATACCTTTTCTAAAAATCCAATCCCCTACTTTTACTGAATAAGGCAATTTAGAGGTTGGATTTGAAGAATAAACAGACTCATTAGCAAAAACAACCGTTGCCAGCATAATAAAAATAATCGAGAAAAAACGACAATAGTTCATCAAAATTCTTTCTTAACTAGAAAGGGCAAATAGTATCTACCCTTTCTAATATAACAATCGATATTGATTGCTATATTACCTTTTATTTAAGATTAATCATCCATTTGTTATCAATTTTGATGGCTGATATGTCATATAGATCTTTTTTAGTATTATCTTTGAAAAAAACAGTCGCTTTTATTTTAGCCATGGTTTTTTCATCATTAATATATTCTGCAGGTGCAGACTCAATTTTATCAAGACCGCCATGTTCATCAGCAAATTTTTTCTCTTCTTGAATCGCTTCTTGCATTTTGCTTTTCACTAACATTGTCATATCCATACCTTTGTTATTATCATCTTTAGGGAAATTGATCAGATTCATAACGGTATCTGTATCACCTTTATAAATTGCTGTGATAAATTTTTCTGATACTTTTTCTGGAGTATCTTCAGTCGAACACGCTGTAACAATAAGTGCCAATAAAAAAACGCTTAAGAATTTCATTAGTAATTTCATTTTTATTTCCATTATCAAATTTAATTTATAAAATATTTTACATTCTTTCCTGTCGATTAAACTATACAGATAGCATCAAAGGAAAGAGGTAAAATAATACTATGTAATAAGATAATCGCAAAGCAACTTTATTTTGAAACATTACTTTTTAAAATTTACAAGAATATCTTGCCAATTTTGATCTAATTTAGCTTCAATAGCGATTGGTTTATGGTTAAGAGGATGAGAAATCTCTAACTTACTCGCATGTAACATCAAGCGTTTAACACCAAAATAGTTAGCAAAAGCACGATTTTGATGAAGATCGCCATGTTTACTGTCGCCTAAAATAGGATGAAAGATATGTTTCATATGACGACGCAATTGGTGCTTACGCCCTGTTTGTGGTGTTAATTCAACAAAGCTATATCTTGCAGTATCAAACTTACCAACTTTAATAGGAAGTTCAATTTTGCTAATCCCTCGATATAAAGTCACTGCATCTTGTGCTGGTTTATTTTTATCAGAAAATTTATCAGCAATTTTGTCTAACTCTTCAACTAAAGGGTAATCGATCACAGCTTCACCCTCAAGATAACCACGCACAACAGCATGATATGTTTTCTCAATTTGTTTTGTGGCAAATTGTTCTGACATGAGTCTTGCTACATCACTAGAAAGGGCAAACAGCAACACACCTGAAGTTGGTCTATCAAGTCGATGTACGGGAAACACATGTTGGCCAATCTGATCTCGTAATGTTTGCATAACAACAACTGTTTCTTTTTTATCTAACCAACTGCGATGCACAAGCCAACCCGAGGGTTTGTTAATCGCAATTAAAGCATTATCATGATAGAGAATTTCAAACATAGTCTATTTTATTGAAAACCAATTAGAAAAATAGCTTTTCAAGTTCAGCAGCTATACTTGGGCTATTATTATCGCCAATAGCATAACTTGCTTTTGCTTTTACTTCATCATCGGCATTCCCCATAGCAATCCCTAATCCAGCAATAGATAACATACTAATATCATTATAACTATCGCCAAAAGCGACTATTTCGCTTAAATCAATATTTTCATGTTCAGCCCAGTGTGTTAAACCATTTCCTTTAGTATTACCTTTAACCGCAACATCTGCTCGATTTGACCAAGACCATTCACACGAAAACACATCTAGCGCATCCACCGCATTTGAGAATTGCCGTAGAGCAGGAAGGTTATGACTGCTAGTTGCAAATTTAAAAATAGCACCAGATTGTTCAATCACGTTTTCAAAACTCGCTACTTTTTTGATTTCTGGCTGTAAAAATTCGGGCAATGATTTCACCCATTTAAAAAAGCCTTCTAGATGATCATCTAATACTTCATAAGTCATCATTTGATCAGTATAAACTAAAGTATGGATGCCATAATGATTAACTAGTTTTAATAGCATTCTTGCTTGATCTTTAGTCATTGGTTTAGCGGCAAAAGAATTTCGTTTTTCAAAATCATAAAGATAAGATCCATTACAACAAATTGCGGGGGTTGATAATTTGAGTTGATAGTAATATGGATAAATTACAGAGTGGTGACGCCCCGATACTAAAATCACTTTTACACCTTTAGCACTGATTTTTTTTATCATCTCAACTGTTTCTGGCAAAACTAAACGATTACTGGCTAGCAACGTGCCATCCATATCAAAGGCAACAGCTTTATAGTTCATATAATACCTCTTTTTATTTATAACTTTTACTATAAAAATTAGCTAAGTACTTGTACCTACTTAATGGTTAAATAACAACCTTACAAGTGGATATTAAAACTACGCAAAACTTAAAACTCAATTTTTTGACGCCCAACAAATGAATGCGATAAGGTAGTACCATCTACCATTTCAAGCTCACCGCCAACTGGAACACCATGAGCAATTCTTGTTGCTGTCACATTGAAATCTGTACACATCTGCGCAATATAGTTGGCGGTTGCATCACCCTCAACGGTCGGATTAGTGGCTAGAATCACTTCGTTAATCGATTCTGATGCTAACTTGTTTTTCAATAAATCAAGACCAATATCGCTTGGACCGATACCATCTAATGGTGATAGATGACCTAACAATACAAAATAACGACCACTATATTGTCCTGTTTGTTCAATGGCAACGATGTCAGCGGGAGTTTCGACAACGCAAAGCTGCCCACTACTTTGACGCCTGATATTTGCACAAATCGTACAGGTTTCTTGTTCGGTAAAAGTTCGACACTCTTTACAATGACCTATATTTATCATCGCTTCATGTAGCTCATGAGCTAATTTTATGCCACCTTGTCGATTGCGTTGTAATAAATGAAAGGCCATGCGTTGCGCCGATTTGGGACCAACGCCCGGTAAACAACGTAGTGCTTGCATAAGTGATTCTAATAATGGACTTATTTGCATGAATTTATTTGGTTCTCACATATTTGAATTTTATGTTAATAATACCTTTTTTCAATAATCTATCAAACAAGAATTATTTTATTTGTTTAATTTAATAATGATAAAAGTTGCAAAAAATCACATAAAATTAATAGTTAAAATAATACTTATCGACAACTGTTTTTAGAAACAATCGTTAAATTGATACTGATTGCATATAAATGTTAGATTATTTTTTGCTCTTGCTATGATAATAACTTTTTGGTTCTTCATCTTTTAAAAGGCGCATAATATTACTGTTGTGACGGATGATAATCAAACAAGAAAGCATAGCAACCGGTAAAGTAAGCTCTGGTTTGAATAGCCAAACATAAAATGGCGCCATAAGAAAACCAACTATTGCTGCAACGGAAGAATACCCTGTGATGAGTAATGTAAGTAACCAAGTTAAAATAAAGCAACCTGTAAAATCAAATCCTATGGGGACCATCATACCTAACGCCGTGGCAACACCTTTACCACCACGAAAATGAAAAAAACAGGGAAACATATGCCCTAAACAAGCAAAAATACCTATAATACCTAAAAAGAAAGGAGCAATGCCTAGTCGATAAGAGATATAAACCGGAATAGTACCTTTTAACATATCAAAAATTAACACAAAAATGGCAGGTAATTTACCATTAAGCCGTAAAATATTGGTTGCTCCAGGATTGTGCGAACCGTGTTCTGAAGGATTTGGCAAATGCATGATACGGCTGATAATCATAGCACCAGAAAGCGATCCCATAAAATAGGCCATTATGATCATTAATACCATTTGAAATGCCACAATATCCCTCCTTTCATTTGCCGCCTTTGATAATCGGAACATACTAAATACTAATCAGCACGTTAAAACCTATATCTAACCCTAGGTGCTAGTAAAGTATAATAAAACGGGCCTCATACCTTGCCCGTTCTATTTATGCTAAGTAGTAATAATACAATCCTACTTGGATTACTATTTTTCCAACAATGGTTTTAAATATTTTCCGGTGTAGGAATGCTTAGATTTAGCAACCTCTTCAGGTGTGCCTTCGGCAATAATTTCACCCCCACCATTACCGCCTTCTGGTCCTAAATCAATAATCCAATCAGCTGTTTTAACTACATCCAAATTATGCTCTATAACAACAATTGTATTGCCTTTATCGCGCAATGAATGTAATTGCGTGAGTAATTGTTTAACATCAGCAAAATGCAAACCTGTTGTTGGTTCATCTAATATATATAAAGTGCGTCCAGTATCTCGCTTCGATAATTCTTTTGCAAGTTTTACACGTTGTGCCTCACCACCCGATAATGTTGTTGCTGATTGCCCAATGGTAATATAAGAAAGACCTACATCAATTAGGGTTTGTAATTTACGAGCAATCATCGGTACTGCATCAAAAAATTCACGCCCTTCTTCAACTGTCATATTCAAAATCTCGTTAATAGACTTACCTTTATATTTGATCTCTAAGGTTTCACGATTATAACGAGCGCCATGACATTGATCGCAAGGAACATAAATATCAGGTAAAAAGTGCATTTCAACTTTAATTAAACCATCACCTTGGCAAGCTTCACATCGTCCCCCCTTCACATTAAAACTAAATCGTCCTGGATTATAGCCTCGTGCACGGGATTCGGGTACACCTGCATAAAGTTCACGGATAGAAGTAAAAAATCCAGTATAAGTTGCAGGATTAGAACGTGGTGTTCGTCCGATAGGGCTTTGGTCTATCGCAATAACCTTATCAAAATGGTCAAGCCCTTTAATGGCTTTATATGGCGCTATTTCTGTTTTTTCGGCACCATTGAGTTCATTTTGGGCTAGTGGATATAAGGTGTCATTAATTAAGGTTGATTTACCCGAACCCGACACGCCGGTAATACAAGTAAATAATCCAACCGGAATATTTAATGTCACATCTTTAAGGTTATTTCCGGTAGCGCCAATAAGTGATAACATTTTTTTCTTATCAACTTTGGTGCGCACAGTTGGAATTTCAATCTTTTCTTTACCAGATAAATATTGGCCTGTTAAAGATTTTTTACATGCCATTATCTGCTTAGGCGTACCTTGCGCAACAACTTCACCGCCATGAACCCCTGCCCCCGGACCAATGTCAATCACATAATCAGCAGCCATAATTGCTTCTTCGTCATGTTCAACCACAATAACAGTATTACCTAAATCGCGTAAATGCGTTAAAGTGTCAATTAGACGAGTGTTATCACGCTGATGTAATCCAATAGAAGGTTCATCTAGCACATACATCACGCCAACCAGCCCTGCACCAATTTGGCTAGCTAATCGAATACGCTGTGCTTCTCCTCCTGATAAAGTTTCAGCTGAGCGCGAAAGTGTTAAATAGTTAAGCCCAACATTAATCAAAAATTGTAAACGATCGTTAATCTCTTTTAAGATTTTCTCGGCAATTTGAGCTCGTTGCCCTGTCAATGACAACTGATCGAAAAAATCTTTCGCTTTTTGAGTGCTTAAATCACTAATGGCTGGTAGATTAGTATCATTAATAAATACATTTCTTGCTGCTGTACACAGCCTTGAGCCACCACAACAAGGGCAAGGTCGATGGCTAATATATTTGGCTAACTCTTCACGGATAGTTTGTGATTCGGTTTCTTTATACCGACGAGCTAAATTATTAATAATGCCTTCAAATGGATGTTTACGCTTAACTACATCACCGCGATCATTTGAATAAATAAATTGGATTTCGGTATCACCTGAACCATTTAATAAAATATCTTTCACTTTTTCAGGTAATTTTTCATAGGGTTTATCAATATCAAATTTATAGTGATCCGCTAATGATTTTAACATCTGAAAATAGTAAAAGTTGCGACGATCCCAACCTTTAATCGCACCTGCAGCTAATGAAACTTCTGGCATTTGCACAATACGTTTTTGATCAAAATATTGTTGCACGCCCAAACCATCACACTCAGGGCAAGCGCCAGCTGGGTTATTGAACGAAAATAATCGAGGCTCTAACTCTGAAATACTATAACCACAAATTGGGCAGGCAAAATTAGCCGAAAACAGATATTCTTCAGCTTGAGGATCATCCAAATTTGCCACTTTAACAATACCATTTGTGATCGAAAGCACGGTTTCAATCGACTCGGCCAAACGAAGCTTTAAATCATCACGAATACGGAAACGGTCAACAACAACCTCAATGGTATGCTTTTTTTGTAGTTCAAGAATGGGGGGATCAGAAAGATCATACACATCACCATCTACTCTTACCCGAATATAACCGCTAGCGGCTAATTGCTCGAACAACTTAACAAATTCACCTTTACGTTCGGTGACCACAGGTGCTAGCAGCATATAACGATTTTCAGTTGGTAATGCCATAATACTATCGACCATTTGTGACACCGTTTGTGCTGCTAATGGTAAATGATGATTTGGACAGCGAGGCTCACCAATTCGGGCAAAAAGTAAACGTAAGTAATCATAAATTTCAGTGATGGTTCCAACTGTTGAGCGCGGATTATGAGAAGTCGATTTTTGCTCAATCGAAATAGCTGGTGACAAACCTTCAATATGATCGACATCAGGTTTTTCCATCAATGATAAAAACTGACGAGCATACGCCGACAACGATTCAACATAACGTCGTTGCCCTTCAGCATAGAGAGTATCAAATGCTAACGAAGATTTACCCGATCCCGAAAGACCGGTGATAACAACTAACTTATCTCTTGGAATGGTTACATTAATGTTTTTTAGATTGTGCGTGCGAGCGCCACGAATATCGATATCTTTGATTGACATAGATCTCTTCTTATGTGTGTTTTTTAAACTAAATGAATAGAAAATTAACTGTATATTATACCAGTAACATTTGATGAAATATACAACTATATAAATGAATCTATTACTTGACCAATTTTATATTAAAACATAGTCTTTTCTGAAACTTTTTGACAAGAATATAAACTGAAAATATTGGTTTCTAAAACTAGAACAAAAAACGGTCATTACTAACCGTTTTTCGCTGAATAAATGTAATCTATTGACTTAATTCTATTAATTTTGGTGTGGCTTCTACAGGGATAATTGCACCGCGATATTGTATAACCGTACCTGCAACTAAATGACCTTGTGATGCTGACTGCAAAGGATTTCTTCCACTTAAACGTGCACCAAGGTAGCCTGCACTAAACGAATCTCCCGCAGCGGTAGTATCAATCACTTTATCTTTTGGGATTTTATTAGCTGGAACGTCAAAACGACCTTCAGCTGCATCAATAATGCAACTATCGCTACCACGTTTAATAACAATTTCAGTTACACCAAATTTTTTTGTACGTTCAATAACTTGCTCATAAGGCAATTTGCCCCATAACAAATCTTCGTCATCTAACGTCAAAAATGCAATATCGGTAACGCTAAGAATATCGGCATAAACACTACGAGCCAAATCAAGACTACGCCATAAACGTGGGCGGAAGTTATTATCAAAAATAACTTTACCGCCATTGGCCTTAACGCATTTTAAAAGTTCTAATAATTTAAGGATGCTTTCAGCATCTAAAATAGCGATACTAATACCACTCAAATACACATAATCATATTGAGCAATTTGCTGGGTTATCTTATCTGTTTCGGCTGTTTGCAACCAAAATTTAGCTGCAGCATCATTACGCCAATAATAAAAAGAACGCTCACCCTGCTCATCGGTCACAATAGAATAAAGACCAGGCATCTTATCTGACATTCTTTGCACTAAATCAGTTTGAATATTTTCTTTTTGCCAATTATCTAACATCTCTTGACTAAAAGGATCAGTACCGAGCCCTGTCACATAATGAATCGAAAAATTATTGCCTTTTAATAAACGAGATAAATAAACAGATGTATTGAGCGTATCACCACCAAAGCTACGCGTAGTCGAGTCTTGTTTGATCGACAATTCAATCATACATTCGCCGATCACAGCGATATTTGTCGTCATATTATACCTATATCCTTAATCTAATTATAAATAATCCAGTGCTATTTTCACCACAACTTTGCGAACTGTTTCAATTTTATTACCAACAGCACAAAGCGGCTTATGTACCTCATTGGGTAAAAACACAATAAAATCATTTTGTTGTAATATTAACATGGTTTCTTCTTTTGGTGTTTCAACAAAAGCAATATCGTTTTCTGCCAATTTATTGTCTAACACTTTGGTATAGGGTGGTAACGTGCTCACAGCCATTCCCTCTTGCCCTGCCAAGACAATCTGAACATCGATATATTTTTCATGATATTCCGGCTTAGCATCATAAATATGACGCGTTTGACTATCAGACACCATAAAGAACATCTTATCGCCATCAATATCATAACGCCCTATAGGTGTATTAATATTAACGTTGTCTTTAATATATTCAATAGATTGTTTTATTTTGGAAGGTAAATAAGGAACTAACCTTAAATGATTAATATTACCTAAAATCATACTAAAAGATCCTTAAAATATTGATGAAAATAAATACCGACAATTAAATTACTCACAACTAACATACACCATGATAATCTAATTTAATTGATAAAGAGTATATACTTAAGTAATCTGTTTTTGTAGATCATTTGTTAATAAGTTTTATGTTTTTATCGGAATGATATAACTTGGAGATCATTACAAAAAAAGTAAACAGACTGAAGATTTTTTATAATAAATTTAGAAAAAATCAAGGATATTAGTACCATTCACTCCTTTTCCAGTATTATATCTATCGGCCGACCATTTTAATTTTTTATTATATATCAATTTGTTGCAAATAACTTTGCCTTGGTTCGTTATTCTAACGTATTTTTGCCCGACACAATTTTTTACCTTTTTGCTTTTTAACTTAGGTGCCTAGTTTTGTAAAAATAATTCAGGATTCTATACCGTTTAAATAAAAAACATTTATTTTTTTAATGAGTTATTGTTAGTGTATGCAAAAAAACCGCCTATTACAAAATTATTTTTACAGAATGACTATGACCGCCTTGATAACCTCATTGCCGAAAATGCGGAAAAAACCACAGTCTAGTCACCCACTATAAATACGACTGCCGACACAGTTAATCAAAGTGATTAAGCCGATGGGGCTAATTATTAGCTACACTGATGATGCTTTTAATCGGCGTACCAGCAAAACCGTAGATGGTAAAACCACAGAGTTTTTTATTCGTCTCATCCATGATACTAATAATCAAGACTACACTATAATCGCTACCGTTATAACGCCCGCTCTATATCAGCCAAGACCCAATAGAACACGCCGGCGATGAAAACGCCTATAGCTACATCCCTACTAAACCACTGGCTTGGATTACCCGCAAATTTTCCCTGTCTGAGAAATAAATGGGACAAAAATATATCGAAAAGGACAAGTTGATGGAACACCGGGGCATGACCCGTTTTCGGAGGCCATCATCAATAAACTTGCTATGTCTGGTCAGTTCAAACAAATATATTTTAATTGCTTATGTAACCGTGCTCTAAGTGAAAGTAAATCTACACGCAGACCACCGTTTATCCACCTATCTAATGTCAATTTAGGCAACTTTACGCTTTATCGATTAAACATTTTAAGTTGTTAAATAAAAAATAATTTTATTCTTAAACGGTATAGACTCCTGAATATTTTTAACAAGAATTTCGTCTTTTTTAATAAAGAAATACCCTGTTTTATTGATGACTATGTTATAACTATAAGAAATTTAATGATTAATTGGTAGAATAAAAAAAGCGCAATATTCTCTATCTTATTTTTAATATTAATTCAATAAAAACAATGCATTATAAAACCATTGATATTTTAATAATAATTGAAAAAGTTGGTAGAAATTTAAACTAAAATATTTTAATTATAAAACAAAATGTTATAATTGGTCTGTTCCCTATGCACATAGGGATAAACCGTAGTTGAAAGCATCAGAGATCATACAGATTTACTGTTCCCTATGCACATAGGGATAAACCGATGCTATAAATTCAAACATATTTGCTCCTATTCTGTTCCCTATGCACATAGGGATAAACCGTTGAACATGAAGGATTGACTGTTGAGTCAAGTACTGTTCCCTATGCACATAGGGATAAACCGTATCCTGTACATGCGAAAGAGTTGGACGGAAACTGTTCCCTATGCACATAGGGATAAACCTGGTTTATAATATAGAATCTTCTAGCAAAACACCTGTTCCCTATGCACATAGGGATAAACCGTATCCTTATTCTAATTTGTTCAGCCCATTCTACTGTTCCCTATGCACATAGGGATAAACCGAAAAAAATAGCTGAAATGGACGGTAAACATTCCTGTTCCCTATGCACATAGGGATAAACCGCTTGGGCTGCCATAACTTCTTCTAGTCGAACTCTGTTCCCTATGCACATAGGGATAAACCGCCGGATTTTGGGCTTTTTAAAAAACACCCCACTGCTCGCTATCAAAATAGTTTTTTGCCTGTCATTACTGAATATGCTCAAAAACATATAGGTTACATGTTTTTTCATTAGATTAAGTGTGTAGTCTTTACTGAAACATGGGGATTTCATGAAATTTTTGACAAAATGATGCAATTTGCATACTTTCTGATTTATTTATATCTAAATGCTTTTTATCGTGGTAAATACGCTGTTTTTTAGTGGCTCTATTTTATAGAAATTACTCCAACCAACTAGCTTCTCATTTTTGGTATTTATAAAATAAAAAAACAGCCTGTTTTTAGGCTGTTTGTTTAAATTTTTAAACTAGTTTTAGAAACGGTTAGCTATTCCCACTCTATAGTCGCCGGCGGTTTTCCGCTTATATCATATACGACACGAGAAATACCATTGACTTCGTTGATGATTCGATTAGATACGCGCCCTAAGAAGTCATAAGGTAAATGAGCCCAGTGAGCGGTCATAAAATCGACAGTCTCAACCGCTCGCAGTGAAACGACCCAGTCGTATTTGCGACCGTCACCCATTACACCAACCGAGCGTACAGGTAAAAATACGGTAAAGGCTTGGCTGACTTTGTGGTATAGGTCTGCCTTATATAGCTCTTCAATAAAGATGGCATCGGCTTTGCGTAATAAGTCGCAATATTCTTTTTTAACTTCACCAAGTACTCGTACGCCTAAGCCTGGTCCTGGGAATGGGTGACGATAAAGCATATCGTAAGGTAAGCCAAGTTCTAAGCCCACTTTGCGCACTTCGTCTTTAAATAGTTCTCGCAAAGGTTCGACTAAGCCCATTTTCATATCTTCGGGTAAGCCACCAACATTATGATGTGATTTAATTACATGAGCTTTGCCGGTATCAGCAGCTGCCGATTCAATAACATCGGGATAAATAGTGCCTTGAGCCAGCCATTTTACATCTTTTAATTTTGCTGCTTCTTCATCAAAAACAGCAACAAATTCACGTCCGATAATTTTACGTTTTGCTTCAGGATCTGCCTCACCTTTTAGTGCAGCTAAAAAGCGCTCTTCGGCATTTACTGCAATAATATTTAAGCCAAATTTATTACCAAACATATCCATAACTTGTTGTGCTTCGTTCAAGCGTAACAACCCATGATCGACAAATACGCAAGTTAACTGATCGCCAATGGCTTGATGCAATAGCAACGCTGTAACTGAAGAATCCACTCCACCTGATAAACCAAGTAATACTTTGTCATTACCAACCTGTTCTTTAATGCGCGCAATAGCATCAGTAATGATTGAAGATGGTGTCCAAAGTTTTTCGCAGTGACAGATATCAATCACAAAACGTTGCAACAACTCGAAACCTTTAACAGTGTGAGTCACTTCTGGGTGGAATTGAACACCATAAAATTGTTTTTCGTCATTAGCCATAATAGCAAATGGGCAAGTTTCAGTGCGACCAATCAGGGTAAAACAGTCAGGCAAGGCTGTTACTTTGTCACCGTGGCTCATCCAGACATCAAGTTGATTAATGCCTTGTTCACTTGTACTATCCAATATGCCATCAGTTAATTTTGACGATCCCACAAGATCCACTTTAGCATAACCAAATTCACGTTGGTTAGAGCCAGTAACTTGACCGCCCTTACCAACTTGAATTGCCATAGTTTGCATACCATAACAAACACCCAAAACAGGTACGCCGGCATTAAAGACATACTCGGGAGCACGAGGGCTATTAGCTTCTGTGGTACTTTCAGGACCACCTGATAAAATAATACCTTTAGGATTAAATTGTTTAATTTTTTCTTCTGATACATCCCACGGCCAAAGTTCACAGTACACACCAATTTCACGAATTCTACGAGCAATTAATTGAGTAACTTGTGAACCAAAATCGAGGATTAATATGCGCTGTTGGTGGATGTCTTTTTTCATCAATTTTATTCCTAAACTATGAACTAATACAAAATTAGGCTGATATTGTACCATTTACCAAATAAATTGAGAGCATTAATTAAAAACAATTATAAATATTTTATATTATTAATAATGTTGAAATCATCTTATTACAAAATTCAATAACAGGGTCATCAAATTCACCTTGTAATAAGTCAACAAATCAAAAATTGAATTGTCTTTACTTAATTAGTAAGCATACTTATAATAAGTTAACTTATTAAAAGGAGACGCTATGAATACCATTTCAATTTCTTTCATATTACCAACCAAAGCTAAACCAACTCAAATTTGGCAATACTATACTGATCTTAATTTAAGAAAATTATGGGAAACTGATCTTGAAGACTTTCGTATATTTGGTGACTTAAAAACAGGGTCTAAAGGTATTTTCAAATTACAAAATATACCGGAAATGGAAGTGACTTTATCAAAGATTATTGATGAGCAAGAATTTACAGAACAATTTGATATGCCTGAAATAGGTTTACTGTTTTTCTCACATCAAATTATTGAAATATCGCATAATCAATATGCTTTAAAATCAGAAATTTCTCTAAAACCGGATTCAAAAATGGACACTAAAGCATCCTATGATTTTATAAAACAGATTTCAGATGATATTATTGATAAAACTTACAAATTAAATGGCTTAGTTGAAGGGTAAATTATGACAAAGGACAATAAGTTTTTAACTCAATTCCAAACTGATTCTGAATCTATTGGTTTTGTTTTTATGAAAACTTATTCGTCCTGGCATACGAATATCAAAAATTGCTTGAAAAAACAGTCTATCACTCATCCTCAATTTATAGTGCTTGCAACGCTTGCTTATCTATCACAGCAACCAGACGAAATAACACAAGTTATTTTATCAAATAAAACAAATATCGATGTGATGACAATTTCCCAAATATTAGAGAATTTAGAAAAAAAGGATTATATAAAGCGCTCTTGCTCAATTAAAGATAGTCGAGCAAAATCCATTCAATTAACCCAAAAAGGATTGAATAAAGCAAATGAAACTGTACCTTTGGTTGAACAAATAGATAAAGATTTTTTTTCAACATTACAAGGTGATAAAGAACAATTTATGAAAATGTTATTAACCCTATTAAAAACCAACATGGAGGGATAAAATCATTTATAAATTTTTATTATTTATTGTTTTTATCAACTTTGAATGCTTGGACTTGACTTAAAATAAGTTTTTGAAGAACTCATCACCAATTTCTAGCACAAAATACGCTAAAACTCAATCGCGATAACTCAAGCATTTAAACTCATTACTTGACTAAATTTAATTAAAAAAAGGTGATATTGCATCACCTTTATCTATAGTTAAAACGTTTTGCTAAATTTATTTTGCAGCGTTTTGTTCTTGTGCTGATTGAATTGCGGTTAATGCAATAGTGTAGACAATATCATCAACTAATGCACCACGAGACAAATCATTCACAGGTTTACGCATACCTTGTAGCATTGGACCAATCGAAACAAGATCAGCTGAACGTTGTACAGCTTTATAAGTAGTATTACCTGTATTAAGATCAGGGAAGATAAATACTGTTGCTTTACCTGCTACTTGTGAATTTGGTGCTTTCGATTTTGCTACATCAGGCATTACCGCAGCATCATATTGCAATGGACCGTCGATCATAAGATCTGGACGTTTTTCTTGAGCAATGCGAGTTGCTTCTTTCACTTTTTCAACATCAGCACCTTGACCTGAACTACCTGTTGAATAAGAGATCATCGCAACGCGTGGTTCAATACCAAAGGCGATTGCTGTATCGGCTGATTGAATCGCAATTTCAGCCAATTCTTGCGCATTTGGATCTGGATTAATTGCACAGTCACCATAAATATACACTTGATCAGGCATTAACATAAAAAATACTGATGAAACAAGTGAACTACCCGGTGCAGTTTTAATTAATTGTAATGGTGGACGGATAGTATTAGCCGTTGTATGCACAGCACCTGATACTAAACCATCAACTTCATTTGCTTCAAGCATCATTGTACCAAGTACTACGTTATCAGCTAATTGCTCACGAGCAATCACTTCTGTCATACCTTTATTTTTACGTAATTCAACTAAACGAGGCACATATTTTTCACGAATTAATTCAGGATCAACAATTTCAACACCTTGACCTAAATTCACGCCTTGTGAAGCGGCAACTTTACGCACTTCGTCAGGATTACCAATCAATACGCATTTAGCGATATTACGCTCAGCACAAATTGCAGCTGCTTTAACTGTTCTTGGTTCATCACCTTCTGGTAATACCACTACTTTTTTCGCATTACGTGCAAGTTCAGTTAATTGATAACGGAATGCAGGTGGCGACAAGCGACGTGCAGAATTCACCACTTCATTTAATGATTTAACCCATTTAGCATCGATATGGTCAGCCACATAATTTTGGGTATTTTCCATACGTTCTTTATCATCAACAGGAATTTCTAAATTGAATTGTTGTAAGTTAATGGACGTTTGGAAAGTGTTAGTTTTAACTGTAAATACAGGTAACCCCGTATCAAAAGCAGGTTGGCATAATTTTGCGATTTTTTCGTCGATTTCGTAACCACCGGTTAAAAGCACACCACCAATAGCCACACCATTCATAGCTGCTAAACTAATCGTCACTAATACATCAGCGCGATCAGCAGAAGTCACTAACAGTGCATTTGGTTGTAGATGACTAATAATGTTAGGCACACTACGTGAGCAGAAAGAGATATGTTTAATGCGGCGGTTTTTGATATCACCTTCATTAATAATTTTTGCATCAAAATGTTTCGCTATATCAATAGAACGACAAGCACTTAAATCCATATTCCAAGGAATACATCCAAGTACTGGCAATGGGCTATGTGCATTTAAATCATCGATAGTGATTTTTTTATCATCAAATTTAGGGGTGTGATAAATTTCAGCAACATCAGGACGAGCAAGGCTTTGTTCTTCAACTGGCGCATTGACTTTATTAACAATCACACCAACGATTTTTTCGTTTTTAATGCCACCAAAATTAGAACGAGCAATCTCAATACGATCTCTAAGTTGTTCAGGCGTATCTTTACCCATGTTGACCACAAAAATAATTTCGGCACCAAGGGTTTTAGCGATATTATTATTAAGCTCATTGGCAAAAGGATAATCTGATGTTGGTACAATGCCTTCAACCAAAACAACATCAGCACCTTTCGTGTTTTCAGCATAAAGGGCTACGATCTCTTCCATTAACACATCTTGTTGATTTAAACCTAATAGGTTTTCAACATGGCTCATTTTAAGTGGTTTTAGTGTTGGAATTGAAGTGTTATGACTAACTAAAGTTGTCGTATTGTCTGGCGCATCACCACCCGCTCTAGGTTGTGCTACTGGCTTGAACACGTTTAAGTTAATACCTTGACGCTCCATAGCTCGAATAACACCAAGGCTCACCCCCGTTAATCCAACATTGGTACCAGTTGGAATGAGCATAATAGTACGAGACATAATTGTTACCTCTTAATTCTTTATTGTATAAAAACAAACCGCCATTTAGGCGGTTTTAAATATTTATTACGCAGTTAGGCGCGCAGCATCTTGAGCGATGACTAGTTCTTCATTGGTTGGAATGACCATCGCAATAGCTGAACCATCTTTAGTGATTGTGCCACCTTTACCAAAACGTGCAGCTAAGTTACGCTCTTGGTCAAGTTCGAAACCAAGAATAGTTAATTTTTGTAATGCCATACGACGCACTTCTTCAGCATTTTCACCAATACCACCAGTAAAGATAATAGCATCTAAACGACCGTCTAAAAGCATTGCATAACCACCGATATATTTTACTAAACGATGAACAAACACATCTAAAGCATTTTTAGCGTTTTCGTCTTGCTCGTAATTATCAGTAACATAACGACAGTCACTACTTACACCCGTTAAACCTAATAAACCTGATTTTTTATTTAACAGATTATTAATATCCGCAACAGACATTTTTAAATTGTCATGTAAGAAGAACATAATCGCTGGATCGATATCACCACTTCGTGTCCCCATCACTAAACCTTCAAGTGGTGTTAGGCCCATTGAAGTTTCAACACATTTACCGTTTTTAACAGCAGTGATTGATGCACCATTGCCTAAGTGACAAGTAATTACATTTGTTTCTTCAACGGGTTTATTTAATAATTTGGCTGCTTGTTGGCTTACATAATAGTGACTTGTACCATGTGCACCATAACGACGGATACCGTGTTTGGTGTATAATTCATTCGGAATCGCGTATAAATAAGCTTCTTTTGGCATTGTAGTATGGAAAGCTGTATCAAATACCGCCACGTTTTTATTTTTTAAGTGTGGAAACGCAGCAAACGCTTCACGAATACCGATTAAATGTGCAGGATTATGTAATGGAGCAAAAGCTGCTGCATCTTCAATACCTTTTAATACTGAATCATCGATAACCACTGATTGAGTGTATTTTTCACCACCGTGAACAATACGATGACCAATAGACTTAATACTATCTAATAATTCTGGTTTTTGTGGGAAGATACTATTAACAATAAATTTAATTGCTTCACTATGTGCAGCACCTGCACCTAAAGATGCTTCACCTTTAACGCCATCAAGTTTCCACTTAATACGTGCATCAGGCAGGTTAAAACATTCGGCTAATCCAGAAAGAAACTCATCACCGTTTTCAGGGTTTATAATAGCAAATTTTAATGATGAACTTCCGCAATTAAGAACAAGAGCGTTATTACTTGATGACATAGTAATTCCTATAGATTGAATAAAAAGATATATACCAATCAAAATTGGTAACTCTGCACATGATTTAAAAATCAATGTGACTACGCTAAGGTGACTTCTGATATCTTACTTTTTGAGATAGAATAAAAAGAGTCCCCAATTTGAATAGTACTATTTTAAGATAATAAGAAGTGAATGTCGAGGAGTCACAAAAATATGAATCTAATAAACACATTTAAAGCTGGGCAAAGATATATGAAGCTTTGCCCGACAGATAAACAACTTGCGCATTCATTTCCTGAATTAAAAATCATTAACCACATAAAAACCGCAACTCAATACTTACCCCCTATCGTTGTTGGTTTGTTGGTTTGGCAATATTATATGCCAGTATCAATTGCGGTCACGGCAATAACCATACTATTTACCTTAAGCCTGCCTATACAGGGGATTTTTTGGTTAGGAAAACGTGCCCTATCACCCCTACCCCTTAACTTAATTGACTGTTATAACCAATTACAAATAAAATTAATAGCTAAAAAAATCATCACTGAAAATAGTATACAAGATAACAAATTGACATTTGAAGCATTTATGAAACTTATCAATCTAGCTAAATTGCACTTAGGCGATTATTTTGGTCAAGATGATGATACTCCACCTTATAACAAAGACTAACTGCAATGGCAAATTTACTCACTACACTACAAAAACAAATTGATCAATTAGAACAACAAGTTCATTTGGCAAACGAACAGAAATTTAAAGAGCCTTATTTTGACGAACAACTTTTTCATACCAATAAAATTGTCACAGATAAAACGTTTTACCTTGAAAAGGTCAAACAAACGTATCAAGCATTAGTCACAAATATCGAATCAGAAAAAATTGAGCAAATTACTTTTTTATCAGAAACATTAATCAACCAAATGGCAGCCCTGACGCGCGAACTTGCCACTCATAATTTGCGTCAAAAAGAACCCAAAGCCATTATTGAAGAAACCCTAGCCCAAAAACACATGCGCCATTTAGATTATTTGCGCCGATTGCAAGAGATGAAATACGAGCTAGAACTATCGCAAGACGTCATCAACCAAAGCAAAATAGCCGCGCTTGATAACCGAATTTACCGTTGTGAACAAGCAATTAAGAAGATTGAATTAGAAATTGAAAATGATGGATGAATTTAAGATAAGTTTATATTTAACCCGATGATAAAATAAGGCTCAGCACTACCTATAAGATTATATTAGTATATAGCCAAATTAGATTGACAAAAACCTGTTACAAAATCCATTAACTCCAAAATAATATCTTCATTATTAGTATATCTTAAGTTTTGCAAGCACGCATACATGCAATCTTTTGATATACCTTTATTTTTGAAATAGACCAATGTTTTTCTAATGTCTAATAGGTTGTGATTTTCGGATATTTGTTGTGCGATACAATCCATAAATGTTTGTTGATAGAGTATATTATCATTCAGATTTTTATTCACTAATGATTACCTTTACCGAACTATGTAAAAAAACGTTGTTAATATATGTTATTAACAACGTTTTATCAATTTCACTAAATTCAATAATCATTTTTTTAGCCCGTACTTGTTCGGTGTTATGCTTATTTATCTCTATGGTAAGTGTGTTTGTTTTCAAAACGATACGTTTAATCGCTTTAGCCACTTCCATCCCAGTTAGATGCGTTTGAATACCGATTGATTCATCAACATCACCCTCATCATATCGAGATAAGATTAAGTAATGGTTGGGGGATATTGGATCGTCACTGATGCCAATAATAAACACCCCATTTTCGGTATAACAGTTAATGGTAGTTGCTAAAAATTTTATTTCACTATTCGTTATATTTTCTTTCATTTCGTGTTTCTTGATAACATTTACATTAGTGCTTGTAATTATCAGCTCTTAACATTATCCAAAATAAAAAGGTTTAAACAACCTTAGTCTAGTTATTTACTATAATGTTATCTAATACCTTTTTGGTAATGATAGTGTTCAAGCATTTGCTCATTATTTTGTATACACCAATCATAACCACCAATATCTATTGGCATTTTAGTTAAAACGCCAGTTAATTTATTAAGCTTTACCCAATTATCCGCATTTTCCAGAGATGAAAACACCGCAGACACCATTGAAACGTCATCTCGCTTAAAAACCCACACCCAACGATACTCTTTCATACTATTTCACCTAATAACTCATCTATTCATTTTCCAACTTAGTAAAGATAACCAGCTAAATAATCACGCATAATTTTATACACAAATTTGTCTTTATGCTAATAAACCGTGTTAGGTTGAATCTTGTTCAATAATCTACTTATATACTCTTTTATTTAACAACATCTTGATTAATCATTCCCATAATGAAAATTTTAATAAAATCGCTGCTAGTTTCCATTCACTGTAAATATTCCAATAAAATATTTTGTTATTCCTAATGCAACCCCATATAAATGGATTATATTCTTTCATTCTAAAACATGTAAACGGTATGCTTTTTATATTCAAAGCAACGATTGATTTTATTTACAAGAAAGTCAATTGTCTAAGCTAAAAACGATCATTTTCACTCATCACTTCTACTTATTTTGTAACCAATAGCAACTTTACTTAACTATTAATTTTCAAAAATAGACATTGTTCTTATGTCCAAAATGAATATTGATATAATAATTAATTAGTACCATCTTTTTTCGTTCTATTTATAATAAGTATTATTAGCAAAACAACATCATGCTATTTCCTTTATAGCAATTAACAAGGATTCTAATATGAGTAAAATATTTGATGATAATTCACAAACCATTGGTCATACGCCACTGGTTCGTTTAAAACATTTTGGTCATGGTAACATATTAGCAAAAGTCGAATCGCGCAACCCTAGTTTTAGTGTGAAATGTCGTATTGCTTCAAATATGATTTGGGATGCTGAAAAACGCGGTTTATTAACCTCTGATGTTGAATTAATCGAACCAACAAGCGGTAATACAGGTATTGCACTAGCGGCTGTTGCTGCTGCTCGTGGCTATAAATTAACATTAACCATGCCTGAAAGCATGAGCATTGAACGCCGAAAACTGCTAAAAGCCTTAGGTGCAAATTTGATTTTAACTGAAGCAGCCAAGGGGATGAAAGGCGCAATCGAAAAAGCCGAAGAAATCGTGGCAAGTGATCCTAAAAAAAACCTTATGCTACAACAATTTAGTAATCCTGCTAATCCAGAAATCCACGAAAAAACAACGGGACCAGAAATATGGCAAGATACCAATGGTCAAATCGATATTTTTATTGCTGGTGTCGGAACAGGCGGTACATTCACTGGCGTAACGCGTTACATCAAAAAAACACAAGGCAAAAATATTACTGCGGTTGCCGTTGAACCAACAAATTCACCCGTTATTAGCCAAGCACTAGCAGGCGAAACTATTAAGCCAGGACCACATAAAATTCAGGGCATTGGGGCTGGTTTTATTCCTGCAAACCTTGATTTAAGTTTAATTGATATAGTCGAAAAAGTATCAAACGAAGACGCTATCGAAACAGCACGCGAATTGATGGAAAAAGAAGGCATATTAGCTGGGATATCATCGGGCGCTGCCGTTTTTGCTGCCGATCGCTTAGCAAAATTACCTGAATATGCCAGCAAAACCATTGTGGTGATTTTGCCATCTTCTGGCGAGCGTTATTTAAGTACCGATTTATTTAGTGGTATTTTTACTGAAAAAGAACTCGGTTAACTCAAAATTAATAATATAAAATCAGTAATAAAAAACGTGATTCATCCAATAATCACGTTTTTATTAACATTAAATCGCTCACAACCTTAACCTAATTATCTTGAATAATGCCAAAATGGCGATACGCATGTGGTGTTGCGATTCTGCCACGAGGTGTTCGTTGAATATAACCTTGTTGAATTAAAAACGGCTCGAGAACATCTTCTATCGTTTCGCGCTCTTCACCAATGGCCGCGGCAATGTTATCTAATCCGACTGGACCACCCATGAATTTTTCGATAATAGCCAGCAACAATTTACGATCCATATAATCAAAACCCTCATTATCAACATCAAGCATATCCAGCGCTTGAGTTGCGATTTTTTTGTCGATAACCCCTTTTGATTTTACATCGGCATAATCGCGCACACGGCGCAAAAGACGATTGGCAATTCGCGGTGTACCACGAGAACGTTTAGCAATTAAATGTGCACCTTCATCTGACAAATCCATACCTAAAAATTTAGCGCTACGGCTAACAATATATTCTAAATCCTCAACCCGATAAAACTCAAGGCGCTGCACAATACCAAACCTATCCCGCAGTGGCGAAGTTAACGATCCGGCGCGAGTTGTTGCACCAACTAATGTAAAAGGAGGAAGATCAATTTTGATTGAACGCGCTGCTGGCCCTTCGCCAATCATAATATCTAATTGGTAGTCTTCCATTGCGGGATATAAAATTTCTTCAACGACAGGGGAAAGACGGTGGATCTCGTCAATAAACAGCACATCGTTAGGCTCTAAATTGGTCAGCATGGCGGCTAAATCGCCGGCCTTTTCTAATACAGGGCCTGATGTAGTGCGTAAATTAACATTCATTTCGTTCGCTACAATATTGGCTAACGTTGTTTTACCAAGACCTGGAGGACCAAATATAAGCACATGGTCGAGCGCATCATGGCGCTGTTTAGCGGCTTGAATAAAGATTTTCATCTGTTCGCGAACTTGCGGTTGACCTATATAGTCGTCCAAAGATTTAGGACGAATTGCACGATCTAATGATTCTTCTTCTTTTTGCACTTGTGGGGCAATTAAACGATCCGCTTCAATCATAATCAATCCCTATTTATAATGCTGATTTTAAGGCTTCACGAATCAGCGTTTCGCAATCCATGTCAGGAATAATCACTTTATTAATAATACGGCTAGCTTCTTGTGGTTTGTAACCTAATGCAATTAAAGCCGAAACCGCCTCACTTTCAATTTGATTAGCCGTTTTTTGAATGCTACCAGTTTCAACAATCAAGCTAGAACTTGACGATTGTTCACCAAAATGTTTAATGCGATCTTTCATTTCAACAATTAACCGCTGTGCAGTTTTATTGCCCACGCCGGGCAGTTTAACTAAAGTTTTAATTTCACCTTGTTCAACAGCACTAATAAATTGCGACGCTGACATGCCTGATAAAATGGCTAATGCCAATTTTGGTCCCACGCCATTAACTTTAATAAGTTCACGAAACAATTCACGCTCTTGTTCTTGATTAAAACCATACAATACTTGCGCATCTTCACGTACGGCAAAATGGGTTAACACAATGACTTCTTGCCCGTTTTCGGGCAATTCATAAAAACAGGTCATCGGCATAAATACATCATAACCAACGCCAGCGACTTCAATCAGCACTTTAGGGGGTTGCTTTTCAATAATGGTGCCACGTAAACGACCAATCACAATATATCCTTAATAATAAAGCGTAACAAATAAGCAAATAATAAGGTGTAGTTTACCTGATAGCAAAAAAATAATAAAGAAAAACTGTATAAATAGACAGTTAAATCAAATATTAATTACAGCAAATATCATTTAACTAAATGATATATGGAGCAAATTTATATATAATACTGGTAAAAATAGTTGATTTGTTTATAGACGTTGTAATTATTCAATAATCAAAAATGATGTTTTGAAGTCATAATTTATTCCATTAAGGAGCGTTATATATGATTAGCCAAATAAAAAAACTTTGTAAAGATAAAAATAATGAAGATGCCTATTATGGATTTATAAGAGCGTTGGATGAAGGAAAGGATTATTATTTTGCTAAAAAGGATTTTGATAATTTACCTATAGATGAAATAGAAATAGGCCTACGAGTGGCATTTACTGCTAATGAAAAAGATTCAGGGCAACGATTTGCAACAAATATCAAAATTATCAAAGATCAAGCAACAGAAAACAACGAGCAGAGCTTGTCTGATAATAAATCTTTGGCAAATAAAATTGATGCCAAAGGCTATCAAACACTTTTAATAAATTCTGTCCAACAGATCAAATACATTGATGATCCATTAGCATTTGAAGATTCAGTCTTCAATTTATTAAAAGTGATTGGTTTAAACAAAATATTTCAATTTGATCGTGATAATCAAGCGGGTAAGGCCGATGGTTTTTTTATTATCGAAAATTTAGCTGTAATGTATGACTGTACACTACAAAAAAACTTTGAATCGTTTAAAGAAGAACAAATAGAAAACTACATCAATAAACTGAACCAAAAAGCACAATTAACCTTCAACATTAAAAAAAATGACGGCGGAATCACCCCTAAAACGATACCATTAACGGGCAAAAATAAACAAGTTTGGATCATCACCAAAGGGGAAAGCAAGGAGATAAGCGATTTCGATAATGTAAAAGTCAAAGAAATTTCGATATATGATTTGTGTGAAATTTACAAAAAGCGGTTAAGCGATATTACTTATGATAATGAAAAATTAGTAAACGATTTTATTTTTATTGGAAAATAATTTTAGCGTAAAAAGCGGAAAGGAAATATGATTGCCTTTCCGCCTACTGTCAAAATAATCTACGCTTAAAACGGCATTTTAAAACCTGGCGGTAATTGCATGCCACCAGTAACTTGTGCCATTCTTTCTTTTTGTGCATCATCTAAACGACGAGCTGCATCATTATAAGCCGCAGCAATAAGATCTTCTAACATCTCTTTATCATCTTCAGTCATAAGTGACGGATCGATTTCAACACGTTTACAATTATGTGTACCATTAACCGTCACCTTAACTAAACCTGCACCCGATTCGCCTGTCACTTCTAATTTAGCGATCTCTTCTTGGGCTTGTTGCATTTTTGCTTGCATTTGTTGGGCTTGTTTCATTAAATTACCCAAACCACCTTTTCCACCTGAAAACATAATAATTCCTCGTTAAAAAAATATCGCCATGATTATACAGGACGAACACTTGATTCATCAATCTTGGCATCAAAATATCGACAAATTGTTGCCACTTTTGGATCTTCAGCAATAGTTATCTTTGCTTGCGCTAGTTTTTGTTGATATAACGCTTCACGCATTTCAATGGGCGTTTTATAGTCTTGATTATCATCAACAATAATCTTTACATTAAGCTCTTGCTTGCGATGTTCACAAAGTGCTTTTTGCACTTTAGCCACATTATTGGCCGAATTAATCAAATGTTTAACTGCTGAACGCAGATGTAGCACAATAGTGGTATTGTCGATCTGTTCATACCCAGAGTTGACCGCAATTTGCTTAATCAAAGGTGACAAATCTAATTGCTCAATTTCGGCACACCACGCATCTTTTTGTGCCATTTCGGCAATCAATTTTTTTGCCATTTCAGGGGTTTTATCACCGTTAAGTGATTCACGAAAAGCTTTGGTATTCACCACCAGCTCTTCTTTCATGGCAATCAAACCACTGGCTTGCCATTGATAGTTTTCGGCGGTGATTTCTTCTTTGTCATCATCGCCACCACTATCGTGGCTATCAACATTGGCATCACCTACGATCGCGACGTTCTGTTTAATTCTTGTGAGTGATTCACGCATGACCGAACTTTTTGGTTGAATCTTATCAACCGATTCAGACTTTTTTGGATTTTGTTCCCCTTTCATCAACTGCATACGCATTTCTAAAACACTTTTAGTTATCGACGAAACTTCATCGGGAATCGTTAGCTCATCCGTTGCAGTTTTGCCATCAGCTACTTGTTCCATTGTCGATGGCGCAGCGGATGCCAAATTATTTGTGTCTTGGGGCTGGCTTTTCACCTTGGAGGTTAACGGTGAACTAGCCACAACTTGTTGTGATATAGCTGATTTATGGGTATTAGCCGGCTGGTTCACAGTTGAACTTGTAGCGCGAATGGGCTGAGATTGTTGAATATGAGGTTGATTTTCAACCTGTTGATTAACTTCTGCTTGCTTTGGAATATTTGTATACTCAACAGCTTGCACTTGCGATTGCCGTTCGAACTGTGCTTTGGTTTGGGATTGCACCTGTTGCTGCCTATTGCCTTGGACAGATGCCGAACTAACCACAGTCGGAAGAACCGCATCAACCACCTTTGGCATAAAAGCCAAAGCGCGTAAAAAGCTCATTTCGACGCCAATTTTTTTATCGGGCGAAAAAGCAAGTTCTTTACGCCCCATTAACAAAATTTGATAAAACAACTGTACATCGTTAGGTGCCATATATTGCGCCAAAAAACGAATTCGCTCTTCGTTATCGGTATAATCTCCCAATGCGGTTGGCACCACTTGCAATAACGCAATTTGATGCAATAAAGTAATGGTTTCGGCTAACAAATTATCCCAATCAACACCTTGCACAGCGGCGGCTTGAATTTGTTGCATTAGGGCATTACCCTCACCATTATGCAATGCTTCAACAATAGCAAACGGAATCGACTTATCAAGCGTGCCAAGCATAACTGCCACCGATTCAGCATCGACCTTACCATTACCAAGGGCAATGGCTTGATCGGTTAAACTTAGCGCGTCGCGCATACTGCCATTGGCAGCTTTAGCTAATAACGCAATGGCTTTAGCATCGCCGTTGATTTGTTCTAATTGCAAAATATGCTCAAGTTGTTGCCCAATTAATGCGGTATCAAGCACATTTAAATGCAAATGCAAACAGCGTGACAATATTGTTATAGGTAATTTTTGCGGATCAGTAGTCGCCAATAAAAACTTAACATGCTCAGGTGGCTCTTCTAGGGTTTTAAGGAGTGCATTAAAGCTACTGCGCGATAGCATATGAACTTCATCAATCAAATAGACCTTAAAGCGCCCCTTGCTTGGTAAATATTGAATGTTATCAAGGATTTCACGCGTATCTTCAACCTTGGTGCGCGAGGCCGCATCAATTTCGAGCAGATCAACAAATCGCCCTTGCTCAATATCGCGACAATTATCACAAACGCCACACGGCGTTGCGGTAATGCCCGTTTCGCAATTTAACCCTTTTGCTAACAAACGAGCAATCGAGGTTTTACCCACACCTCGCGTGCCCGAAAACAGATAAGCATGATGAACCCGCCCAAGCGAAAGCGCATTAGACAGAATTTTGAGGACATGCTGCTGCCCCACAACTTCAGAAAATGATTTTGGTCGCCATTTGCGTGCTAAAACTTGATAACTCATCATCACCATAACTTTTTGCCATTGAATCTAGCACTAATCATACCATAAACAGGCAAAATAGTCTTTATACGCTCAATAATCGATGCAATATTAAACAATACAAATCAACTTACGAGAGTCTTAGTTCGGTTATACAGCACAACTAGAATTTATTTCTGACAAATATAACCCAGCGCTCCTTATTTGACGTGCTAACCTTACTCAATTGTCTCCTCACTCTGACACCGATTAATGGCAATATTAACCTTTGAGTGTTATAAAAGCGGTGTCTTCCCCCTCTATAGAATTGAATCACTCAGTTATTATATTGATTTTATTGAATTTTTATTTTGTTTTTTTTAGATAAATTAATAATTTATATCATAATTCCTGCTTTTTTTGAGACTTACCGCCTACACGGCGGTGAACATGAGGATAAAAAGAAAGCCGAAGAAAAGTTGTTTCTAAACCGCCTATACGGCGGTGAACTTAAATAAAGAAACTCGCCATGCTTACGGTCATTTCTAAACCGCCTACACGGCGGTGAACGCATTAGTTGCTAATTCTAAATTATCACTGTTTTTCTAAACCGCCTACACGGCGGTGAACAATAATGAAAAATAGAGACCCTAAAAATCTTTTTTCTAAACCGCCTACACGGCGGTGAACAGTGACACCCGAACTTTACCGTACTTTCCTACTTTCTAAACCGCCTACACGGCGGTGAACTAGAAGCCGATATACTATAAACTTTGTTTGGCAAAAGGCAAATAGGATTTTTGTTTTCAAAAACCCTTTTTTATAAGACATTTTTAATTTATTGTTTTTATTGATTTTATTTTTTTGATAAAAAAAAGGGTTGGCTAGGTTTTGGTTATTTCGATAATATGCCAATTTGACCATTAAAAGATATTCAGATACCGCATTGATTTAACTTAACGTTGATCTTGTTGTTTTTAAGGCAAGACAGCCCCCATATCCCCCAAAAAACACACCATAACTAACAGGAGAGTACACTAAAAATTATTCTCGCCTTTTAGCCAATGAATTTTACTGCCAAACTTTAATAAATTACTTGTCATCTTTATACGTTGCAACTGCAATGACCAAATTGGTGCTTTTATCACTCTTGCAAAGGGAAATGCCTGATAATATAACCTATAAGCATGTACGGCTTGCTCTTTTTGTAAAAGCGTTGCTGTGGCTTGAAATTGGATACCTTGGATTTGTGCAACTGTTTTAGGGATTATGTTAATCGTACCTGCAACCTGCGGATGCTTTAACATGGCTTTGGCATGATCGGTTTTTAATTCGGAAAGCAGATACAAATTCATTAACTTTTCATCAAACACATAAAAGGTATTACATGCCCAGAGATTGTCGTCAGGCAAGATAACGCTAAGCGATAATACATGCTGTTTTTTGATAAATTTGATGATTTTAGGATCGACTTGCATGATATCTTTAGGCTCTACTGGCATTATTCGGTTTAGTGTTCAGGTGCAAATCTTCGCCCCAACGTGGCAGGGACGGGATATCAATGCCAAATAAATCAAGTGCTCTAGCGACACTGTGGGCAATAATATCATCAATGCTAGCAATATGCTGATATAGTGCTGGCACCGGTGGGCAAATTACACCGCCCATAAGTGTGACTGTTTCCATATTTTTTAGATGAGCTAAATTTAGGGGCGACTCACGAACCATTAATACCAAGCGGCGACGCTCTTTTAAAACAACATCAGCAGCACGGGTGAGTAAATTATCTGATAATCCCTGTGCAATAGAAGCAAGCGTTCGCACTGAACAAGGTGTAATTAGCATACCCATGGTTTTAAACGATCCACTTGCTATGGCTGCGCCAATATTGTTGACATGATAGACTTTGTCAGCCAGTGATTCAATTTGCGCTAAGCTGGTGTTGGGCACTTCGTAAGCGCGCGTTATTTGTGCCGCTTTTGATATAACTAAATGTGTTTGAATATCAAGCGGTTTTAAAAGCTCTAACGCTTTTATCCCATAAGCAAAACCAGTTGCCCCACTAATGCCAATAATTATTCGCTGCGTTGCCATGTCTATCTCTATATTAATATCAAATTACAATAAAAATCATTAATCATTATGTTAAGCAGTCGCCAAATGAAACCTTATTTTAATAATAAGCCATATGAAAGCTAGCTATAAAGTAGACGACTATACCTATCTATTGGTAGCGAATCAAGTAGCTGATGGCTACTTGCATGGCTATTACATTAATAATAGGTAAATTAAGGAATGATGGATTAGCATATTTGATTATGTTTATGGCTATCAATAGATTGATAGCCATTTGTAATGGTTTACTCTTTAGCCATGGGTTCATTAACTACTTTGGTTTCTTGATTACCTTGAATAGCTTTGATTTTTTGCTCATATTTTGTGACAGCATCTTTGCTAGACAATAAGCTATAAGTTAAGGTAAATTCTGTACTTTGCCCTGGCTCTAACTGACGAACACGTTTTTGCTCACGTTCAATAGTCACTGGATAAGCAAAACTGGTGCCTGGCTCTAAGCCTGTAACATAGCCTTGTTTAAGGGTATCGGTGTTTTTCCATAATGATAGTACGGGTAACTGTTTAGTATTAAAGGCAATACCTGCGGCTTTATCACCCAATTTATTGGTTACCATCACCTGTGTTTGACCATTTTCATCAGCAAACGGATAGACATTAAATACCATTTCGTCAAAGCCTTTTGTTGGACCTAGATAAGTTTGCCATGTATTAATCCCCCCTTTCGCATAGTCGTTAAATGGTGAGATTTCCTTAACTGGGGCAACAAACCTTGCGCCTTCTTCAAGAATCGGCGTACCAAAATTACTATGATAAATGATCTGATAATCGCGGGTATAATCACTCTTATTGGTGACAACATCATGAACCGTAAATTCTTGACTTCCTGGTACATAACTTAGTGATGCCCAAGTTTCGAGATTGCTTTTTTTGAAAGTATTTTCTTTAATTAACCCCTTAACCGTTATAGTGTAGGGTTCCTTGTCAGATACATTCACAATGAGTTTAGAGACCGGCGTGTTTTGAGCTCGACCATGTAGGGTATACATCATACCATCAGCTTGCGCTGCATGACCTGTCCATTCAAAACCACAGCGAACCATCATTTCGTTAAAGCCATCTAGCCATCCAATCCCACCACGACTTTCTAAGTTGATATACTTAGGATTAACAACTTCATTTACCGGTGAGTCCCATCCCATACGAATACCATCACCAACAACAGACAAAATCCCTAATCCTCGTGTCGGAATTAATTTAATTGTGAAATTATCACTAGAGATCGTCAGAAGTTCGGTTCCATCTTGTTTACCGCCTTTAAGTACAGTATTTTGAATAGTGAATTTTTGACCTTTAACACCTAAATCTTGGCTTGAAACCGACCAATTACCTTTGGCGATATCTTTTTCGTTATCAGTTAATACAAATTCTTTAGCATTGGCGTTATAACTAGCCAAACTAAGTATTACAGCTAATGAAACAATTTTGATTTTCATGGTGATCCCTCATGGTTAACAAAATAGCACTGAATCGTTTCAGTTAATATGACATAAAATAAAAAAAATCAATAAAAGAAAATCGTAAAAATGAGAGATCATTCACACTTTTTCAATATTATAGCAGCACACGCACAAATGTGATTTATAGACCAAAATAAGTGTGAAATATTTAGAATATCAGTCTTTAGGTCTTATTTGTCCAGCTTTCCAATGTTTTCGACAAACCGAGTGGTATTCACTGTCACCAAGATGGATGGAGTTACCAAATTTAACAATTTGACCATCTTGCCCTTCTAATAAGATCATAGTCGCTTTTTTGCCACACCAACATACGGTTTTGAGTTCTCTAAAATTATCGGCAATTTCAAGTAGCGTTTTAGATCCTTCAAACAGGTGTCCCATATAATCGGTTTTAATGCCAAAGAACATAATTGGCACGCCATATTCATCGCACACATCTGATAACTTCCAGATAGTATTGCGCGATAAAAACTGGCTTTCGTCGATGAGTATACAGGCATAATTGCTTTGTTTGATATGATCAATAATATCATCAACCGTTGTGTCATCAAGCTGTAATGCCTTTTTACGTAATCCTAAACGGGAGACAATTTCGACAGCCGAATCGCGCGTGTCAACCGATGATTTGAGCAGTAATGTTTGCATATTATTACTTAAGTAATTATGATCAATTTGCAACAGTTCGGTGGATTTTCCGGCATTCATTACGCCATAGATATAATAGATTTTAGACAAAATAACGCTCTCAAAATGAAAATAAATCAATAAAATTGAATGAATAAAAAGCCATAATGCAGACAATAAAAAAAGGTAAGTTAAATAACCTACCTTTTTGTTTGTTTAGGGAATAATTATTTTGCTTTACCTTGGTTTGCAACAGCTGCTTGTTTGGCAGCAATTTCGTCAGCATTACCTAAATAGTAGTGTTTAATGACTTTCATATTGTCGTCAAATTCATACACTAACGGTACACCCGTTGGGATATTAAGTTCGATAATATCGTCATCACTGATGTTATCTAAATGTTTTACCAGCGCACGTAGTGAGTTACCGTGAGCGGCAATAATAACACGTTCACCTTTAGCAACGCGTGGCGCAATGGTTGACTCCCAATAAGGTAATACGCGTTTAATCGTTAATGCTAAACTTTCAGTTAACGGTAATTCTGATTCAGGTAATTTGCTGTAACGTGAATCGTGACCCGGAAAGCGTTCATCTGATTTTTCAAGCGCAGGAGGCGTGATTGCAAAGCCACGACGCCATAATTTTACTTGGTCATCGCCATATTTTGCTGCTGTTTCAGCTTTGTTTAAACCTTGTAATGCACCATAGTGACGTTCGTTTAGTTTCCAGCTTTTTTCAACCGGTAACCATGCTTGATCAACTTCGTCTAAAACGTGCCATAATGTGTGAATGGCGCGTTTTAATACTGAAGTGTAAGCATAATCAAATGTGAAACCTTCTTTTTTTAGTAATTTACCTGCTTCAGCAGCTTCTTTATTACCTTTGTCAGATAAATCAACATCAGTCCAACCACAAAAACGGTTTTCTTGGTTCCAAACACTTTCTCCATGTCGAATTAGCACTAATTTTTTAACAGCCATGAATATCACTCCTTTATTACGTAAATTTAATTTTAGTGTATTTTGTTCATAAACATGCTCTGTGATTGCCGTGCATGTCATCTGTTTTGGGTTAACTTTTCTATTAACCCAAAACGTTTATTATTTTGATAAATATTTTAATGGATCAACGGATTGTGCTTTGTAGCGAATTTCAAAGTGCAATCTGACCGACGAGGTGCCTGTTGCCCCCATTGTGGCAATTTGTTCACCCGCGCGCACGAACTGCTGTTCCTTTACTAATATCGATTGATTGTGCGCATATGCCGTTAAATAGTCATCATTATGTTTAACGATGATTAAATTGCCATAACCCGGTAACGCATTGCCCGAATACACAACCCGCCCATCAGCTGCGGCCATAACTTTATCGCCAACTGAGCCTGATATATCAATACCTTTGCTTGCATTTGAGAATCTTTCAATAATCTTACCGCGTGCAGGCCAACGCCATGCAATATTAGAAACTTTTGATTTTGATGTGCTTACTGCTGCACTACTAGAAGAATCATCTAAAGGTTCAATGATGGTTTCAGTTGTTTGAGTTGTAGTCGGTTTTTGATTTTTACCTGTTGTGGTAATCGAAGTGGTTGTTGTTTTGGTTATGGTTGGTTTGGTTTTGGCTTGCCCAATAGCAATGGTTGAGTTATTGCTATTTGTTTTATTTGCTGGTGTATGGTTGGTTGTGGTTTGTTTGGTTACCACAACAGTTCCACCACTCACATCTAATACTTGTCCAACATTAACGGCAAAAGGTTCTTTGATATTATTTTTAGCAGCTAATGAGCGGTAATCATTGCCAGTTACCCACGCAATATAAAATAAAGTATCGCCACGCTTAACTGTATAGGTGTCACCTTGATATCCACCTTTTGGAATGTCATCATAATTACGGTTATAAACAATACGCTCATTACTAATTACCGTACCATTACTGCTAGTGCTGTTAGCGGTATGAGAATTTGACGCTGTAGGCTGTCTTGATGACGGTGGATTGTAAGTCGTAGGAGCAGATCGACCACCCGTTGAAATATTTGCTGGTGGTTTGGTATAAACAGAAGACGTTGATGCCCCTCCTGCACCAGAAATATCTTCGATTTCAGCCTGTTCTGTTTGTGTACACGCAGCAATCAATAAACTTAAGCAACTTAATGTAAGTATTTTTTTCAAAGCAACACCCTTCATTCGTGAATTTTGTTTTTTTCCGCTATTTTTATTTTAGTGTTAAATAGCGTTTTTATATATACCGTTTTATTAGCACATTTTAGCGGTTTTATAGAAAAAAGCTATTATAATTGATAACTTATGGCTTAAATCAATAAATTCATCCAAAATTTGGCGATTTATAACCACAAGTATTCAAGTTATGTTAGCATAATGCTACTATTTGTTAATCCATTGTTCATCAAAATATAAGCTAAATCTGTACATGAGCAATTTTGCTACAAGCGAGCTATTTTTTACAGCTATTGATTAACTATTTCTTTGGCTTTGTCGGATTTATTTTGAAAGTAGTGAGTATATACAATAAAATAGGCTTTCGTACAGTATCTTTACCGTATTTCTATAAAAATTTAATGTGATTTAAAATAATGACTTTATATATTGTTGCCACCCCCATCGGAAACTTAGATGATATTACGCTTAGAGCCATCGATACACTTAAAAGAGTTGACCTTATTGCGGCCGAAGATACTCGCCACAGCGGATTACTTTTACAACATCTTGGTATTAAAGCGAAGTTATTTGCCTTGCATGACCATAATGAACAAGACAAATCCAATCTTTTGATCGACAAACTTACATCAGGCTTATCAATTGCTTTGATTTCAGATGCCGGTACGCCATTAATTAATGATCCGGGGTATCACCTCGTTAAAGCTTGTCGAGACAATGGAATAAAGGTTGTCCCTGTCCCTGGTGCCTGCGCTGCAATAGCTGCTTTGTCAGTTGCTGGACTCCCCTCAGATAAGTTTACCTATGAAGGATTTTTACCGGCTAAAAGTAAAGCCCGCCAAGATTGCCTTATCAAATTACTCGACGAACCACGAACAATGATTTTTTATGAATCAACACACCGTCTTCTAGACTCGCTAAGTGATATGCAAACTATTTTTGGCGCTAATAAACACATTGTATTAGCTAAAGAACTGACCAAAACGTGGGAAACCATTGTCAGTTTTACTGTTAGTCAGTTAATTGAATGGTTAAATGAAGATACTAACAGACAAAAAGGTGAATTTGTCCTGATCGTTGAAGGCCATACAAAAACAGAGAATGATATCGATCAAAAGGTAATTAGTACGCTTAAATTATTACAAAAAGAGCTACCACTCAAAAAAGCAGCCGCTATCACTGCTGAGATCTATGGACTGAAAAAAAACCAACTTTACCAAATTGGTTTGGATGCAGAGCAATAATGAAACCGCTAAACAGTGCTTATAAAAAACATTTATAACCAATATTTTTAACAACAATTTATGGCAAGCCATAACTGAGTACAAGTAAGATGACTATTGCCAATCTGCTTAATGAGTAGCAAAACGTCTAGCTGTTACACTTCATGATTAACATAATCATCTAAAAACGCATAAGGCGTTTTGCAAAAAATCGCTTAAACAGTACCAAACGGTATAGACTCCTGAATATTTTTTACAAAAAATATAACTAAAAAAATGAACCGTGATGTAACTACGCTATCTGAGTGCACAACTCACCTAGAAAATAACGCTACCTGCTTTCGTGTTTTATATACAATGGGCATTCTGTTATTTAATGTCTTATATGGCCTTTCGTGCGATAAATGATTGGTGCCTAACCATAAAGCGTTTAGCCAAATCGGTGACAATTATTTTCTTTATCATATAAACACCCTATCTCTTGTCTGAAATACGGTTTTTATGGGGATTTATGACAGTCGTTTCTCGAATTACTGTAAATAACGCGAGTAATTATGACATTTATGGGTTGATCTATCGATAAGAATATTGGCACAAATAGCCCAATTTAGTATATAATCGCCCCTTATTTTTAAGACATTTTATGATAAAAGGTAACAAACAGTATGGGATTTAAATGTGGAATTGTCGGACTACCCAATGTGGGGAAGTCAACGCTTTTTAACGCACTAACCAAAGCAGGTATTGAGGCAGCTAACTTTCCATTTTGTACTATCGAGCCAAACACAGGGGTTGTACCCATGCCCGATCCACGTTTAGATGAACTGGCTAAAATTGTCAAACCTCAGCGCACATTGCCAACCACCATGGAATTTGTTGATATTGCGGGTTTAGTTAAAGGCGCATCAAAAGGTGAAGGTTTAGGAAATCAATTTTTAGCTAACATTCGCGAAACCGAAGCGATCGGTCATGTTGTGCGTTGCTTTGAAAACGACAATATTATTCACGTCGCAGGCAAAATCGATCCTGCTGAAGATATCGAAATTATTAACACCGAACTTGCTCTATCCGATCTTGAAGCTTGTGAACGGGCAATAACACGCCTGCAAAAACGCGCTAAAGGTGGCGATAAAGACGCTAAATTTGAGTTAGAAATCCTTGAAAAGTGTTTACCACACTTAGAACAAGGTAAAAAGTTATTGTTACTAAATTTAAGTAAAGAAGAACTTGATGCAATTAAGTACTTGAGCTTTTTAACTTTAAAACCAACTATGTATATCGCCAATGTGAATGAAGATGGTTTTGAAAACAATCCTTATTTAGATAAAGTCAAAGCCATAGCTGAACAAGAAAAAGCCGTGGTAGTCCCTGTTTGTGCGGCAATTGAAGCAGAGCTTGCCGAACTGGATGATGCCGATCGTGATGAATTTATGCAAGATTTAGGCTTAACCGAACCAGGCTTAAATCGAGTGATTCGCGCAGGATACAGCTTACTTAACCTGCAAACTTATTTTACCGCAGGTGTTAAAGAAGTTCGTGCGTGGACAATTTCGGTTGGCGATACCGCACCACAAGCAGCAGGAAAAATTCATACTGATTTCGAAAAAGGCTTTATTCGTGCTCAAACCATTGCTTTTGATGATTTTATTAAATACGGTGGCGAACAAGGCGCTAAAGAAGCAGGCAAAATGCGCGCTGAAGGTAAAGATTATATCGTGCAAGATGGCGATATTATGAACTTCTTATTTAATGTATAGTTGATTATTTTACGTCGCCTTTTGGCGACGTTATTATATTAATGTTCATAATAACTAATGAATATTGTTATAAGATTTATTTTTTACTTAAACGTAGTGTTACCTGAAACTTCTTGTCAACTGATCCAATAATAGATTGGTAAATATAAGGACAGCCCACTTTTATGTTACTCACATTTCAACAAGCCAAACAGCAAGTACTACAAAGCATATCAACCGTAAAATCACTCACTAGCGAAAAAATCGGACTATTTGATGCGCTAGATCGCATCACTGCTGAGAATGTGATTTCACCGATTAATGTGCCACGGTTCGATAATTCTGCGATGGATGGTTATGCGATTCGATTAGCGGATCTTAAACAATCAACGTTGTTACCACAAGCAGGGGCGATTTTTGCGGGCGATGATATAAGCAATCTTAATTGGCCAAAAGGTACTTGTTTGCGTATTATGACAGGTGCGCCTGTGCCTAATGATGCTGATGCCGTTGTTATGCAAGAGCAGACTGAAAAATCTGATTTGGGGATTGCCTTTTTAGGTAACATAAAAGCTGGCGATAATATTCGTCGTATAGGTGAAGATGTGAAAAAAGGTGCGATCACAGTCAACAAAGGGACTAAATTAACGATACCAACACTATCGACACTTGCAACATTCGGCATTAGTGATCTTGTTGTCTTTAAAAAGTTAAAAGTCGCTATTTTATCAACTGGCGATGAATTAACCCCCATTGGTCAGCCATTATCTGGCAATGGTGCTATTTATGACAGCAACCGCTTCACACTAAAATTATTATTGGCCAAACTTAATTGTGAAATCGTTGATCTCGGCATTATTCCTGATGATCCAACCCAAATCAAACAAGCGCTAATAACCGCATCTAACCAAGCCGATTTAGTGATAACCAGTGGTGGTGTTTCGGTGGGGGATGCCGATTATACCAAAACAGCACTTGAAACATTAGGACAAATTAATTTTTGGAAGATTGCAATGAAACCAGGCAAGCCTTTCGCCTTTGGCAAAATTGGCAATGCGCTATTTTGTGGTTTACCTGGTAATCCCGTTTCAACTTTAGTGACGTTTTATCAATTGGTACAACCACTAATTTTAGTGCTTTCAGGACAACAACTCACATCAATCGATTTATCTTTCAAAGTAAAAATTGCAACTAGCCTTAAGAAAAGTATGGGACGATTAGATTTTCAAAGAGGAATACTACAAATTAATGAACAAGGTGAGTTAGAAGTAACAACAACCGGTCAACAAGGTTCTCATATTACGCAGTCATTTAACCAAGCTAACTGTTTTATTGTGCTTGAGCAAGAGCGTGGTCATGTCAACAAAGGCGAAATGGTGACCGTTGAACTGTTTAATCAGTTACTTAAGTAAGTTGTGGTGTAAACTATAGCTAACTATTATGTATCTAATAGTTAGCTATAGGAATTCCTCGCGTTGTTTTCAGTAATTTGAGAAAATATAGTAATGAATATACATAAAAAAACAACATTAACGCCTTATCATAGACAAGAAATATGACGTCTATATCATAAAGAAAAATAACCGCAACTGATTTGGCTAACCGCTTTATGGTCAGTCGCTAGGCCATTTATAGCGAGTTAAAGAAAGCTCGCTTGAACCTTTTTGTTCCTTTAACCAGTAGGAATATCGGCGTGTTCCTGCAGATTAACAAATAAAGACTAAGGAGTAACGCAAACAGTATTTCTATAGTTGCCTTTCCAAATTCTTTCCAAAGGTCCACCTCCCGTGTCCGTTGAGTACGCGTAGTCTCCATCTGAATCACTCGTCCAAATCCACATAGCGGGGTAGAAATGATGAATATAATACGTCGGCCATCCCCACTCAGTTACAAATCCAGCCCCTATTCGGCGCTGGACACCATTATAAGGTGACGACGGCATGGCACCGAACTTACTACCTGGACACTCAAAGTAGGGGTTGGTAGAATCCTTACCATCACCCCGATCAATACAAACAGCATTGGTCAGGTCTTTGACCTGTGTCAAACGATACCCCAAACTAGGACACCAAGCTTCTTGCTCTTGAAAGGTCCCCCCCCACCCTTTCCTCGGATCATATTTATAATCTCCACGGATCACAAACCACTTCTGCAGGACAAACCCATATTTAATTACCTCGTTCCCCCCGCTATCTCTACCTATTATTTCAAAGGTCTGTGGTAACCTTGGCACAGCAATTCGACTTGGGTACGGATTCTGCCATTGAGAGTTTGTTGTCGCTGGACCTTTTAGCGTAACCTTAAGAAAAGACATGCTTCTATTTATACCTCTACACACATCAAATTCGATCTCTAAGCATCGCATTTTTGTTACTCTTTCCAACAATATGGTGATGATCCCCTCATGCGGGGATGACTCCCATATCAATTCATCGACCTCTCCAACCATGAGTAAATAAAAATAAAGTCCATCAGCTCCTGTAGTTGGAAAATTTAGCGCATATGATGCCGGATTGGTTGATTGGACTAAGGCTCCATAATCTGGATCCCATATACCAGGGATAGTAAACCTGGATAGTCTGGAGTATTCAAGAATAGGTCTTACATACTTGAGCTCTCCCCATTGTAACGCTGGTAGTATTATGGCATCACTACGATTATCCCCTCGACCATTTTGGCCCGCTAATGCTGGCAAATGCCATAAACATGACAATAATAACACCGCCAACGCCAACGGTTTTTTTCGAGATAATTTTGAGAGTAATTTGAGAAATAACTTCGAGAATATAAACGAGGCAAGAGGAAAAACGCATCTGATGCGTCTATTTGATAAATTTAAGACATTGGTTTGCCAGTGCTGGTGTCTGGTGTCTGGTGTCTAAAATGATAATGCATTACTGTTCACCTGTCAAGTAAATTTATGTTTTATTTCGATTTTTTATATCTATTTGCTTATTAAATAAGCTGATTTTTAAAATCGGTGAAATTATAACCGTTTTAAAAAAGCTTGGCTAGTTTTTTTTGGGGGATTTTTGGGCGAAAATTATTTAGGAGTGACTTCAATTAAGTTTTATGACATGCTTTAATAGATTGAAATATTATTAATAAGCAAAAAATAAAATGAAATCAATATATTTCCTGACAATTTTTTGCCTAATATTGAGGCTTTTGTTTAGATTGGTGGAATGGATTGGGTGTAGTGGTTTCAGGCATGTGCAGCTTAGATGTTTAAAATAGCTATAGTGACCAGTCTGAGTTAGGGAATTATAGCGAATTCCCTAACATGACAATGCGGTAGCGGAGGCGACATTTAAAACAATTAAAACCGAGTTTGTAAAAGGCCAACGTTTCAACTCAACAGCTGAGTTATAACGCGATTTTTCGACTTATGCCTATTGGTATAATCAGAAACGATTACATTCTTCGTTAGGCTACTTGCCTCCCGTCGAATTAAAAAACATTTACCCCCGTCATTTTTTGTTTGAAAATGTGTTGCCATTCCATTCTTTATACTCTAAATATTTATCCCAAATAAGTTGCTTCAACATCATTCGTGCGGTTTATCCCTATGTGCATAGGGAACAGAAATCATTTTGCATAATAATATCAACAATCGGCGGTTTATCCCTATATGCATAGGGAACAGTAAATGCCCAACAATGTGATTTTCACCACATTCGGTTTATCCCTATATGCATAGGGAACAGTGCTCAATTGTTTTATAAAAAACTGTTCACCGCGGTTTATCCCTATATGCATAGGGAACAGGTTTCCATGGCAATAATAGAGATTGCAAACAGCGGTTTATCCCTATATGCATAGGGAACAGATCACGGCGAACGGGGTTAACTTGGGCTGAAGCGGTTTATCCCTATATGCATAGGGAACAGCTCCGACATTTAAAAGTGCATGCGTTATGAAACGGTTTATCCCTATATGCATAGGGAACAGAAGCGGTGCTTGAAGACGTAAAAAGGACAAGGCGGTTTATCCCTATATGCATAGGGAACAGACCAATTATAACATTTTGTTTTATAATTAAAATATTTTAGTTTAAATTTCTACCAACTTTTTTAATTATTCTTAAAATAACAATTACTTTATAACACATTGTTTTTATTAAATTAATATTAAAAATAAGATAGAGAATATGGCGCTTTTTTTATTCTACCAATTAATCTTTAAATTTCTTATAGTTATAACATAGTTAGCAATAAAACAAGGTATTTCTTTATTAAAAAAAGCACAATTTTTGTTAAAAATATTCAGGAGTCTATACCGTTTCAACGTGAAATTATTTTAAATTTAATGAGTTAATAAATTTTATTGATGAAGAATAATATACTATTTAATGTATTTATTCCGATAATGAGCGTGAATATCAAGGCACAAGTGAACACCTATTTGTTAAAACAGGTAATAAACTATAATATCAATCAAAAAGTTACCAAACCAGCCAGCGCACAAACGACTGGCAAAGCGGAAAGAGTGATACGAACTTTGAATTGCGATGTGGCATCATCAATCAATATTTAACAATTCAAAAGATAGGCAACAAAACTTAAGCGATCTATTAACTATTATAATACCGTTAAACCGCATAAGGCGATTTCGGAGAAAACGCCTTATGCGGTTTTAGAGGATTATTTTAGCCATGAAGTGTAAACAACTAAGCGTTTTCCTACAATTTAGCTATAGCAACAAATTGGCGCATGATTAAAATAACGCCACTAATATCGCACCAACTGCAATCATAGCGACACCAACGCCAGCTAACAACGAGATCTTTTCACCAAATAAAACAGCGGCAAACACAACAGCAAAAACTACACTTAACTTGTCGATTGGTGCAACTTGCGACACCTTGCCTTCTTTGATCGCCATAAAATAAAATAGCCAAGATAGCGCGCCAGCAATACCGCTCAATACAATAATGAGTAATGCCTTTTTATCATTAAAAAAGGTATTGATAAGGTTAAGTTTACCTTGAATAGCAACCACACCAACTAAAAAAGTAGCCATCACAATAGCACGGATAGCTGTTGCCGTGTTGGCATCAAGATGCTGTAAGCCAATTTTCCCTAAAATAGCAACACATGCCGCAGTAATAGCGGAAAGCAAAGCATAAATAAGCCATGCGCTCATATTAATATTTATCGATTTTAAATAGATATTGTTGATTGTTTAAATTAGCTTCACATTGTTGTGATTTATTCATAACGCCACGGCAATCTTCTAAAACTCCGTGAGCTTTTGACCAATGGTAGGTTTTGCCTTGGTCGTTTTTTCCGCCACATCCCACTAACGCTAAGCTAAACATTAAACAAGATAATCCAATAACTACCGCTTTCATTTCTTTCTCCTTTTTTGGCTAATGCATAAAAAATTAACCGTATTACGTTTGTTTTTATTTAGATTATTTTAATCCAGAATTGATGTGATTGATAGCTAAAGAACCGCCTATTTTTACAAGATGAAAGCTGCGCGCTTCTCGAAGTTCACTTAATAATTTAGGGGGTTCATCTAACGATTCATCTGCAAGTTCAAATGCTCCCCAATGGATAGCAACGGCTGAATGGCATTGTAATTCATCATACAATTGTACAGCTTGTTTTGGATCGATATGCTGTGATTGCATATACCAACGTGGCGCATAAGCACCAATGGGAATTAGTGCCAAATCAATTGAAGGGAAACGCTGGGCAATTGCTTTTAGTTCAGAAGAATAACATGTATCCCCCATAAAATAGACTGTTGTTAATTGATTTTGATTATCACTATTAGATTGAATCATCCAACCACACCACAATGCCTTATTTACATCCAATAACCCACGATTGCTCCAGTGTATAGCAGGTGTTGCCGAAAAACTAAGCCCATCAACAGTTACCCGCTCCCACCAATCTAGTTCATTAACATACTTGGCCCCCCATCTTAATAATGTTCGTTTTAAACCAAGAGGAACCATCATCACAATATGAGGAAAACGCACAAGTAATTGGCGTATACTGCAATAATCAAGGTGATCATAATGATTATGTGAAATCACGATAAAATCGATTTGTGGTAGTTGATCAATGTTTAAAGCTGGCGGTGTTCGGCGTTTAGGCCCAATTAATTGTGAGGGTGAAGCCCGTTTAGAAAAGATAGGATCAGTCAATATCATTTTGCCACCTAAACGAATCAAGGTTGTTGAATGGCCAATCCACCAAACCCTATCGCCTGATAAGCTAAAGTTTATTGGTTCAAACCATATCTGATTAAAGGTTTGATAACCTACTTTAGGCGGTAACACTTTACGCGTAAAACGCCAACGCAAAAACTCTCCTATTTTAATTTTAAAAGATCCATGGTGCCGAAATCCTTTAGCTGTATGATGTATTTTTTTAGGCGTTAAATCTTGCTTTTGCTTTGTCATCGTTACAATCTTTTTTACAATGAATAGTTTAACAATTTGCCGCCCGTTCAATGACTACGGCAACATTTTGAGCATTAGCTATCGCATTTGGTTTAGATACTTTAACTCTAAGCCAGTTAACAGAAAATTGTTTAATAATCATTTCAGCAATTTTTTCTGCTACACATTCAATAAGTTCAAATTTCGAGGATTCAATAAATTGTGTAATGCTTTGACTAACCTGAAAATAATCTAAACAAAGAGAAACATTGTCACTTTCGCCAGCTGGTTTGTTATCCCATGCCATTTCAAGATCGAGAATTAACTTTTGCTTGATGGTCTTTTCCCAATCATATACACCAATGGTGGTTAAAACCGTTAATCCTTCAATTAATACTCTATCTTTGCTATATGTGTTCATACCTGATTCCCAAAGCTTAGTTACATGAAATAGAGATTACCGAATCTTGATAAATTACGCTATAATTTATTTCAAATAATATAATATATATGTAATTATGACTCGAATTTTTCAGCCTTTTACTATTGAACAAAATAGCATTATTACTTTAGATGACAATGCATTTAACCATCTTATTCGCGTATTACGCATGAAAGTAGGTGAAAATATTATTCTATTTGATGGTTCAAACCATATCACTCCAGCGGTTATACAGCAAATCAATAAAAAATCGGTGACAGTCAAAACAGCTTCGTCCATTTTAGATAATCGTGAATCACCATTAGAGATCCATTTGGGACAAGTGATATCACGTGGTGAAAAAATGGAATTTACGATTCAAAAATCAGTAGAGTTAGGCATTAGTAGCATTACCCCTCTACTTTCTGAACGCTGTGGGGTAAAATTGGATGCCGAACGGTTAGATAAAAAAGTTCAACAATGGCAAAAGATCGTTATTTCGGCTTGTGAGCAGTGTGGTCGTAATGTAGTGCCCGTTGTCAACCCTGTAATAAAACTTGAAACTTGGTGTGCAAGTTTAACAACTCAGTTACGCTTAAATCTACACCCTAAAGCTAAACATGGAATTACACAGTTGCCTAGTGGTTACAATGACATTAGTTTACTAATTGGACCTGAAGGTGGTTTGTCGAACGATGAAATCAATATGACCCATAATTATCAATTTACCGATATATTGCTTGGTCCGCGTGTTTTGCGTACCGAAACGGCAGCATTAACCGCCCTAACCGCCTTGCAAGTGCATTTAGGTGATCTTGGATAAATACATCAAAATACAGCTGATAAGTAATGATTACTTTGCAACTGCGCTTGTAGCGAGTATGATATCAGAAAGCACTGCGTTGGGTATAATCATAAAAAATCTGTTAAGAAGTTTCAGAAAATACCAACGTTTTAATATAAAAGCCGATTAAACAAGATAACATCAGTAAGGAGTCATCATGATAAAACTGGGCATTGTAATGGATCCCATTAGTCATATCAAAATTAAAAAAGATTCCAGTTTTGCCATGCTACATGAAGCACAAAAACGTGGATATCAACTTTTTTATATGGAGATGAATGATCTCTTCTTAAAAAATGGTGAAGCTTATGCAACAGCACGCACATTAACGGTTTATGACGATAATCATCATTGGTTTGATGTAAGCGAAGAACAGAGCATACCATTAACTGACCTTGATGTTATTTTAATGCGTAAAGATCCCCCTTTTGATACTGAATATATTTATGCTACATATATCTTAGAGCGTGCAGAAGCTAAAGGTGTATTAGTGGTGAATAAACCGCAAAGTTTGCGCGATTGTAACGAAAAACTCTTTACTGCATGGTTTGCCGAGTTTACCCCTGAGACACTGGTTACTCGTCAAACTCAGCATATTAAAGCATTCCACCAAACACATCATGATATCATTTTAAAACCACTTGACGGTATGGGTGGCTCATCTATATTTAGAATCAAACAAGACGATCCTAATGTTTCAGTGATTATTGAAACCTTAACCGAACATAATACGCGTTATTGCATGGCACAAAACTTTATTCCTGCCATTAAAGACGGTGATAAGCGTGTTTTAGTGGTTGATGGCGAGCCAGTACCTTATTGTTTAGCTCGAATTCCACAAAAAGGCGAAACCAGAGGAAACCTTGCTGCCGGTGGGCATGGTGAAGTGAGAGCATTAAGTGAAAGTGATTGGCACATTGCTAAAAGCATCGCGCCAGTTTTAAAAGAAAAAGGCCTTTTGTTTGTAGGGCTTGATATTATTGGTGATAAGTTAACTGAAATTAACGTTACCAGCCCAACTTGCATTCGCGAAATTGAAGCCGCCAATCCCGACCTGTCAATCACCGGTATGTTAATGGACGCAATTGAACATCGATTAAATAAAAAGAGTTAAGCAATGATTAGAGAATATAAACCCGAAGATTTAAACAGCGTAATGGCAATATGGTTGCAAGGTAATTTGCAAGCTCATGACTTTATCGATCCTGAATTTTTTAAACAAAATTATGATTTAGTGAAAATGCTAATTCCAATGTCCACTTTATACGTGCAAGATCTTAACGGCGTAAAAGGGTTTATTGGCTTAACCGAAAATTACATTTCAGGACTGTTTGTTGATCAAGATCACCGCCGACAAGGAATCGGTCACGCATTAGTTAACAAAGCGAAACAGCACCACAATGAACTGCTGGTACATATTTACAAAAAAAATAGTGCGGCGATTGATTTTTATCTTGCTCAGAATTTTGATATTGTTTCAGAATCGATCAATGAAGAAACCAATGAACCTGAATTATTAATGCGCTGTATTGTTGAACATAACGTTAAAATTGGCAAATGTGCATTATAAATATACCTAAATGTGAACCTATGAATTTAAAAGATCATTTTATTATTGCTATGCCAACACTTGATGACTCGTTGTTTAGTCATTCAGTTATTTATATTTGTGAACATAATCGCGATGGCGCCATGGGCATTATAATTAATAAACCGATTATTGAACTTAATGTAGCCACAGTTCTTACACGGTTAGAAATCACGTCGCCAACAAGTTGTGCTGAGTTAGAGTATCCTGTATTTTGTGGCGGACCAATTGCTGAAGAACAAGGATTCATTTTACATACACCTCAACAAGGATTCGCCTCTAGCATTCAAATTTCGGATGATGTGATGATTAGCACTTCGCTCGATGTTCTTAAATCAATTGGATCTCCTGAGCAACCGCAAAATATTTGTTTAGCATTAGGTTATTCAAGCTGGCAGTCATTACAACTTGAAGATGAAATTGGTCGTAATGATTGGTTAGTGGCCGATGCTGATGCACAAATTATTTATGAAGTTGCTATTGAGGAGCGTTGGCAAAAAGCCGCTGCATCACTTGGCGTCAATATGAATACTATTTCACACCAAATGGGTAATGCATAACCTATGGCAACCATTATCGCATTTGATTTTGGCACGGCAAGTATTGGAGCGGCTATTGGTCAAGATATTACAAAAACAGCCAACCCTTTGTGCTCGTTTAAAGCACGTGATGGCATTCCTAACTGGCAAGCTATCGAGAAAGTCTTAAATGAGTGGAAACCTGACTTTTTAGTAGTTGGATTACCGTTAAATATGGATGGCAGCGAACAACCGCTGACAGCAAGAGCGCGTAAATTTGCCAATCGTTTACATGGCATGTTTGGTTATCAAGTACATTTACAAGATGAACGATTATCAACCGTTGAGGCAAAATCCCATATTTTTGCTTCGCGGGGTTACCGCGCACTTGAAAAAGGTCACGTTGATGCAACTTCAGCCATTATTATTTTAGAAAGTTGGTTTGAAAATAATTAGCAATATTTAATAAATTGGTTATTTTATCAATAATTAATCGCCATTAAATTTCATCCTTGCTAAAATAATCATCTACTTTCTATTGTAAGGATTGCTTGCTGTGTCAAATAATAAATCTCTCAGTTACAAAGATGCTGGTGTCGATATTGATGCTGGCAATGAACTTGTTAATCGCATCAAATCTGTCGTTAAAGAAACCAGACGACCTGAGGTTATGGGGGGACTAGGCGGCTTTGGTGCGCTATGTGCTATTCCTCAAAAATATAAAGAGCCGATATTAGTATCAGGCACTGACGGTGTGGGGACTAAATTACGCCTTGCAATGGATTTAAACCGTCATGAATCAATTGGTATTGATTTAGTGGCCATGTGTGTAAACGATTTAATTGTACAGGGTGCCGAGCCTTTATTTTTCCTTGATTATTATGCTACAGGTAAACTTAATGTTGATGTAGCAACGACTGTAGTTGCTGGCATTGCCGAGGGATGTAAACAATCGGGGTGCGCTTTAGTGGGCGGTGAAACGGCCGAAATGCCGGGTATGTATCATAATAATGATTATGATTTAGCTGGATTTTGCGTTGGCGTCGTTGAAAAATCTAAAATGATTGATGGCAGTAAAGTGCAAAACGGTGATGCATTAATTGCCCTTGCATCAACTGGTGCTCACTCCAATGGCTATTCATTAGTGCGTAAAATTATCGAAGTCAATGGCGTAAATCCTGCAACCGAACAATTAGACAGCAAACCACTTGCTGATCACCTACTTGCACCCACTAAGATTTATGTGAAGTCTGTCCTTGATCTTATCTCCCAAGTTGACGTGCACGCTATTGCCCATATTACTGGTGGCGGATTCTGGGAAAACATTCCGCGTGTTTTACCTGACAATACTCAAGCAGTTATCAATGAATCAAGTTGGCAATGGCCAGCCATATTTGATTGGCTACAACAAGCTGGCAATGTTAGTCGTCACGAAATGTACCGAACTTTTAACTGTGGTGTCGGTTTAATTATCGCATTACCTAAACAATCAGCCGATAAAGCAATTAGCTTACTAAATAACCATGGTGAAAAAGCGTGGTTATTAGGTGAAATTAAGCACGCGACATCAAGTGAACGTGTTATTATTAAGTAGTGAGTATTCTATTTGAGATATTATTCAGCTTTAAACAAGTTGAATAATATCTATTTAGACTATTTCAAGTTTTATCGATTTAAATAATGCCCCATAGTTTAATTACCGATATATTATTGTTTTATTTTTTATATCTTTATCATTCGTCTATCCTTTAGCTTAGAATTCCAACGATTTTACTCAAAAATTTAATATAAAAATAGCTCAAAGCAATCTGACTTTTTGGTACAATAGCAGAAAATATTATAACAAAGTGATGTCGTAATACTTTAAAATAAAAGGTTTTTTAATGATCATATCAGATGCTAACAGCGCGGTGTCATCCGTCGCTTATCGTGCAAACGAAGTTATTGCTATTTACCCAATTACTCCAAGCTCAACAATGGCCGAACAGGCAGGGACGTGGGCTGAATTTAACAAACCAAACGTATTTGGTGATACGCCAAGAGTGATTGAAATGCAGTCCGAAGCCGGGGCAATTGCGACTGTTCATGGTGCATTAATGACAGGTGGACTAGCCACTTCGTTTACTTCGTCACAAGGTTTACTTTTAATGATCCCATCGCTGTATAAAATAGCCGGTGAACTAACTCCTTTTGTTTTGCATGTTGCTGCTCGTACCGTTGCAACGCATGCGCTTTCAATTTTTGGTGATCATTCTGATGTGATGGCAATTAGGCAAACGGGGTTTGCTATGCTTTGTTCAAGTTCTGTGCAAGAAGCGCAGGATTTTGCCTTAATTTCGCAAATGGCCAGCTTTAATAGTCGCGTACCTTTTATTCACTTTTTTGATGGATTTAGAACATCACACGAAGTTAATAAAATCTATCCAATTAGCGATGACCAAATCCGTAACTTATTACCACACGAAGCCATTAAAGCCTATCGCTCGCGTGCTTTAACACCTGATAACCCAGTAACACGCGGTACATCAGCTAATCCAGATACCTACTTTCAATGTCGTGAAGCAATAAATAGCTATTATGATAATGTCTATCAACATGTTGTTGATGCTATGGACGCTTTTGCAATAGAAACGGGCAGAAAGTATCAACCTTTTGAATATTATGGTGCAAGTGATGCTGAGCATATTATTGTGATTATGGGATCGGGGGCAAGCACCAGCAGAGAAGTGGTAGATGTATTACTTAAACAAAACGAAAAAGTCGGTGTGGTAACAGTTAGATTATTTCGCCCTTTTTCTGCCAATCATTTGCTAGAGGTTATTCCAAGTACAGTGAATAAAATTGCTGTTCTTGATAGAACTAAAGAGCCAGGCGCTCAAGCCGAACCGCTTTATTTAGATATTATGACTGCATTTGCTGAAAGCTTATCACGTGGTGAACGCAATAGCATGCCAATCATTGTCGGTGGGCGTTATGGATTATCGTCTAAAGAGTTTGATCCTCGTTGTGTGCTTGCCATTTTTACTGAATTAGGATTAGATAAACCTAAACCACGATTTACCGTTGGTATTTATGATGATATAACAGGACTTTCTTTACCGTTGCCTGAACAATCTATTCCACAAAAATCAGCTCTTGAAGCCCTATTTTATGGACTCGGTAGTGATGGCACAGTGTCGGCAACCAAAAATAATATTAAAATTATTGGTGATAGTTCGCCTTTTTATGTACAAGGATATTTTGTTTATGACTCTAAAAAAGCAGGTGGTTTAACCACTTCACACTTACGAGTTAGCTTAGATCCCATTGATTCCCCTTATTTAATTACCAGTGCCCACTTTATTGGCTGCCACCAAGATCAGTTTATCGATAAATATCAAATTGTTGATAAATTAAAAGACGATGGTATCTTTTTGCTTAACACGCCGTACAGCAAAGATGAAATTTGGCACCGCCTTCCTAAAGAAGTGCAAGTGCAATTAATTCAAAAACGAGCACATTTTTATATCATTAATGCAGCAAAAATTGCTCGTGAATGTAATTTAGGGGCAAGAATTAATACCGTTATGCAAGCGGCGTTTTTTCACCTAGCTGAAATTTTTAAAAATGATTTTAATATTACCCAATTAAAAGAAGTCATTGCAAAAAGTTACAGCAGTAAAGGACAAAATTTAGTTGAAAATAACTGGAAAGCACTCGATTTAGCTATCGCTTCGCTTGAGCAAATTCCACTTAGTTGTGTTGATCAAAGTAGTGCCATGATGCCACCAGTTGTGCCAGCTAACGCGCCTAATTTTGTTAAAACAGTCACTGCGGCTATGTTAGCTGGTTTGGGTGATAGCTTGCCTGTCTCAGCATTTCCACCCGATGGTACATGGCCAATAGGCACAACCAAATGGGAAAAACGTAACATTGCTGAACAGATCCCTATTTGGCAACCCGAGCTATGTACTCAGTGTAATCACTGTGCAGTTGCTTGCCCACATGCTGCCATTCGTGCAAAAGTTGTTGCGCCCGATGATATGGCTAATGCACCAGACTCATTAAGCTCGCTTGAAGTCAAAGCCCGTGATATGAAAGGTCAACGCTATGTGTTGCAAGTTGCACCCGAAGATTGTACAGGCTGTAATTTGTGTGTCGAAGTTTGCCCTGCCCGTGATCGCAATAATTTTGCAATTAAAGCAATTAACATGCAATCGCGTATCGACAACCTTGATACTCAGCGTACCAATTTTGACTACTTTATGGCATTGCCTGATCGCGATATTAATACACTTGAACGTATTGATGTGCGTACATCGCAATTACTTACACCTTTATTTGAATATTCAGGTGCTTGTGCTGGTTGTGGTGAAACGCCATACATTAAATTGTTAACACAACTTTATGGCGACCATTTAGCCATTGCTAATGCCACAGGATGTTCATCAATTTATGGTGGTAACTTGCCATCATCACCTTACACCACTGATCGCGATGGTCGTGGACCGGCTTGGGCAAATTCGCTATTTGAAGATAATGCTGAATTTGCTTTAGGGTATCGCATTACTTATGATCAACATAAAAAACGTGCATTGCGCTTACTTGATTATGTTGCTGGTGACATTTCGCCCGAGATTGTCATAGCATTAAAATCATCTGAGACATCTATCGCTGAAAAACGTCAACAAATCGTATTGCTACGTGAACAACTTGCCCACCTAGATTCAGCTCAAGCACAAGCGTTAATCCAAGATGCCAATTACTTGGTTGATAAATCAGTTTGGGCCATTGGTGGTGATGGTTGGGCTTACGATATTGGATTTGGTGGGCTTGATCATGTTATGAGCTTAACTGATAACGTAAATATATTGGTGCTAGACACCCAGTGTTATTCTAATACAGGAGGTCAACAATCAAAAGCCACCCCAATGGGCGCGGTATCAAAATTTGCTGATTTAGGCAAGCATAAAGCCCGTAAAGATCTTGGTGTGAGTGTAATGATGTATGGACATGTATATGTGGCACAAATTGCGTTAGGTTCGCAACTAAATCAAACGCTTAAAGCCTTACAAGAAGCTGAAGCATATGATGGACCATCGCTCATTATTGCTTATAGCCCTTGTGAAGAACATGGCTATGATCTTGCTAAATCACATGAGCAGATGAAGGATTTAGTTAAATCAGGATTCTGGCCTTTATATCGTTACGACCCACGCCGTATGGCAGAAGGCAAGCCAGCTTTGGTATTAGATTCAAAAGCGCCAAACAGTGAGTCATTAACTGGTATATTACTAAAAGAACAGCGTTTCCGTCGTTTAGAAACACTTGAACCTGTGATTGCTAATACCTTGCATGAGCGTTCAACCAAAATGGTGGACTCTAAATATAAGTTTTTGCAGATGTTGGCAACCTTTTCAGATATCGAAACACCAGCGGATAGCTAACATTAATTACCCATAGTAATTGACAAAAACCTCCAAAGGACTGTTATTTATAACGGTCCTTTTTTATACACTTTCTTGAGCAATAAAGCACCAATATTGTGCAGATTCAAATCAACATGTAGTGATAGCAACAACATCATCTCCCATTTTTCGTCGTTATTACCACATAAATCAAGCTCTCTATTGAACATTAAAAACTTGGTATTATTTTTGCTTAATTAATAATTGACCCAATAAGGATCAATTAAACATGAGGTGAATCATGATATCTAACTTAAATATCAGTAGAAGAAAATTAATCACATTTTCAAGTGCAGCAATAGCTGGACTATCTATTAATCAATTATTATCTAAAGCTCATGCAATGGAAGTGCAAAATTCAGTTTCATTCTCTCTACCCATGGTGAATAAAGTTGTCACGCCAGATGCTACTAATCCTGTTCGACTTAACTTTAACGAAAATACACTAGGCATGTCACCAAGTGCTAAGCAAGCTGCCATTGATGCTGTTCCTAAAGCTAATAGATATGCAAAAGCTGAAATGCCGCTATTAAATAAAGCATTGGCGCAACATCACCATGTTAGTGAAAAACAAATCCTTTTAACAGCGGGATCATCAGAAGGTATCCGTAGTACTATTTCTGCTTTTGTCAAACCTAATACGCAATTAGTTATACCAGAACTTACCTATGGTGATGGCGAGCATTTTGCTAAAATTTTTAATTTAAAAATAACCAAAGTTCCATGTTTAACTGATTGGAAAATTGATATCACAGGCTTACAAAAAGCGGTTGAAGATTATCAAGGATTTTCTATTGTTTATCTTGTTAATCCCAACAATCCAACTTCGACTGTGTTTGGCATGAAAGAGATCGAATCATGGATATCAAGTAAACCTAAAAACACAATTTTTATTTTCGACGAAGCATATGCTGAATTTGTTAATGATCCTACTTTTGAATCAGCAGACAAATTTATTACACAAGGATATGAAAATATTGTATTACTTAAAACATTTTCTAAAATTCATGCAATGGCAGGATTACGTGTTGGCTACGTTGTAAGTACTGATGAAAACATTAAAAATATAGCGCAGTATGTAGCAGGTGAAAAACTCAACTATTGTGGTGTTTGTGCCGCATTAGCATCAATAAATGATACTCAATATTTGTCTTACTCCAAAAAAGTAGTTGATGTATCGCGCGAAATCATGGAAAAAGTATTGTCAGAGTTAGGACTACATTATCTTAAATCAGAAACTAATTTTATGTTTCATAAAGTGCCTATCAAGTTAAATGATTATCGTGAATTAATGAAACATAACTTTATATTAGTCGGTCGAGATTTTCCCCCTGCGACCAATTGGTGTCGTATATCACTCGGCACACCGGGCGAAATGCTTTATGTCGCAAATGTAATGCGTGAATTAAGAGATAGAGCGATGATTTAATTATAAACTGAACGAATAATTAAAGCGCTCTAAATTGATTAAATTGAGAACGCTTTAATTTAAATACTCGATAAATCTCATTATTAACTACCGGTTAAACGGCGTGCCATCCAGTAATGTTTCTTCCAGTAACTTTCATTTAAGTTGGAATAGACAACCCCTTTCGACGTTGAAGCATGCAAAAATTTACCATCTGCATAGTAAATACCTACATGTAAACCACTACGGCTACGACCGGTTTTAAAGAACACTAAATCGCCTGCTTTTGGCTTCTTCACCTTGACACCTAATTTAGCTTGCTCTGCCGCACTTCTCGGTAAGGTTTTTGAAAGTTTATTTTTGAAAAAGTTCATCACCAAAGCAGAACAGTCACTACCGGCTAAAGTTGTACCTCCATAACGATATGGCGTATTATGCCATTTTTTATAGTGAGATTCTATTTTAGCTAACATAGTTGGGCTAGGTTTAGTACTCTTAACAGCAACTTGACCTTGGCTACTACTACAACCAAATAACATAAAGATAGAAAAGATCAACGTAGTTATTAAACAAAGTTGCTGTAAATTAATGCAATTGCTCAGCAACGTCCCTAATAGTCGATTGTCTTTTTTTGTCATTTCTTTTTGTTCCTTTATTTAAAATCGACCAATGCGAATAACGTCTTGCTACCTTTAAGCTTTTTGGTAACATTCCTTTTTCCCATTCACTTTTATCTAATTTAGATAATTTAACTGGGCTCATGTCCGCATGGCTGCGATGATTTAGACTTTCTTTTAGGCGAATTAATCGCAAAGAAAGAAAACAAATAATAACATCATCAACACTTAATTTACTATAACCAGAAAGCTGATACCGCATTCTAGCACCATAATGTTTTGCAGTTTGCATTAAACTACCCACTGCTGCGCCAATTAACGCAGCAGAGCCTAGCGAAATTCCTCCGGTTGCTAAGTCAATACTTGCACCTATCGTTGCGCCAGACACAAAGCCTTTAGTCAAATGGATACCCACCGTTTTTAATGCATCAACATTAAAAAGATCAGCATTATAACGACCTTTGATTAAAGGCAAATTCTCTTCACTTTCTTGAGTTGAATCGAATTGATATAACTTTAGTAATTCGTTAATCGCTATTTGTTCTCGCTTTCTGACTTTATTTTGCATATCAGTAATTGCTTGATTGTCATTTAATTTAGCCATTTCGTAAAAGGCAGTGACATCAACAAGAGTTTCAGCAATAATTTGATTTGCGGTTTGATTGCGAGATTCGCGAATTTGTGCGATTTTATCTAGCCAATTATCTAATATTTCTTTAGCTGGCTCAACCAGTAAAGCAAGGCTATGATATAAACGCTCCTCTCCATCTAGGGGAGGAAATACGGCGTCGAAGCGTATAATAGCATGAATGCCAATGCGTGACAGTAACTTTTTCCATTCCTTTTCATTCTGATCGCTATCAGAGATAAAATTTAAAACGGCTAATATGGGTTTATCACTATTGGCTAAAATAGCTAATTCATCGTGATACTTGGCCAATACTGGCTCGCGTGCATCAATGACATAAATGGCTGCATCGCTATTTAACAATTGTCTGATAACTTTAGCTTCTTGATTAAATACGTTTTCGGACTCTGGACTTTGTAAAAAAAAGGTTAATTTATCAATACCATCAAGTTTTGAATTAGCGGGAACAAGTTGGTTAATGTAATCATAAAGCGCTAAACTGTCTTCTAACCCTGGGGTATCATAAAAAACAATCGATTTATGATGTTCAAGTGGCAATGTTATTGATTCAACATGTCTTGTAGTACCGGGGCTATCAGACACATGACCAAAATGACTGTTACGAATCAAAGTACGAAGTAACGACGTTTTGCCAACATTAGCATGCCCCACCACTGCTAATTTTAACGTTGATAACATATTAAGGGTCCTCGCTTAGCCAATCAGGTTGAGCTAACTGAAAAGATAGCAATTGCCAATTATGATACTGTTTGCCTTGATTAATAAACCAAATACGAGTTTGCAGTGATTTATTAATCAACTGATGAATAAAATTCAATAATCCCCGATCAGGCGATCTATCAGTATCAATCGCTATTAATAGTTTTTTGGCCGGTGTCAATTGTAAATAATCTAAAATCTTACTGCGCTGCTCACGAGTATTTAAAAAACCTAAAAATGAAACAAATTCTGGATAATGCCAACTTTCTTGCACATCTATGGCAACCAAAAATACCCCCTCGCCGTTTTCAATTGAATGTATTGGTAAATACCATTGATTGCTGGTACTACCAAATTTATCTGCATCCTCAATCTTAACAAACAGTGGCTGTAATTGATTTGCTAATATCTGATAATCAGGGTGTGCAGTATTTAGCGTAATTCGACGACAACTGACCAACCAATTAACGCCACAAAATACCATACATAAAAAGCGTACCACCAAGCCATAGACAATAAACACGCCAAGCAACCAAACAGCCCATGATGAACGTACTTCACCAGCGCTTAGCGCATGTTCGCTTAGCTTTATGACTTCATCCTTAGGAATTTCAAAACCAAATAATGACGGTAAGTAACCTAAATAGTGAGTTAAAGCAATCACAGTATCAGAACTAAGCAGCGTTGTTTGCCATTCAAAGCTATAATGCTTAGTTGAAAATAGCACAACTAACACCAATAACGAGCTACTTAAAATTACAGTCCAAAACAGATTAAGTACAAAACCAATAAGCCAACGAATGCGCGATCCAAACAGCTCAACAAACGCAGGTATAAGTTGCTGGACTGTCTTTTTTTGAGAGAGTTTTTTAACTAACCATAACCAACAATGAATCAATAAACTGCCACCAAAATTAGCAAAAAAGAAGAACGAACCAAACCAAATAGATAATGTAATTAGATGCACACCTAATAAGCTAAAAAGAGCCCAATACAAATTGATTGGATTTTGGCTTAACGCCCCCAATGCTAAAGAGCTTCCCAAAAACACAGATAATAACAGTAATAGCACAAAAGAGAATTTAACAGATCGTAACAGTATTTTTTGCGCCGAATATAGCCCATTTTGTTTAGACAACATGGTTGCTCGCATCACAATTCGATCTGTAAGCGATATTTGTTCTGCTCTTACTTGTCGGTTAATGTCTTGGTCGGCAAATCGTCCAGACTCTGTTTCAATTAAATGGACGGTTTCGGTCAGCCAGAGTGATTTTAGCTTTTGTCGCATTAGATTTAATCTTCGCCATTATGATGAATATAATATAAAAGAAACGCGACCTAAGTCGCGTTAAAAAATCGAACCAATTACTGTGTTATTTCACCAATCTTGCTTAATAAAGTTTGAATACGTTGTTGCCATACTTGCTGATCTTGTTTTAGTTTTTCGTTTTCGTCGCGTAATACTTTCATTTCATCAGAACTATCGTTAATCAGTTGCTCCAACTCTTGATTACCTTGCTTTAAAGTAGCAATCTCTTGTTGTAATGTAGTGATAGTATTAATTGTATGTTGGATTCGACTTTCTAATTGATTTAATATTTCTAATGACATATTTTTCCTCAAGCTCAATTTATTTGATGTATAATAGATAGTATTATAACCAATTCATTCTGAAATCAACACCTTTTTAAATCTTAAGTTGGAGAAAATTATGCGAAAACCTCTCGTTATGGGTAACTGGAAACTCAATGGTAGTATTGAAATGGCAAAAAACCTAGTAGCAGGGCTAAAAAATGAGCTATCAGCCAATGCTCAATGCGATGTTGCCATTGCCCCACCAGTTGTTTATTTAGACTTTGTCAAACATCAATTAGGCAAATCGAATATTATTCTAGGTGCACAAGATGTAGGAGTTAACTTATCGGGTGCTTTTACTGGCGAAGTATCAGTCAATATGCTCAAAGAAATTGGCGTAACTCATATAATCATTGGTCATTCTGAACGTCGCACTTATCACAAAGAATCTGATGAATTTATTGCTAAAAAGTTTGGTGTAATTAAAGAGGCTGGTTTAGTGCCTGTACTATGTATTGGTGAAACCGAAGCCGAAAACGAAGCAGGTCAAACACAAGCTGTTTGTGCGCGCCAAATTGATGCAGTTATTAAAGCACTTGGCGTTCAAGCATTTAACGGTGCTATTATTGCTTATGAACCAGTTTGGGCTATTGGAACTGGTAAATCTGCAACTCCAGCACAGGCACAGGCAGTCCACAAATTTATTCGCGATCATATTGCCAAACAAGATGCAAAGGTAGCACAACAAGTGATCATTCAATATGGTGGTTCTGTTAATGATAAAAATGCAGCCGAACTATTTACTCAGCCAGACATCGATGGCGCATTAGTTGGAGGAGCATCATTAAAAGCCGATGCTTTTGCCGCAATCGTTAAGGCTGCTGAACAAGCTAAGAAATAAATCACCAACGTAACTAATAATAAAAAGACGCTTATTAGCGTCTCAGATTGATGACAAACCTCGATATAATTCGGGGTTTATTTTTTTATTTAAACCATAAATAAGATTTTTAATTTGGATTTTATT
>NZ_WTEV01000095.1 GCF_009795885.1 Gilliamella sp. Pas-s25 | reverse complement strand
CATCAGTATCGCTTGCGCTTTACCTGCCCTAAGGCGGAAATACAGGCTTACCAAGTTCCATTATTATCACACAAATAGTTAAGATACTGTCTGTTCGCCAGTAGTGTTTATGATGACGTATCCCCAAACTAAAAAGAGATAACCCACTACGTACCATTTTGGTTAGAGCCTGTCAGTAGCCTTTGGCTCACGCGCCTAATGACGTTTATCAACAGTTCACTTACGTTCATCTTTCTATTTAGCCTAGCCCCTCATGACATGCTACTTGTCATTACTTAACGTTATCTCACGATAAACATTAACCTTGCTATTCCTCAAGGGGGTACATTGTCAGGAAGCTCCGCACCAAACCGTTACCAGTTTCG
>NZ_WTEV01000094.1 GCF_009795885.1 Gilliamella sp. Pas-s25 | reverse complement strand
ATTTTTAAATGATAATGAGCATAAAATTACACTTCTGTTACAGATTTATTAGACGGGCAATGTACTGCTGTCCTTTATCCAGATGGTACCCGACTAACCCAACAGTTTAATCACTTGAGTCAAGTTAGGCAAATCACCTACCCTGATGGTCGCTATGAACAGTACGCTTATGATGCACAAGGGCGTATTGAAACGGTGACTGATGGGCAAAATAATAGCCTTCATTACCAGTATAATGCCTTAGGTCAAATCACTAAAATTACCTATCCGAATAACACCACACGGGAATATCGATATAACGCTTATGGCAAAGTGACTTGGTTTAAAGATGAAGCCGGTAAAGTGACTGAATATGACTACGCCTTGC
>NZ_WTEV01000093.1 GCF_009795885.1 Gilliamella sp. Pas-s25 | reverse complement strand
TGCCCATGCTAGTTAGACTTGATGAGCACAGCCCCTTTTTAGATTGGATAAACAACACCGAGTACAAAGACTGGGGCTGGCTGGCGCGCTCTCATCTTCCCTTCGAGGCCATCTGTGCGCATTTACGTAGCCTAACCCAAGCCATAATGCCAAATGGTGAAACGGTGTTTTTTCGCTATTGGGATGGCGAATACCTGTCAATTATACTTGATCACTTTGCCGATAGCTGGCAAGACGTGCTGCCTGCCTTTGCTTTTTATTGGATCAATCACCAATCGCATGTAGTGCATGTGCCACTTGAACAAGCGGTACAAACATCACCTTGGTGGCAAGTGCCAGAATCATTAATACAAAAATTGCTAACAAATA
>NZ_WTEV01000092.1 GCF_009795885.1 Gilliamella sp. Pas-s25 | reverse complement strand
CAGGCTTACCAAGTTCCATTATTATCACACAAATAGTTAAGATGCTGTCTGTTCGCCGATAGTGTTATGATGACGTATCCCCAATATAGAAAGAGATATCCCACTATATACCATTTTGGTTAGAGCTTGTCAGTAGCTTAAGCTCTTTGCAAGTCACGACGTTTATCAACAGTTCACTTACGTTCATCTTTCTATTTAGCCTAGCCCCTCATGGCATGCTACTTGCCATTACTTAGTGTTATCTCACGATAAGCATTAACCTTGCTATTCCTCAAGGGGGTACATTGTCAGGAAGCTCCGCACCAAACCGTTGCCAGTTTCGCACTATCCCTAGACTACTGTTAGTCATATAACAGGTTGACTCGCACTTTTACCTCATTTATCAGTAATTGTACTTC
>NZ_WTEV01000091.1 GCF_009795885.1 Gilliamella sp. Pas-s25 | reverse complement strand
TAGAGTTTCGAGATTATATTACACACCATGAAGTTGATATTATTAACAGATATCAAGAATTAATTGTCAAATTAAAAAATAGAAATATTAATCAGCTAGATCTGAATAATATTTATTCTAATTTTTTAGAATATGTCTTTTCCAAAAATTATTTTAGAAGTAGTGAAAAAGGTAATATTGCATATAAAAATTATGTAGTATAGCTTCAAAGTATTAACCTTTACTATCTTATAGCAAAATATCTTATTACTTCGACAGAACCCTGTAAATAAATTTGTGTATTTACAGTTTTTTGGTTTGGCAACGGCTTTACCGAACTAGTGCCGTTGAGTTCAATAATGGATTAGGTTATGGTTGGAGCCACACGCTTTGTCATAGCCTTACCTTTACTGAAGACCATCACA